>CAZZMS010000134.1:0-10090 GCA_964655485.1 uncultured Pseudobdellovibrionaceae bacterium | reverse complement strand
GAAGTACACCAGGCGATTGAACAATCGGGTATGAAGGTGTTTGCGGTGACGCCTGATCTTCCTGGTTACAATCGTCCATTTCGAGTCCGTGAAAATAATCGTTGGGTAACTTATGATTCTATTGTGACGAAAAGCCAAGGCGAGTTTTTTCTTTTCAGTGATTGGGTGAGTGGCAGGATCAATCTGGATACAGTTTTAAACCGTATTTTACGTAATATTTTAACCACTTACCATGTGAGTTTCGTAGTCGATGATTACGAAGAGCTCAAACCGAATCTTCCCTTGTCGCAACGGCGGATCCAGCTTAAAAGCCGCAAGTCTGGCTATGAAATCCGCGTAGGTTCCATTCAAAGTAACCTGCCTGAGGGGCGGAAAGAATACCAAAGAGAATGGGTGTTAAGCGATCATGAGATCGATCCAGAACGATTGGAGGTGTGGTTGAATGGACAAAAGGTTCAGCAGGGTTTCAAGCTGCTGTGGAATCGTTTGGTGTGGGACCGTCCCCCCCGTTCCAAGAGCGAAATTCGGGTGCGATATCAACACAAAGAGCTAGCTCGTGATATGGTCTTGGAAGAGTGGGAGTTACCTGTTCCCCTGCGTGCGAACGAACTTGTATTAGAGCTTAACGGTGAGCGCTGTGATGAGCGATGTGCTTCCGTGCGTTACTCTGGTGAAGGCCGGGTTTTGGTAAGCTTGTATCCTCACGTGCTTCACGAAGAACAGTACAAGCTTTCCACGAATCGAGAGCTTAGACTTCGGGTCTATCGTCTCATTATGGATAGTCCCTAGCAGGACCAGACTCAAGTCGATTTTTTCCTTCCTGCGCGTAGGGATTTGGGTCGCAAGTGCCGATGCTTTCAGTATATGGAATTAGAGTACTTTGATACTTTGTTAGAGCCTACTTTTTTAGTGAATCAAAACCTTGAAATTTTGTATTTGAACGAGTCTGCAGCCTGGCTGCTAGGCTCTACGGTGAAACGTATTTTACGTTCAGGCAAGCGCTGGAATGAGTGGTTCATTTTGTCCCAACCTCTGGATATTCTCAATCAGCTGCCCTCACTGGCTGCTCCAAGTGGTTATCAAGAAGTTGATTTTCATGTACCCGACAATCCAGAGATGAAGCGTATACAGGTATCCTTTCAGCCATTTCGCGAGATGGCTGGGACCTATTTGGTGTATACTCGGGATGTGACTTTAGAAGCTACCTTGCAGGCTAAGTACAAAAAGGAATGGGAGCAGAAAGAACAATACGTCAAGGAGCTAGAAAAAGCCAAGCATGAGCTAGATCAGTATGCGCGATTACTTGAGCAAAAAGTAGAAGAACGGACCCAAGAGTTGCGGCGAGCCTATCGTGATATGGAAGATCCGACGGACCACCTAAAGGACGGCTTTTTCATGGTGGATTCCACGGAGCGGGTGTTACCTGGTGTTACGCGCTCCTGTTAAGCCTTGTTAGAAAAAGATACTCGTGGTCTGAACTTCGCTGAGGCCTTGGGGCTGGATGCAGTGGAGAGCCAAAAAGTAGAAAAATGGCTTATAACAGTTTTTCAAGAAATGTTACCGTTTGAGGATCTCGCCCCTCTTGGACCCAGTCGGTATCATCACTCAGGCGAGCGGTTTATTGAGTTAAGTTACCAGGCTCTTCGTGACGAGGATTCTGAAGTGATTCAATCTCTCATTGTTGTGGTAAGCGACAAAACCGAAGTGGTCTTGGCTCAACAAGAAGCTGCCAGACAGAAGGCTTACTCGCAGTTGGTGCTTAAAGTCGTACAAAATCCTAAGTCATTTGCGCTTTTTATGAAGGAAGCTAAAGACTGGTTAGAGCAACTTCGTGCGCTAGCGAATCGTCCTGAAAAAGAGTACGATCCGTTATTTCGTGCCCTACACAGTTTAAAGGGAGGGGCAGCGCAATTTTCTTTATATCAATTGGCAGAGATTTGCCATAAGGCGGAGGGGCTTTTGCAGGCTTGGCAGAGCAACTCCACAGAAGCTGGTGTAGATCTTTCGCACCTTGTTTGCGAAATTGAGCAGGTTTTTGTTCAGCAACAAGACGAGCTTAAGAGCTTGGGTTTGTTGGAACGTTTAGAGTTCGACGATAGAAAAAAGACTTTATCAGAATATCGCTTGCTTGAGTTCGCCGAGCAGTTACGTCCTTGGCCAGCTTTGTATGGGAGTTTTTGCAATCAGTTTATTTATGAGCCTATCGGGGAGTACCTACAGTCGCTTAATGAAGCCTGGGTCGAAGTGGCCAAAAAACTTTCGAAACAAGTGTTACCCATAAAGATCCATGGGGCTTACACGAAAATTTGGCCGTCAGCCTATGAGAATGTCTTAGCGCAACTGGTTCATATCGTGCGCAATATGGCCGACCACGGTATTGAATCGCCTGAGGAGCGCAAGCAGAGTAACAAGCCGCCCCAAGGGCGAGTCGAAATTGTTGTGGAGAGGAGCGACTCTGACTTGTTGTTGTCTCTTAGTGATGATGGCCGTGGTGTTGATTTAGATGGAGTTCGCACTAAGTGGGCGAAGATGGGAGTGGATACCGCAAGCTGGACTGAGGAGCAACTACTAGACAGTCTTTTTAGCCCCGGTTTTTCCACCAAAGATCAGGCTACAGAGTGGTCTGGGCGAGGGGTGGGCTTGGACGCAGTGAAAGAAGCAATTGTGCAGTTGGGTGGGCACATTAAGATTGATACTCAGCGCGGTCAAGGCACTCGCTTTTCTATTCGACTGCCTTGGATTGAGCCACATCCCGCTTGGTTACAAAATAAAAAATCAGCCTAATTTTGAGTCTAGTTTTTTGGGCTTGGCCCTATAGGGTGTCAAAAATTTGACGACCTATTCTGTGTATGTGGGGCCGAGTGCTGGTTGTGGCTTTTTTTGTTGCTTTGTCATTGGTTGCTTTTCGAGAGGTCATCGATTGGTGGCCTGCTCTTACTCAGGGTTCCGCCAGTATGCGCGATCCACAATCTCACCTTGCAGAAAGGGATGGGGAGGAAATTTTACCGGGCTCTTTTATTCTCAATCTCCCGGTAGAGGATGTTGGGCGGAAGCCTGATGCTATAGCGGATAAGCGGTGGGTAGTAAGACAGAGGCGCGTACAAATTCGTCTTCCTGCCAACACGTGGCGGCTTACTGAGGTGAGTAACATTACCCAATCCTATGATGCAACTTTATTTGAGGACTCCTCCGGAGGTCAGTGGACCGACCATATCCCTCTTCGACGGGGGCCCAACGAAATTCAACTTCGATGGGAAAAAAAACTCGCTCCGGTCAACAGGCCTCCTGCCCAAAGAAAGCGAGAAACCCCGCCCATGCCCCCCGCATCGATCTGGATCGAGGCTCTGTAGTTACCGATAGGCCTCAATACCGGTAATATGTGCCCCTAATATCAAGCGGTGAATATCTTCCGTGCCTTCGTAGGTGTTGACACTCTCCAGATTGAGCAAGTGACGACCCACTTGGTATTCAAATGTTATTCCCGAAGCGCCCAGAATGTCGCGCGCTGTGCGTGCGATTTGCAAAGCTCTAGAAACGTTGTTCATTTTGGCCATGGAGATTTGTTGAGGAATGGCTTGTCCCTTATCTTTTAAGCGACCCACATGGTAAGCCAGGAGCTGCGCTTGGGTTAAGTCTGTGAGCATATTCGCTAACTTGGCTTGCACTAACTGGAAGCTTGCAATGGGTTTGTCAAATTGAATGCGGGTTTTGGCATAAGTGAGAGCTTCTTGGTAACAAGCTATCATGGCCCCCACGGCACCCCAAGAAATTCCGAAGCGGGCCTCGTTTAAACACGAAAAAGGTCCGCGTAAGCCCTCTATTTGTAGAGTCTGGCTCAGAGGGACTTTACAGTCTTGGAAGTGCAACTCCGAAGTGACTGAGGCCTTGAGAGAAAACTTTTTCTCAATATTCGTCACACTAAAACCGGGAGTGCCTTTTTCTACAATCAGACCAATGACTTTGTCGTCTTCATTTTTAGCCCAAACAATCGCCAGATCTGCAATTCCTCCATTGGTGATCCACATCTTGCTACCATTGAGTACCCAGTGGTTACCATCTTTACGCACACGGGTACGCATACCTCCAGGATTTGAGCCAAAATCTGCTTCCGTGAGGCCAAAGCAACCAATGAGTTCTCCCCGTGCCATTTTGGGAAGATATTTTTTTTTGTGCTCTTCAGTTCCAAAGCGGGCGATAGGATGCATGCATAAAGAACCTTGAACACTCACAAAACTACGAATGCCACTATCGCCACGTTCAAGTTCTTGCATGATCAGACCATAGGCCGTGGGATTGAGCCCTGCGCAATCATAGCCTTGAATGCTCGCTCCCAAAAGCCCCAGTTCAGCAAGCTGGGGGATAAGTTCACGGGGGAAGCGGCCCTCTTCATAGCAGGTCGCGATGATGGGAAGAACCTGTTTATCAACAAATTGTCTGACGACTTGACGAATCTCGAGTTCCTCAGGGGAAAACCAAGAGTCTAACTGGAGAAAATCAGGACCTTGAAAACTTGGGGCCATAGTTACTCCTTCCTTTTTTCGAGGGCAGAGCCCTCGCTCCGGCTTGTCCCTTTGCAGGGATGAGGCCTTGGAGGATTTTGTTATTAGCTGGCGTTAGTTTTTTAATCTTAGATATTTTTCTTTCTTTTGGCAAAAAAGGCGCATCCTGACGCAAGTCGGTTTTTTTGACAAAAACTGGGATTTTATCGATGCTAAAGTTCCTATGAGAAATGGCGAAAAAGCCCCAAATGAGAAACGTATTTACAATGATTTTGTTATTCAAGTCGCCACGGTCAACGGAAGTGGTAGTCAATCGGCTAATACCATCTTGCTCAAGAGCTTATTTCGTACGGGTGTGCCGGTGGCTGGGAAGAATGTGTTTCCTTCGAACATCGCAGGTCTCCCCACTTGGTTTTGGATTCGCGCCCATCCCCAGGCTTACCAAGCGAGACGGGCTAGACCGCAGATCAGTGTGGCCATGAACCCCCAGACCTTTCAAGAAGACTATCACTTAGTGTTACCTGAGGGTTACTTTTTTTATAATGAGGATATTCCATGGCCAGTAGGCTTAGAGCGCCGTCAAGATGTTACCCACATTCCTATCCCCGTGCGTCGTCTCGTGGATCAAGCCACAGATCAAGTGAAAATTAAAAAGCTCCTAGCCAATATGTTATACGTGGGCGTGCTTACCCATTACTTAGGATTGGATCCTGACTTAGTCAAAGTGGCTATACAAGATCAGTTCGCCGGCAAAGCCAGTGTGTTTGAAAGTAACTTTAGAACGTTTGAGCTGGGGCTCCATTGGGCCAGAGAGCAAGTTTTAGAAAAACCCTTTGTCTTTGGCGTGCAAAAAACTCACCATAACCAAGACTTGCTCATTATTGACGGTAACAATGCAGCAGCCCTCGGGCTAATTTACGGGGGTGCCAGTTTTGCCTCTTGGTATCCGATTACTCCTTCGACCTCTTTGGTGGATGCTTTCTCGCGTTGGGTGTCGCAAGTGAGACCGCAAAAACCCCGGTCTTATGCGGTCATCCAAGCCGAGGATGAGCTTGCCGCTATTTCTATGGCCATTGGGGCAGGTTGGCAGGGGGCGCGAGCATTCACGGCGACCTCAGGTCCTGGAGTGTCTTTGATGCAAGAGGCGGTAGGATTTGCCTACTACGCTGAAGTTCCGGTTGTTATTTGGGATGTTCAGCGCGTAGGGCCTTCTACGGGAATGCCCACGCGTACGGCTCAGGGGGATTTATTTTCTGCGCTATTCGCTAGCCATGGGGATACTATGCATCCGGTGCTGTTACCGGGTAACCCCAAGGAGTGCTTCGAATTTGCTGGACATGCCTTGGATCTCGCTGATCAACTTCAAACCCCGGTGTTTGTCCTTTCAGATTTGGATATTGGAATGAATCTGTGGAGTGTGCCGCGATGGGATTTACCGGAGCAGCCCTTAAACCGGGGGGAAGTGGTGACTGCGGCTGATATCGCAGAAAGGGGAAATTATGCGCGCTATCTTGACGAAAATGGAGACGGAGTTGCTCCGCGCGCTTTACCTGGGACACCACATCCTAAGGCCGCCTACCTCACGCGAGGCTCGGGGCATGATGCCTGGGGGCGCTACACGGAGAAAGGTCCTGATTACCAAGCGGTGGTAGATCGGATTGCCAAAAAGTGGGTCACAGCGCGTTCCTTGGTTCCCGAAGCGATTGAGCAAAATGGGCAACACGCGGTGGGAATTATCTACTACGGCTCCAGTGGACCGACGGTGGAGGAGGCTCGGGATATGTTACTTGCTCAGGGGATTCACCCCCATTTATTGCGGATCCGTGCTCTACCGTTCACTGCCTCTTTGGAGTCTTTTTTGCGTCGGCTGGAGCGGATTTATGTGTTGGATTTAAACCGAGATGGGCAAATGTACCGGCTTTTGCGTATGGAGTTCCCGCAATATCATGAAAAGCTGATCTCCTTGCGCCACTATGACGGCACTCCTATCCCTGCGGAAGCCGTGTTTGAGCCCGTTTGGCAAAAAGAAAGAGGCTGGTCTTGAGGGTGCCGGTACTCAATGACCAGATAGCCTTGAGGACTCTTCGATAAACTAAGGAAAATGGTATGGAAACCAAGCCTAATGCAGACATTAACCGAATCGGGTTAAGCAAAAAAGACTATCAGGGTTCTCCCTCAACCTTGTGCACTGGTTGTGGTCACGATCAGATTACAAGTCACATTGTGACCGCTTTGTATCAGCTAGGTGTCTCTCCCTACGACGTCGTGAAAACTAGCGGGATTGGCTGCTCCTCGAAAACTCCGGCCTATTTTCTGGGTACATCCTTTGGGATTAACTTCATTCACGGAAGAATGGCTCCCATGACCACGGGCAGTAAAGTGGCCAACCCGAAGCTACTGCACATAGGTATCAGTGGAGATGGGGATACGGCCAGCATTGGACTAGGTGGCTTTGCGCATTTAGTACGACGTAATGTTCCCATGGTCTATGTCGTGGCTAACAACGGGGTCTATGGGCTCACCAAGGGACAGTTTTCTGCTACCAGTGACAAGGGCTCGCGCTTAAAAACGGGTGAAACCAATCCCTTTGAGACCATTGATATTTGTTCTATGGCCTTGGATTTGGGCGCCAGTTTTGTGGCCCGAAGTTTCTCCGGGGACATGAAGCAGATGGTGGCCTTACTGAAGGCAGCGGTAAAGCACAAAGGACTAGCGGTTATTGATGTCATATCTCCTTGTGTGACTTTCAACAATCACGATGGTTCCACCAAGAGTTTTTCTTACATGAAAGAACATGACGTTCGTCTCCATGAGTTGGGCTTCATCCCGCCAGAGGAGTCCGTGCAGGTGGACTATGCTCCTGGGAGCAAACAAGTGATTCGTTTTCATGATGGAAGCTTATTAACTCTGGAAAAAATTGAAGAGGGTCATGACGTTAGGGATCGCCTAGGGGCTATAGCCCGAATTCATCGTAGCCGCGAGGAAGGCCGAGTGCTTACCGGGCTTTTTTATGTGGACGAAGAGTCCAGTGCGACTCTGCCTGAGGTTTTAGAACTTGATGAGAGGCGAGCCTTCCGTGAGTTTTCTGATGAGGAACTCAGAGGGCCTCCCGAGGTTTGGCAAAAGATTTTTTCCGAGTTTTGTTAAAAAAAATCATGGAGATCATGAGCAGGGGGGTTGAGTGAAAATATCCAAAGCTCTTTGGTTATCTTTACGCGATCTATTTCATCCCAAGGTGTTACTGCTTTTACTTTTAACCCCTTTGGTGAGTGTGCTCATATGGTTTAGTATCTTTTGGTTTTTTGCTTGGGAGTGGGCACAAAAGATGCGCGATTACTTGGTGGGTTCGGATATTTTTCTTTGGGTGATGAACCTCATCGGTGTGACTGACTTGGGTCATATTCCTCTGATTTTGGCCATTGTGTCTTTAGTCGCTTTGTTCTTACCCCTGAGTTATCTCACTTATGTCTTTTTTATTTCCACCTTTGTTATGAATTACCTTGTGGATTTCGTGGGGCAGAAATCCTATCCTCATCTCATTCGCGTGCGTGGCGGCGCCTGGCGCGCGATGGGTAACAGTATATTTCACAGTTTGATGTTTATTCTGATTTTTGTTTTAACTTTACCCCTTTGGTTATTGCCGGGTATGCAGGTGTTTCTACCTATTGTCTTGGTGGCCTCCTACAATCGACGGGTCTTTACCTATGATGTCCTATCGCAATATCTACCTCCACCGCAGATTCGCGATTTTCAAAAGCGGCATAAGGGAAGTTTGTTTGCCTTGGGGCTCGTGGTAGCAGTTCTTTCGTATATGCCGGTTCTTTCCTTGTTTGCCCCCTTGTACGGGGCCTTGGTGTTCACTCATGCGGCTTTGAGCACTCTGCAGGACGAGAGAAGATAACTGCGATTCTAGGGCGTTCGCCTCACCGAGCTTGAAAACTTCCGTTAGTCTTCGTTAAGCAGGTTTCATGACTGAGTTCATCGTGATTCATTCGCTTTTTATTGTCTCTCAAATCTTTGGGCTTTTTCTTTCGACAGGGGGCGCCCTCCGTAGCGTAAGCTGCGGCGGACTAGCGACCTTGGCTAGCCATCGTGCTTAAGGCCTCCGGACGATACACCTAATACACCCGCCCCAACTCCATGGTGTATTTCCCGGGAGCGTAGTGCAAAAGACGCTCTTTGGCGAAAGAGGACCAAGGTTTTTGATAACGTTGCGCATAGGGGAAAATGGCAATTCCTCCTCGGGGTGTGAACTCACCAATGACCTCTAGGTAGTGAGCTTGAATTAAGCCTTGCAGATCTTCTGCTATACTTTGTACACAGTCCTCGTGGAAACCTCCATGGTTACGGTAACTGAACAGATACAGCTTGAGACTTTTGCTTTCCACAAGAAACCTATGGGGAATATATTGGATAAAAATTTTCGCAAAGTCCGGTTGACCCGTCTTGGGGCAAAGGGAGGTAAACTCGGTACAAATAAAGCTATGCCATGCAATCTGCTCGGGATGCGTGTTAGAAATGGCCTCAAGGAGCTTGGGATTATAATGGAACTCGTAGGGAACTTGGCGGCCTAGACTAAGAGGGGCTAACTCTTGCTCAGCTCGCGATGAAGTAGACTTGGGAGAAACTTTTTTTTTCATGGCCAAGAGAAAATCCTATTTGGCCAAAACAGTCAACCTGAGTTTAGGCTTTAGGTCGAGGAATTAATATGGACTCACAACTAAGGTCGAGTTTATGGCTATGCTTTGTCTTTTTTTTGCCGATCATTCTCATATGCGATCGGTTTTGTGGGTGACGAGCCTGTTACTTATCTCAAGCCTTCTTTTGGCGTTTAGTTTTCTTTTTGAGATTCGTTTCTCTGAAGCTGAGTTTGTCAAAATTGAACTGCGCTCCTTGCAGCAAGAAATCAAAAAACGCGACCAATTCCTGGCTTGGTTACAATTTGAAAACGATGACCGACGGGCACTAAAAGCCACGCGATATCCGGCGCAGGCCCTGCGCCTCCCCGAGGAGTGGGTGGGGCAGAGCCTGAAAGAGGAGATCTTGCGGGCCTATCGAGAGGAGCGTTGTGAGCAGGTGATTCAGTCTGCGGATGAATTTCACTCTCATTATTCGCAATCTCCACACTGGACTCAAATCATCTTCCTCAAAGCGGATTGCCAACTGAAAGCAAAAAATTGGGACGCCGCTTTTGAGTCTTATCAGCAGATTTTGAGACAGGCTCCTGACTCCGATTATGCCGCTTATTCCTTGCTCAAGATGAGTGAGGTCTTGATGTCCATGCGTCAGTTAGAAGAGGCCTTAATGTTTATCAGCACTCTCAAAGAGCATTTTTCTCACTTGCCTGAAGTACAAAAAACTGCCCTAGAGCTAGAGGAAAAAATTCACTCCATGACGGCTATGCAGTGACAGCTTATGCGAAAAACTCAAGGTCTTTATTTTTTGATCCTTTTTCTTCTGTGGCCGGTTCGATGGGCCCGGGCCAACCAGTTGTTATCTGTTGAAAAATCCGGAGAGGTTTTTTCCTTCGGATCTTTGTTACTCATGCCTACCCCTGTCCCTTATCCCCTCCTTAACCTGCCGCCTACCAA
>CAZZMS010000133.1:0-9570 GCA_964655485.1 uncultured Pseudobdellovibrionaceae bacterium | reverse complement strand
ACTTAGAAGAACCCAACTCAACCCTGATAAAATCCGCTTCATCCGGGAGACAACTCCTGAGCTGACTGATTTGCAGAAGCAGAAACTGGGGCAGGAGATGTGGGCCAAGAGGCGACGTGTAAAGTTCGCGTGGGAAAAGGAAAGTCGATCCCGCGTTTAGGTAACTCTTCGAAAATATCACTCAACACACGATGAATACATTCCGTGGCAAATTGCCAATCCTGATGGTGGACGTAATAAACCAGCTCAAGATTCAAGGAGCTTTCTCCAAACTCTCTAAAATAAGCCCGTTGAAACTCGAGATGTGAATATCGAGAAATGATGGATTTTAATATCTCAGGCATTTGGCGCAAGGTCTCCGTAGGAGTATTGTAAGGCAAACCAATAACATGCGAAATCCGTCGCTTCTGCATACGCTTGTAATTGTGAATCCGACTTTCTAATAGATCTTTATTGGAAAATACCAGTTCCTCACCAGAGATCGCTCGAATCCGTGTGGTTTTAATTCCGATATGCTCCACCGTGCCTTGTTCGTTACCCACCGTGATGAAATCTCCAATCACAAAGGGCTTGTCAAAAATAATGGAAATCGAGGCCAAAAGATCCCCTAGAATGTTTTGAGCCGCTAGGGCAATGGCAATCCCGCCAATACCTAAACCGGCAATAAGACTTTTAACATCCACCCCTAGATTATCCAGGGCAAGAAGGGCCACGATAAGCACGAGTAACATTTGCAATATTTTACTGACTAAATCCACTCCCGCCGCTTTGGAGGGATCCTCCGTTTTTAGCCTCTCCACGTAATTTTTGCGCCAGCGGTTGATGGCCAAAAATCCAAATACTCCCACCTGAGTCGTGGTGAGAACAATCAAAATCGCCTTGACCCAAAAAGCTCCCCCAAAACCCAAATGGAGGCTCTCGTAGAGAATGAAAAATACCCAGGGCCATAAGAACCACCATTTGACCCCAAGGAGCAATTCGGCCACATAGTCGTCCCATTGAAAACTCGTTTTTTGTGATAGCCATTGTAGGCGATGTCCTAAAAATCGAAGCACTAGCTCCAGCAGAAAAACAACTAAGACACTCAAAACAAATAAGAAAATTAGACTAAGGCCTGAGGATAAATCGCTACCAGTAACTTGCTCTAAGAATGATTCCCATCTTGTCATGGACCTAGGCTATAAAGACTCAGGCACAAAAGCAAGAATTGGAACTTGAGAATGTCCTTCAAGGATGCGGTGACAAGGTTTCATCATGTAAAATAAAACCGTCCTTAAGCACAATGCGACGCTGGGCTTGTTTGGCAAAGTCCTCCTCGTGAGTGACGAGAATAAGCGTCGTTTTTTGCTTCTCATGACGCTCACGCAAGAGCTCCATCACCCGCTCTGCATTCGCGGTATCCAAAGAGCCCGTCGGCTCATCGGCAAAAATATATTCGGGATTCATGATCAAAGCGCGGGCGATGGCGACTCTTTGCTGCTCTCCCCCAGAAAGCTGGCTAGGTAAGCGATGACGTTTTTCCGCTAAGCCCACTTGCGCCAAGAGATGTTCTGCCTCGGCTCGCTTAAGCCGATGTAGACCTTGTTTTCTTGCTGGTAACAGAACGTTTTCCAAAGCACTGAGCTCACCCAGTAAATAGTGGAATTGAAAAATAAAACCCATTTTTTGGTTACGTAGGGCCAAAATTTCGGACTCACTCATCGCTGTGACTGATTGACCATGGTAACGCAGATCACCAGAGGTGGGCCGATCAAGAGTAGATAAAATGTAAAGTAAAGTCGTTTTTCCCGAGCCCGAACGCCCCCAAATGGACACGAACTCCCCTGGTGCGATTTGAAAGCTTACCCCCTTAATCACTGGCGCATCGAGAGGATTGAATTGTTTTGTAATTTCAACAGCTTCAATCACAAGTTTAACCCTCTTCTTTAATGATATTTACCGGGTTCATGCGGGCGGCTGTCCAAGCGGGTAGCAAACTGGCAAGAACGCTCGAGCCTGTCACCAATAGAAAGCTCTGCATGAAAACCCAGGGATCCAAAGGAATATCTAAGCGCAACTTCCAAAGAGTTTTTAATTTATCAATAAAAAACACCGAGACAAAGGCCCCGAGAACACAACCAAGAAAAGCCCCAATCAAGCCCAGACTCAAACCCTGATAGAGAAACAGCTTAAGAATTTGCGGGTTACTGTATCCCATGGCCTTCAAAATAGCGATTTCTCGCCGCTTTTGATTCACTATAATCGAGAGAATATTGTAGATGGAAAAAGCCACCACAAGAATCATCCCTCCTGTAATCAGATAACGAGTGACATCCTGAGTCTTCGTCATCTCAAGAAACTGGGCATTAGCCTCGTCCCAACTCTCCACTTTATCGGAAAAAAATTGCCTCAGGCGACCAGCCCACTGTTTAGCCTCAGCTTCTCCCTGCAAACGAATAATCAAAGAGCTCACCTGGCCAGTGCTTTCAAAAAGCCGCCCCACTTGACCGATATGGGCGTAAGCTATGGTTTTATCCTGGCCTCTAGCTCCCGTGGAAAACACTCCCACGACTCGAAAAGGGATCCAATTTCCATTTTGGCCAGCAACCTGGACCAGATCACCGCGCTTTAGACCCAAACGTTCCATAAGAACGGAACCCAGAATAATCGTGGGGCTATCGGGTAACAGATACTGGAGTTTTCCACTTTGCAACTTTTGATCAAACCGAGTGGTCGCGACATGCTTGAGCGGATCCACACCTATGAGATTGAGCTGTTGAGACTGATTCCCCACGCGAATCAAACTTGGTCGCTCGAGAATACCACTCCAAGACCTCACTCTCGGGTAATTTTTTAAAACAGCATACCAATCGGCGGGGTTTTGAATCACTTTGTTACCACGCACACCCGAAGGAGGGGTTACCCAAGCCCGCAAGAGATCCTCCGGAAACTCACGATTGACCCAGGCTTCATCCAGTAACTCGTCTTGCGCACTGACTTTGATATGACCACCGTTATCAATAAGCTCAGAAATCATATAACGACGAAAACCCAGTTGTGTGGAACTAATAAAAATGAAAACCGCAGCCCCAATGGCAATACCAAGCAAAATAATAAGGGATTGCTTCTTGCGCGATAAAAGCTGTCTTAAAGCCAAAAACCACATATCTCAACCCGACCTAGCTTATTTTTTCTCCACAAACACTTCATCACCTACTTGTACATCCCCCGAAAGGACCTGCACCCAAGAGTCACTGCGCACCCCAAGCTGTACACTCACCACGCTCTCTTTTCCCCCTCTTCGCCTACGCACCAATCCCCCCTCTTGCACAGCCGCTAGGGGAACCACCAGAGCTTTGTCAAATCTTCCCACTTCAATAACACATTCTGCACTCATTCCCGGCAACACACCAAAACGGTCGAGATCCTTGGCTGTTATCCGCACATAAAATTGGCCTTCGTAGAAAAATCGACTAAGCACCTCCCCCGTCCATCGCTCACTAAATCCCTCAATCCGCACATCCACTTTTTGTCCAGGTTTCACCTTAGCAAAACTTTTTTGATCTAAACTCACATCAATCCATAAGCGCTTGGGATCCTCCACCCGAACAACTAAACTTTGCGGAAAAACACTCTCTCCTTTGAAGAACAAGACCCGTGTGACTAAACCATCAATAGGTGAACGAACCACAGGGCCTAATTCGAGTTTCACCAGACTTTGCCCGGCTTTAACTTCCTGTCCCTCGTGAACAAATACATCCTCTAGGCGGTAACTCAGCGAGGGCTTATACTCAAAAACAGCTTGCGAACGAACCACACCAAGACCAAACACGGACTCCACCATGGTTTGCTCAAGAGCTTTATCCCATGAACTCATTTTTTTTCCGGAAGTACATGTACTCAATAAAGCCATGAAAAACATGACCAAGAAATTAATCATTTCCCTCTCCTTGTGGATGAACGATTTCTAAACGAGTGACATAATCTTGCTCACACGCCTTAGGTAACAAACATTTTTCATGAGCTAAAAAATTTGGTAACTTAGCGACTTGATTGCGAAGCGACAATAAACCCATATAGGCAGCTAGTAGGGCTTGAAAAGCATGCGGTTCTTTTTGCACAACAAGCAAATCCCGCTCGTAGAAAAAAAGATCCATGCGGGATTGCATCTTCTCTAAAAAGACCTGACGCAATTCTAGCCCTTGGGTGGAGGAAAAGAGATTCAAAGCCTGCAAGCGGTTAAGACCAAAACTACGCCCCAGGTAGTAAGCCACGATTTTTACCGGACTTTCGAACAAGGGGTAACCACCCAAAAACCGGAGCCAGGTCTGCACTCTTACAGTGATTGGAGCCCAATTACTCCCTAAGGCATGTCCATATTCAAATTTCTCGGCCAAATAATTTTCCAGAAAAAAGTCTAAAGCTCTTTGGGTGTAGGGTGTCGGGTAACGCCTAGGCTTTTTATGCTTCTCCCATTGTTGGGCCAGTAACCATCGCACCTCAGGCTTACTGCAGGAACTCACCGCAGTGAGGCAGTGGCATTGAAAACACGAAGGCAAGCTCAAAGGAGAATCAAAAACAATCATTTGTGGAGATTTACGTTTTAAAAAATCAATAAAAAACTCATCAGGACTTCCCAGCTCCACCTGATCCTGAGCGGAAAGCAAGGTATAAAGCACTAACCTTCTCGGATACTCATACTCAACCAGCTCACAGATCACAGAACGCTCTTGCCTGCCTCCGGATAGAGAAACACCTATAAAACTTTGCGAACTTAAGGGAGATCGACTTGGTTCCGGTATCACTTAACCTCCCTGATACGGGAGATGAAAGGCGGTGATCAGCGGAGGCACCCACGCAAAATCAAGAGGAGCAAATCCCGCCTCACCTAGGGATTGTTTAAGTAAACTCAGCTTGTGGGCTTGATCCGTAAGAACCCATACAAGACCGCCACCTCCTGCACCGAGAATTTTCACCATACTTCCCCCGGAAGGATCAGCCCGGGTTACTAGCTCGGCGATCCGACTGATTTCGGGAGAGCCGAAAGCGGGCGATAACCCACAACGATGCTCGTATTCTTTGTGGAAAACCTCTACCCAAGGCACGGGCTCTCCACGCTGCAGGTGCTGAACCACACGATCTGCATTGGCTTTCAGAGCTCTAAGATGTTGCCACGTTCCCGCATCACCCCGAACAAGACGAGTCAGCACATCAAAATTGTTCATTCCTGAGTGATGGGCTCGACCTGTGTGGGACAAAAACGAGTAAGGGGGAAGACCCAACTCCCTCACGGGTAACACCTTGGCATCAGTTCCCTGATCAGAAAAATGGATAAGACAAGCCCCACCAGTAAAAGGAGGGTAGTAATCTTGAACTCCTGCCGGAGCCCGCAAAATGCGGCTTTCCACATTATGAGCCCAGTGAATCCAATCGTAGATGTTTCTTTGTAGGCCCATGGCCTGAGCGAAAACCTTGACGAAGCTTACGAGTAAAGAACTACTGCCGCCCAGTCCGCCCCCACGGGAGAGGAGGAACCCCATTCCAATTCAAAGCCAAAATGAGGTTTCATCGATAAAAGAAGTTCCCGAATTAGCTTCGTGGACTCCTCAGCCTGCTCGATAAACTCCGCTAAGTGAGCAAACTCCTGCCAGCTGCCTTCAAAAGGGCGCAGGCGAACCCTAGGATCGCCATCCGGTAACACATGAAGTTTGGCCCAAGTCTTAATATCAATTCCTGCATTAAGAGTCCAAGCCTCCTCTACAAAGCTGTGGATAGGCCAAAGATCCAATGTACCACCCACGAGATCTACACGCGTACATGAGGTGGCACGAAAAACCTGGCTCATTTTTTCTCCGGCGTAGGAGGTGGCGACGGGGTCTCCTCTTTGTTGTTCTCTTGAGTGGAACTAGCACCGGTGGGTGGCGCTACAATCTCGAATAGTTTTGGAATCTCAAGCTTATTCCAATCCACCTCACTGACCCAGTAAAGCTCTTTCTCACCGGCTTTCTCCACGGGGACTAGGTTCTTTTTAATTCCACCGCCTAGGTCAAAATTCATGGGCTCCCCGGCTTTGAGATTTAATAACTCCTCATCGTTTTCTTTCATGAGACGGATCTGAGCCATGACTTTGGCTAAAGTTTTAGGAGCCTTAGCTAAATCTCTACCAAACTCTTCCACGGTGAGAGTACCCAGGCGATCGATAAGCTGCGTGACCTTTGCTGCATCAAAGGACAAATCCTTATTAGCTGCCGCAAGCTTGGTCCAGTTACCATCTTTTTTTTGCGCCTCCAGCCAATCCTCTTTGTGACGGACATGCAACTTGGCTAAATCATTCACTGGAAAATCAAAGGGGGCACGTAAGTCGCGTAGTTTTTTCCACTCGAGATCCTTGAATTTACGATAGTCAGTATTCGCTATGCGCACCACCTGACCCGTGGACTCCAATAAGACAAAATATTGCTGATCTTTATCTTCACCCAACTGAGCTTTCCAGGTTTTCCCTTCGCCTAGACCTAACTCCACAGTGACCGCAGCCGGTAACAGGCCCATGAGCTTAAGCTCAGTGTCCTTGGGTTTTTGCTCCTTACGATATTCTAAAACCGTTTGGTTGGTGAAAACATACAGTAACTCTCGCACCTTATTGTCATCCAAGCGCCAATCCGGGAAAGTCGGAGTGAACCAGTGTTCGTTTTTCTTCTCGAGGATGAAGGACCTAGGATTTTTTCCCGCCACATTCACCTTCATGGATTGAATGGCCACAAGCTCGCCCCGATACATCCGTTTGTTACGGAAGCTAAAGACTGTGCGATCAAAAAGACTGTCCCACTCGTAACCCACCAGATAAACGACCGACTCAGTCTCAGGCTTTAGGTAACTTTTCCCTTGGAAATTTTTTAATTCACTTCGTAAATACACCCAAGTCTTATCCGCTCCCCCATCAGCGTAGGTTACCTCTAGACGACTTACATCCCCCGTCTTATCGAAACCAAAAAAGCTCATATCCAGATTTTCGGTGAGCTTCTTCTCATAACTACCCTCAGCCAGCTTCCCAAGGAAATCAATAATCTGGCTGTCATCCACTTCGTCTTGTACGGGCTCAATCAAACGCCACGAGACAGAGTCACTTTTTTTCTCAAGCACCATCCGGCCTTCTTTTGGGCTCTGGATGACAATTCGTTTCACGCTGTCTTTGTTTGCAACAAATAACTTAGATTCTTCCTTCTTTTTTTCTTCTTGCTTTTTTTCCCACTGAAAATCAAACACACTCAAGGCTACGGCAGCGATGGTAAGCCCCAGCAGCCACCAAAGTCCCTGATTTTTTTTCATGCACTCCTCCTACGGAACCATTGAACTCCGCTCAGAATGTAGAACAACACGGGCAAAGGAATAATCAACGCAAAAATCAGTACCACAAAGGACGTGTCAGTCAGATTCAAAGTGGTCGCTTGTACTTCTTTCGGGGTGATACTGATGAGATTATCCTCTTTGGCTAGAGCGGAAACTGCATTTAAAGCTAAGTCTCGATTCAGATTTTGATAGAGCAATGGGTTAGTAAAAATATCCTCATCTCCTAAAACCACCGCTGCAAAGCTTTTCTCCGCACCCGGAAGCTTTCCTTTTACTTCGTAAGCCAAAGTAAAGGGCCCCCTTTGTTCGCTACCTTCTTTGAAGGTAAGATCCTTGAAGGCTAAACTTTGAGCGTTGGTGCGAACCAGCTCTTCCCAAGTAAAATCTTTAAAAGAATCACCGCTGGCTGCAGGTGATTTAATCAGACTTTGCGGCATACGAAACAAAGTGACCTCACCTTTACCAAAAGGCTTGGTGATACTGCTGTTGGTGGAAAAATCTGTACCGCGGGTTACCCGAGGATCTACAGCCCGGCCAAACGGAGTTTCCAATACCGTGACAACTACATTATCTTGGGCTTGCAAACCGAGCGGCTTGAGTAACTCCTCGGTGTTGGCTCTATGTCCCGTTTCAACGGCCAACAATAAACTACCCCCATTTTTGAGATAATCCATGACAGCTTTGATTTCAAAATCTAAGAACTGCTGTCTTGGACCCCAAATCACCAAAACATCTGTATCCGAAGGAATAACTGCCGCTTGAGTGAAGGAAAAACTTTCTACCTTGTAGCGGTTCCCCTCCAACAGAGATTTAAACACGGAAAGACTACGTCCGTCCTTGGCGGGTTCCAAGCCCACTTCCCCATGACCACTCAATACGATGACTTTCTTTTCCCTTTCCCGGGTAACCTTGGCTAAAGCTCCGGTGAACTCTTGCTCGTCAATTTTTTCGATGGTGTTTTTACGCCCTTGATACTCTAAAACGACCGTTTGTGTTCCCCGGGTGATATCATATTTTTTAGCCAAATCCGGTCGTTCGTTTACTTCCACAAACTCTAATTTGATTTTGGGATTGACGTCTTGATAGCGGCGAACCAAATCAATAAACATCCGCTTGTTCTGCACCACCCCTTCAGCACCATCCTGATAAAAGTATATGACTTTAAGATCATCTTTTAAGGACTCAGCCAGTTTAATGGACTGATCCGATAAGGTATTGATACGCCCAATACTAAAATCCCAAGTTTTATAGTGACGAGCACTTAAAACGTTGATGGCAGAAAGAAGAACCAAGACTAAAAGAATCATGGTTCCCATGTTCATACCTTTTTTCGTGGTGCGGAGGCTAAAAAACTCCCCATAAAAGGAACGATCCACCAAGAAAGCGCCCACGACACTAACGGCCGAAAGCCCAAGAGCGACCCACAAAAAAGGCACCCAGCCCCCAAGAAGAAATCGAACCACGGCAAAGGACACTAGGCTCATTCCTGCCACAAACCACAAAACTTTTCCCCAACGACTCATTCCATACCTCCTTGAAGATTATCGCCAGCGCGCACTTTCCACTACGCGCTCACTCAAAAACGCGAATAAGAAAATCAAGCTCGCAAAATACACAAGTCCCGTGGTGCGCAAAGTTCCTTCCACCATGGCAGATAAGTGTTGGTTTAGCGAGATATGCTCAAAAATAGCACGGGCCACACTCGAATCCACCACATCGACACCCATACCAATAAACCAAATAAACACGTTTAAAATCACGGCCATCACATAAGCCACAATGGCGCTTTCAGTGAGACTAGAAGCAAAAAGGTTCATGCTCGCATAAACCGCCGCTACCAGAAAAATTCCAAGGTATGCCAGAAGCAGAGTGCTCCAAGAAAATTCGGCAAAAAACCGCATACTCGCCGGATAGATGAAAGACAGTAACATCACAAACAGCACAGCACTAAGGGCGGCTAGAAGCTTCCCCCCCACAATCTGCCAACTTGTCACGGGAGCTGTTAGAAGGAGATCGAAGGTTTTTAGTTTTTTCTCTTCGGCAAAAAGCCGCATAGTTAATGCCGGCACGACAAAGATGAGTATAAGATTCACGTAACGTAAATGCCGCAAAAACAAACCATAGGGGATATTGTTACCCTGTTGATTCAACACCCCCGAAAACATCGAAGACTGCAACTGTAATTGAAACATGTTTAAGGCATTGGGAAAAAACAACGACATAATCGTAACCATCAAGGCACAA
>CAZZMS010000132.1:0-8784 GCA_964655485.1 uncultured Pseudobdellovibrionaceae bacterium | reverse complement strand
TTTGAGTGATGACCACTCCCGTGGATCATGTCCGGTCGGGTGAGTATATTGACACCCCTTGATCTACGGAATATGCTCCACCTGTGTGGGGCTTGGCGAGTGTGGACGTTGTAGTGAGGCGAGCTCTTGGTCTCAAACTTTTCGATTTTACTTAGACCTACCGGCTAATTCGATTTGGCAGAAAAACTTTCATGACATCCAACAGCCGCTTAGTGGTAACATAGGCAATCTCGTTGATATTTGTCGAAGTTCGTTGTCTCCGGGAGCGGGGACCGCTTTGCATGGATCTTTGTTTAATGAAGCCGTTGCGGCAGGACCTGAGAAATTTCCTAGCCCGCCTTCTGGGCGCGAGCCTTTGATTGTCCCTATAGATCCTCCCGAGTCAGCGGCAACACCGGATAACCCCCCCCGGGGCTACCAAAAACCTGAGCAGTTTCCAGATACACGCTGTCGCCCTGGCACTCGGTGTGCTGGCTTACCCGTGCCGGAGACAAAAACTTTGAGTAGCCCTTCTGTGGCGCATGTAGATTTAACTTCTTGTCAGGATCTTGAAGCGCGACTCAAGGATTTGGATCAACTCACTTGCGAAAAATTATCCACCGATATTCAAAAAGAATTGGGTTGCGGACAAAATATAGCTCCAGTAACAGACGCCATGGTGCAACCGGTTGCGGGGAGTGTGGGTAAATCTTCGGAAAGTTCTATTTGGCCGTGGATTATTGGCGCAGGTCTTTTAGGATTTTTGCTGGGGTACTTAGTGAAAAAGAAAAAGACGGTCACACAATACGTGCCTAATCCTGTACCTAATCCAGTCCCTAACCCTGTGCCCAATCCTATTCCCGGGCCCCCGGTGTTGGTTCCTAACCCTGTACCCAATCCTGTACCCAATCCTATTCCTGGACCTCCCGTGTTAGTGCCTAACCCCGTGCCGAACCCTATTCCTGTGCCTAATCCAGTGCCTAACCCCATCCCAGGGCCACCTACTCTTGTTCCTGTGCCTTATACTCCACCGGTGCGTCCTGCGGGAGTTCAATAGGTAGAAAGTATGAAGCGAAGAGGGCTTGGATTTTTCACCGCTTGGGCATTTTTTCTAAGCTCTCTTTTATCGAGCTTCTCTGCGACACTTTCGCTCCAACCGGCGTGGGCGAAGTCGAATCCCTCCTTAGGTCGAGGATTACCCAAACAGGATGCGGATGCAGCTTCCGTGTCTATTGAAGCTTTTCTCAAACGTTACCTAAAACCATCTCCGACCCAAACAAATCAATGGTTATGGGATCAACAAGCCTTCATCCGAGATCAAAAAGGGGAATTGCCCTCTGCTTATCTCACCTGGTGGAAAGAGTTACCTCAGGAGATTCGGGAAACTCCGTGGTCTTTAAGTCTTCGTCCCGTGTCCTCTTTAGGACCTGGTTGGATGGAATGGATTTTTCACGGCTCGCAGGGAGAGGATGTGGCTAGATTGTTACTAAGTAAGAAACAACTGGATGTATTACGTTTCTACGGGCGTGGGGAAAAGGCATTAGTGCAATTCGATCTTCATTGGGTCAGTATGCAACAGCCCGAAATGATCTTTCAGCAGCTGACTTCCGAGCAACTGCTTTCGTATGCTCCGCTTCGACATCAAAGAGAGATTTTAAGCTCTAAGTCCCTATCCCTACTATCCCCCGTTGGACAAACTCGTTACCTAGAAAAACTTGGACAATTGCTTGTGCAATATGAGCAAATTTCCACCGGGGAGGGGCATGAGACCTCTTTGAGAGAATCGGTAGAGTCTAACAAGTTATGGTGGTGGCGACTCTTGGTGGGTGAGGAGGCTTGGGCGCAAACTCAACAATCCTGTGTGGTGGCCGGCTGGCCTGGGGAGTGGTATCAGGGGCGTTGCCGTCCAGCGGAGTCCGTGCGGAAACAAGCGTACTCCTCTGGATCTTTGATCTGCAATCCCATGGTGTTTGGCTCTAATGGATTGAGTTTTCCTGGAAAACAAGTTCCATCGGATGCCACTTTTCAATGTTACCAAAAAACGAAATCGCAAAACGCTTGGACCTCTGCGGTGCAGGCAGCAAAAAAATCCGGTCAATCCTGGGACGTCTGGAAGGCTTCGGTAGAAAAGCAGATTCAGGAAATCACAAGTTCGCACTGTTCCTCTCCTCGCTCGAGTAGTCAGAAAAAAGCTTGTGACAGCTTAGGCCAGTACTGGCAAGAGCTAAACTCTATGACCTGCGAGCATTGGCCCAAGTCTGCTGAAAGCTCGAAGCCTCAATTGTGTCCCACAGATTTGATGGCAGTCGTGGAGCCTCCAGCTATCAGTCCCGATTCTTTACTCTCCACCAAGATGGAGCCTTCGTCTGTATTAAGCCCGAGTGGTCTGCGCTGTGGGCGAGGAGATCTTATTGGCTTACCCATGGCGGCTTCTGCCTTGGAGTGCGGCTTAAGCTCACCGGTAAAGTCCGTGGAGTGTCAAGATGAGATCGGGGAAGTAAAACAGGTGTTTTATTGCGAGTGCTCGTCTCAGACCTTGAGTGAGTATCGTAATAGTAACAAGCCCGTGGCCTGTCGGGAGAAGCCGAGCACAACTCGAGTGAGTGCTGAGGAAAAGCGAAAAACCGAAAGAACGACGCGTAAAAAAAACGAACCATGGCTTAAACCACAAACTGCGGTACTTCTTGCTGCTGCGGTAGGGCTTGGATTATGGTACTGGAACCACAAACAAACTATGAAAATGGCTTACAGTTACCTAAATCCCCCTCAGCCCTCACCTCCGGTGCCCCCGCCGGGTTTGCAACCGGTGGTACCCACTCCACCGCCTAACGCAAACCCGCCACCTCCCACGGATCGCGGCCGGGAACCCCCTTCGGGTGTGCAATAGGGCCAGATAGATTTAGGAAAGTTACCGTTCTAAGTTTTTTCCTTGGCCCCTTAGGCTTTACGAAAAATCGCTAATACTTCTAGATGACGGCTATACAAAAAAGGATCAAAGCCAAAGACGGCTTGGCAGGACCAAGAGTTATCGAGAGTGGACAGGTCTTTAAGCATACTCTCCGGGTAACAGGATAGATAAATGATATTTTGGGTGTCGGAGCCGATGACGTTTTGTAAAAACTGGCCCACCCCCGAACGAGCGGGATTGAGAACGATAGTCTGGGCCGGTTTAAAAAGAGGATAAGCCCCTGTAGCTAGAGTCGGTTTGCTGATGGAGAGGCCGTTAGCAGCATCTCTTCTATGCAAATACAGATGGAGTCCCATCCCTGAGAAGTGATTTTGATATTTTTTTTGATTGTACAAAAATGACTCTGCATTAAAAGGATCCCACTCAAAAGCGTGATATTCTCTAAACAAAGGCGCTATGGCAAAAGTGATATTACCAATTCCACAACCAAACTCATAAGCTATGGAGCGATCGTCTAATCCCAATACCACTTTTTGCATAGTGCCGAGGATTTGTCGATTGACCTCTTCACTGGATTGAGTGAAATCAGCGATGTGACCGTACAAAGTCCATGGCTCCCCTTGGTGATTTAAGCCATGAAAAATCGGGGGGAGTTCACTATATTTTTTGTTGAGCCCCATTTGTCCATCATTCATGGCGACTAGGGGTTTTCGTTTTTGTCCCCATTCTATCATGGTAACATCTGATAAGTTCTTTAAGTAAGACTGATGCTCTAGGAGGATTTTTTTGGTATCCTCATGGGAGGTGTCTACCCAAAGATAGCTTTTATTGGATTTACGGCGTAGACGAAACGAAGCGCGTAAGGCGGGAAAGCGGATTAATAGGGGACGAAGCTCAATAAAGGCTTGCTGTAGTTCAGGTTCCCATAATGGGCAGTGGCTGATATCAAGGAGCTTTTTTTTGTCGGTAAAAAATCCAAGTTCGTTACCCATTTTCTTGAGATCTGCTTTGGAGCGAATAGACAAAGAGGAGGGCAAAATGAGGTGCTGTTGCTTGGGCCAAGGCAGGGAAGAATGTTCCCACAGTTCCAGAAGGTTTTGCCACTTGATGTGGCTTACCTCATTCCAAGGGCGATCTACGTGAAAATGACAGCCAGCACAGGCTGGTTGGACCCGGGTGTAGGGACAGGGGTGAGAATGAGAAGTGGTTTGATCTATGGACATTTTTACCCAGAGGACTAGAGCACAATTCTTGGAATGTCGTCACGATAGCAAGAACTTGGGGTATGTTCTTTTTCAAAAGTCGTGTGGATCAAGCAACTCCAAGCGAAGACCTGGCGGGCTAATCGGGTATCAAGACACTCTAGGGACACTTTTTTTACGTCATCCCGGTAACGTAAAACTTCCGCTCGATATTTGTTTTGAATTTTCGAACCATTATAGGCCTCGATAGCTCGCGTGTAATTCCCCCGTGCTACGGCTAGTTTTAACTTGAATAACAAAGCTCCGGTGAGAATCGAGTACTCTTGGTTACTCAAGAGAATGGGTCGATAGTAACTAGGGTCTTTACTTTTTGCTATAAAATTAAGATATTCCTCCGTCTTTCTCCGATTTTGGTTGAAAAACTGATCCACCATTTGAATGAGATCGTCTCGTGATGAAGCGCGAAATTTAGGATCGCCAACACCAAACTGGTTGCGCAGCTCACTCATAGCTATAGTAGTCATTTGGGTAAGCCCCACAGCTCCTGTTGGGCTTACAGCCTGAGGACGGAAGATGGATTCCACGCGGATCAAGGCGGTAAATATGAGAGGGTCAATTCCGACACTCCGAGCGGCTTGTAAGATGATTCGACTCAAAGGCTCGGCTTGAACTCGGCTATTGTGGTTACCAATAAAGGTACGAATCTTTCTTAACAGTTCATTCGACTCAAGGCTTTGACTTTGTGGAGTCCATACCCTTGTAGTTAGCCATTTTTTTTGCTCAGGATTTAAGTAGTAGCCGACCTCCAGGAAGAGGTCTTCTTTGGGAATGCACTGATCTTGAAAATCTGAGTCTTGAGATGTTGACAAGGAAGGTAGAGCAGAGTCTGTGGTTTCAGCCTTATTGGCTGAAAGCTCTGGTTCTAGTTGAGATAGGGGCTCGCCATGGACTTTGATTAAAAATAAAGAGTTGAAAGCGGAAAAGCCGATGAAAAACTTGAAGGCCCATGGCCTTGTAGTAGTTGCTACTTTATCCCATGGCCGATCTTCCCATTCCACCTTCGATTTAAAACCTAATAGACTCCGAAACTTTCGATTCCAAATCATCGCCAGTAGAAAGAGCAAATCCCGACCGCACTTGTTTTAGGCGTAAAACTCCGCTTATCCGTCACGCTTTTTACAGAGCCATAAAATGTCTTCAAAATCTCTGTAAGACAGACATTTTTTGTCTTCTGTTACTGTTGTAGGCAACAAAAAAGATTGTCGTATTTCGAGTTAAAACCAGTAAGGCCAATCAAACTCTGAGAAAATACAAGGATTTGCCCCTTCCCTCTTCTGATAAGTCTTGGCGACGCTTTTGCTTCCACAATGTGGGTCAACTTATCAAGGAGGCACATCATGGGATTTATGTCATCACTGCTTTCAGCATTCACGGGTTCTGGAGCTCTATTTATGTGGGCGATTTTTTTACTTCAAGTGGTTACCATCGCGCTCATTGCTGAACGGGTTTATGTTTTATTTTTTGAAAAAAAAGAAGCTCAGGAGGATTTAATTCAAGGTTTAGAAAAAGATATGGCTCGTGGATTACCACAAAAAGCCACTGAGCGGTTGAAGGCGGCAGAGGGTCACTCAGCCGCAGCGAGACTGGCTCTTTCCGCTATGGATAGTTGGAATTTGCAAGCTTCAAGAGAAGAGATACAAACTCGTTTGGAAGAGTCGCTTATTCACGAAGCCTCCGAGGTTGAAAAGCGCTTATCCTTGTTACCCTTACTGGCGAACTTGGCCACACTGATGGGGCTTTTGGGAACCATCGCCGGCCTCATTGGAGCGTTTATGGGGCTAGGAACTATGACGGGAGCGGAAAAAGCGAGCTTCTTATCCAAAGGTATCGCTTTGGCTATGAATACAACGGCCTATGGTTTGATTGTCGCCGTTCCGACTTTGTTGGCCTACGCTTTGTTACAACAGCGTAGCCAAAAACTTTTGCAAAATCTCAATACTTCAGCTTTACGCATCTTGGTCATTTTAGGATTCCAAAATGCTCCCGGACTTAAGTTAATCAAAAAAACTACGGTCAATCAGTAAAACCAAATTTCACGGAGATGAACCATGTTGAAACTCAGTCGCCACCTTTCTTCAACCGAGGAATCTCCCGATTTAAACATTATGCCCGTCTTGGATATTCTTTCGACTCTGGTGGTGTTTTTGTTACTGAGTGCCGTGTGGTTTCAAGCAGGATGGTTCCCCGTGATGGGTTCAGGGACACCGAGCCACTCGCAAGATAAACCCAAAGTGAGTGTTGCCATCTCCCATCAAGGTCCTCAGCGTTGGGAAATGAAATTGCAGGGCCCACAAGGCCTTATGGCTAGCTATAACAATCTCAATGCAGAGCAGTTAAAAAGTCTGCTTGCAGAAATCAAGAAAAAACAAGATGTGCAGCAAGCCTTTGTGTTTCCGCATGCTAAGCAGCCTTATCAAGAGGTGGTACAAGTTATCGATCTTTTAAATTCTCAATCTATTACACAAGTTCAACTGCAAAGTGCTAAGCGAGGTGTTTTATGATGCGATTAGCGCGCTCTCGCTCCCTTCCTACCGCCAGCCTTTCTTTAACCAGCCTTATTGATGCGTTTTCTATCTTGGTTATCTACCTTATCATCGTTACCCAAGAAGGTGTTTTTGATGTGGAAGTTTTTGAACATATTCAAGCGCCGCAAACACAAAGTGCCAAAATGCTAGATCAAGAGACGGCTGTGATCGAGGTGGTGGGACATGACTTGCGGTATCAAGGGCACACATTAGTCGCCTCGGATCTACAAAGTATGAAAGAGGCGAAGAAAAAAATAGCGTTACTTGCTCCCAAAGAGGAGTCCTTCGAAATTGTTGAGCAAGCTTTACGAAAACTACAAAACATGGGTGTGGATTCCATCGATCTTTTGACGGAGAACGCCCTATGAGAAAACAGCAAGGATCTTTCCCTTTTATAAAATCCTGGACCCCCATTTGGGGGCTTTCCTTTTTTATGTCTTTTGCAACTCCCTTGTGGGCTAGTTCCACTTGGAAGCAAATCGATGAAGAATCCATGCGCGCCCTGGAGCACTCCTTGGGGGATATTCAAGACCAAGGGATTCTATACAATGCGAAAAAACGACTCGCTGATTTTTATGCCAATAAATCGAAATTTAGCGAATCGGAAGGATTAGCTCAAAAGCAATATCGAAAGCAGGCCATTCGTTATTACTCGGAGGCTTTGCAGCTCAGTCGTAAAGATGAGGCAGAAATTCGCTTACAAAAAGCTGCGTTACTCAGCGAGGACAAAAAAATCCCGGAGGCTTTAAGAGAACTTGATGCGATTATTAATTCAGAAAGCTCCGAGTCATCCCTAAGGTTAAAAGCTTTGAAACTACGTGCCTACGCATGGATCAGTCAGTTTGATTGGGAAAAAGCTGATCGAGATTTTACTCGCATCGAAGCCATGGGAAGTGAACACCTGGATGAAAAAGACGATCATCAGTGGGCGTGGGCTAAGATTTATCTAAAAAAAGAAGATGCTGCCATTAAGTTATGGCAGAGAGCCATCCACAAGGCGGAAAAAAAAGGTCTTTTAGCGAAGGAAATTTATCTCGATGCCCTGCTTTTTCAATGGCGCAGTGGCCGTTTATCTAAGCAACATATGCTTAAACACTTAAGCGAGGCTCCTCAGGCCATCCGAGCCGATCTCGCATGGGCTTTGGCCGAAGAGGCCACCCGGTTGGGACAAAAAGACTCCGCTCGCGCTTTCTACCAGTTTTTCATGGGAGCTTGCGATCCCCAAGATTCACGAAAAGCTTTGGCGGACTTTCGTGCTAAGCCCCTCACGGCTGAAGTGGTGCGAGCAGCATTAGAATCATTAAAATCCTGTTCCGCAGAGGATCCCTATTGTCGTGAGTTGAGAAAAGAAATCAAAAATCGTATTTTAGATGAGCATCGTTTAGTTAAAACTCATCCGAATCAGCGCATTTTGCAACTTTACTTGACATACCTTGATTTTGTCTCGGATGCAGAAATGTTAGAGGTGGCAAGTGCTATTGCTGCTTATCTGGACGAAGAGAGTACCTATTCCAGTCTTGTATCAAAGCTTCTAAGTTTATCTGAGCTTAGTGATGCAAAGAAAGAACAAATTCTTTCTGATTATCTGGCTCATGCCCAACAATTGAAAAATAAAGCAGCAAAAATTCAAGCTTATCAATTTTATCTGAAGCAGGCGAAACCATCCAAAGCATTCAGTTTGGTGTTATTCGATCTGACACAGTTGTATCACTCGGAAAAACTTGATCGCGATGTCATTCTCACGTCCAGTCGCTTGATTGATCCAGAACTGCAAAAGGCTCTGAGTAAAGAACAAAAAGCTCAGCTTTGGGATATGCGTTTCGATGCTCGTTATCGATTGGATGACCTGCAGGGTTTCGAACAGGATTTGCAAGTGGTGGCGCGACAATTTCCGGAGTATCATCTTAAGGCCCAAGAGCGCTTTGAAAAGTTTTTGTTAGAAAAGGCGTCAAAAGTTGTGCTGAAGTCTTCCTCTGACTCCTCTCCAAATCCATCGGCGGAGATGATTTCGGAGCTTAATTTGGGGTTAAAAAACATAGCTCAGTCATCGGTATCCTTACCTCGTCGACAGAAAGCTCATCTTCTGGTCTGGTTACAGCTCAAAAAAAAC
>CAZZMS010000131.1:0-9621 GCA_964655485.1 uncultured Pseudobdellovibrionaceae bacterium | reverse complement strand
TAAGAGTCCTAGCTAGTTTAAAATTATGGAACAGAGTTTTTTACTCAGTGAACTGTCTGCTCAAAAATATGCCTTGGATCAAGCGGACATTGTGGCTGCCACGGATGCGGCGGGCGTGATTACTTACGTCAATCAGAAGTTTTGCGAGATTTCTGGTTACTCTCGTGCCGAGCTTCTTGGTAACACTCATCGGATTATTAACTCTGGTTACCATGACCGGGAGTTTTTCAAAAATCTGTGGAAGACGATTCGGGCGGGAGAAATCTGGCGCGGAGAAATCTGCAACCGAGCCAAAGACGGTCACTTGTATTGGGTCTACACCACCATTGTACCTTTTAGGAATCAACAAGGTGAAATCTATCAGTTTCTGTCTATTCGTCAGGATATTACGGAGCTTAAACAAGCCCAGCAAACTATCCTGCAACAACAAGAGCAAATCATTACGGCAAGCCGACTTTCGGCTTTGGGTGAAATGGCTGCTATATTAACCCACGAGATTAACAATCCCTTGGGTGTCATTCTGGGACGAGTGGAAATGTTACTGTCTCATCTACAAAGTCAGAATCCCCCGTCGAGAGAGGAAATCATTCGGCAACTCAAGGACGTGGAGTTTACGGCTGGACGCATCGAGAAGATCATGCGCACCGTAAAAAGTCTCGCTCATCCCGGAGCTGGGTCTAGTGAGCCTAAGGAAAGGGTCTCCCTTGCCGAGCTGTTGCAATCCGTGATGGATTTATTCTCCCCCCGTGCGGAGCGCCACGGATTGAGGTGGCAGATCGAAGGAGAAGAGTTGTTCCCTCTCGTTTTAGAATCCCGACCTACAGATGTGTTTCAAATTTTGGTCAATCTCCTCACGAATGCTTTGGATGCCGTGAAAGGCTCTGAAGGAGAGGTCCTAGGAACAGCGAGACGGATCGGTCTGCGATTAGAAAAACATGGACCAGAGCTCCATATCATCGTTTTTGATGAGGGGCCTGGGATCCCTGATCAAGTGTTACCCAAGTTATTCACCCCCTTTTTCACCACCAAAAAGCGAGGGGAGGGGACAGGCTTGGGTTTAACCGTCTCTCAAGCTCTGGCGCATCGTTTGGGCGGAAGATTGGAGTTTTTGGGTAACCATCCCACGCGTTTTGCGCTGATTCTCCCTTTATGCTCAGAGTCTTGAGCCTCGGCGGGTTTCCCTTTTGAATAACGTTTATGAGTAAAATTACGAAATCCAGTACGGCCGAGTACTTTGCTAAAAACCTGCAGCAAGTAGGCTTTTCTTCGGCAACGAAAGCTGTGCTTACCACATTAAAGGAAGCCGTGGATAACTCCCTAGATGCTTGTGAACAAGAGGGGATTCTTCCCGAAATTTGGGTAGAGCTGGAAAAGCTTGGACAGGGGAGTGCAAAGAATACGGATCAAATTCGTATTCGGGTCAGAGACAATGGGCCTGGCATTGATCCCGATGATCTAGCTAAGGTGTTTGGTGAGTACCTCGCCTCAAGTAAGTTCGGCCGTGGGCAATGCACCCGTGGGCAACAAGGTATAGGGATTTCTGCAGCAACGACTTGGGGGCAGCTCACCCAAGCCCGTGGGGCCTTGGTGCTCACGAAAAAGAAAAACATGCGAAAAGCTGTCAAAGCCCTTGTGGAAGTCGATATTCGTAGTAACTCAGGTCAAATTCGGCAGAAAGAATCCGTGGATGTCCCTTGGGATCGTGGGACTGAAGTAGAGTTCATCATTGATGGTCGGTTGCAACTGCAGGGGGATGGGGGCTTAATTACCTATCTGGAAGGCACGGTTTTAGTGAATCCGCATTTGACTTTGCACTATCAGTTACCCGGTCTATCGCCTGTGGACGTCGAACGAGTGTCCTCCGTAGTGCCCGAAATTCCTGAGGCCACTGCTCCCCATCCTCACACTTTTAAGTTGGGTGAGTTTATGGCCCACGCCCATTTATTTGGGAAAATCAGTCTGGAAAAGTTTTTACGCACGGGCTTTTCTCGAGTAGGCGATGCGGTGATCGAGCAGTTGGTAGCCAAAGGCGTTAAACGCGATCTTTTGCAAAAGCCTACCAGCCAAGTCAAAGAGGAAGAGTTTAAAATCCTCTATTCTCTGTTACAAGAAATTGAATTACCGGCACCTTCTACAAAAAGTGTGCTGACAGTGGGTGAGGAAGCTCTCGGTAGTAGTATTCAACGCTTAGGGGACGTGGATTTTTTTTCTGTGGTCACTAGAAAGCCCACGATCTGTGATCATAAGCCCGTCGTAGTAGAGGTGGCATTGGCGCGCTTGAAAAATCGTTCGCAAGAGGAAAACGAAAGCCCTGTGCAGGTCCTTCGTTTTGCCAACCGGGTTCCTCTTCAGTTTGATAAGGCTGCTTGCGCCATCACTAAGGCCATTGAAAGTGTGAACTGGAAAGCATATGGCTTGTTACAACCCAAAGGCTCTTTGCCGCTTGGACCATATATTTTTGCAGTGGCTGTGACTTCGCCTTTTATCAAATTCAAAAATGCATCGAAGGAAACCATCGATGCCTCGGACGAGCTCGTGGAGGAAATCCGTCGGGCCTTAATTCAAGCGGGGCAAAAACTCTCGAAGTACATTAAAAAAGAGCAGCGAGAGGCGGATTACGAAAGAAAGATGGCTCACATTGAACAGTTTGCTCCTATTCTTGTGGAAACTCTCGCTCGAATCTGTAAGGCCCCCGAGGAAAGAAAAAAACGTGCAGAAGAGGGTTTGCGCAAGCTTCTGGGGCGCGATGAAAAAGAGGCCCTTTCAGAACTAAAAGAAGCTGAAGAAAAATTACAGGAACAAACCCGAGGGCAAAAATCTCGTGAGCGTTGGCAAAAGCTAGCGGACAACGAAGGTCCCGGCGAATCATCTGCTGAGTAACACCTGAGAGTGAGGACGACATGGCTGGTTTAATGAAAATCCGTGAGCTTAATATTGATATCCCCAAAGAGGCTAAGCGTTTGGCAGAAAAAATGCTAGCCGACTTAGAAAAAAGCCGAAGACCTGTATTAGAGGCGGTGAAAGCCTCTTTGGACAATGCTGAGTATGATCCTAAGGTGGGTTTTTTGACTCCGGGAGATAAAAAAGTTCGCACGGAGTTGAATGTTTCGAGTGTGCAAAAGCTGGCCCGGGTGGTGTTTTTGCTTGAGATACTTTTGCGTAATCTTGAGATCGGAGCCGTGAACACCAAAAGGGAGCTTTACTATATAGCCAAGGGTCTTATCAAAGGTAGTCACCAGCTTCGTCCGTTGGATTTTGAGGATCAAAAAGAAAGTGATGATATTATTGACTTTATCGGTGATATGCTTCGGGTCTATCGAGAAGAGCTTAATTGTTTTGCCAATGATCGAGGAGGGCAGACCTACTCTCAGCAGCTTGTGGTCACAGAGACTCTGCCTGATGGCTCTAAAGCCGTGGTGGATTTGTCGACCTTGGGAACCACTCCCTTTCAGCCAAAAAATAAACCTCAGTCGTTGAAGCTGAAAGCCAAGAAAAAAATTGATTTCGTGTTAATTGTAGAATCTGAAGGTACGGCCAATACCCTGCAAACGATGGGTTTTACCAAACGCAACTCGTGTATCTTAATTGGTGCGCAGGGGGTACCCAGTAACGGGGTGCGGGGCTGGTGTAAGCTGATCCAAGAGCAAATCGGGGCCCCCATGTTTTTCTTTGGCGATTTGGATGCTTATACCTTGCAAAACATTTTCCGAACCCTAAAGGCGGGGAGTGCGGCAAGTTTAATTCGTAACGCTGATTTCAGTGCGCCGGAGGTGCGTTTCCTGGGAGTGTTACCAGAGGATGTGAAAAAATACGATTTGCCTTTTTATCGGGTGAAGGAATCCGATCCCAGTGAGGCCCGAGCTTTGAAAAAAGCCAAGGATGCTTTAAGTAATGATCCTTTCTTTTTGGATAAGAAAAATAAGGGCTTAGCCGATATTTTACGTTGGCTGATTAAAGAAAAAATTCGTTGTGAACAGCAGTCTTATTTCTCTGTAGACCCCAGGGATCCTATCAAAACCGAAAAAATTATTCTTGAGAAAATTCGCTCCGGCAGTTACGTCTAGGCTATGCCCGAGCTTGCTGAGGTGGAAACCGTTAGGCGACAGCTGAATGCTTTTTTGCCGGCTTCGGTAGAGCAAGTTTTGTTTCGTCCGAGTTATTACCAGTTGCGGAAGTTTAGTTACCAAACTCCTAGCTCTAGCCGAGCTCCATCTCGTAGGGATGATTTCTCTTCTATGGTGTTTAAGTCTCCTCCGAAGCATGAGTCCTCCCACCAAGCGCAGGCTTGGTCCAGTCTTTCCGGTTACACCCTCCATCCTTTTTCCCGGTTTGGAAAATGGTTGTGGGCCAGTGTGACCCGAGGGGATGTTAGCCCAGTAAATTCAAAAACTTCCGAACATACGAGAGATGCTACTTATTACCTTATAGGGCATCTCGGCATGAGTGGACAGTGGTTGATTAAAACCGGAGCCAATCCTGCGTGGGATGAGCATGAGCATATAAGAATGCGGATTAAAAGAAATAAATCTCAGGAGGAAAGTCAGCGGAAGTTGGGAGCTCATAACGGACAAGACAGGTCCTCATCAGGCGACACACAAGTCTTGCGTACCTTGGATAGCGTGTGGTTTTGTTACCGAGATCCCAGACGTTTTGGGCATGTTCATCTGGCCACTCCTGAGGAGTTCGCTGCTTGGGAAAAGCAGTATCAGTTAGCCCTTGATCCTTTGGATACCCAGTTTCGGGTTGATAATGTGAGCCTAGCTTGTTACCAATTTCCCTTTCGCCCTATGAAAAGTCTTCTACTAGATCAAAATCTATTTCCCGGTATTGGTAACTATTTAGCCAGTGAAATCCTGGCCTATGGCGGGATTCACCCGCTAAGGCAGGCAGGCAGCCTGTCAGCTGAGGAGCAAGAAAAACTCTATGCGGCTATATTACAGGTTTTACAAATCAGTATAGATCAAGGCGGTACCAGTTTTGACGGAGCCTATGTGGATACCTACGGTAACCCGGGAGGCTTGTCGCATCTCGTGGTCTATGCTAGGGATTTTTGTGGTCTTTGCGCAAACAAGGGCAGGGAGTCTAGAGTGGTACGTCTCGTGGTGCAAGGTCGTTCCACTTTTTTTTGTCCCCGCTGCCAAAGCTGAGCCCTGTGTGGGCCTCATTCCCATACAGCAAATATTCTTTGGTAGGATAGGAATAAGTCTCATGGACTGTTAAAGATAGTTTTTGCCACTTAGCGTCTGACGTAGATATACTGCCAAAGAAAGGATCAAGACGCATGGGAATTGGGGTACCCACTCTGCCAAATGGGCTCTGGTTTTAGTTCATAGGATGAGCTTATGAAGTTACCGATAGGGATTCAAACTTTTCGTGAAATTCGTACTGAGGGTTACTATTATGTCGATAAAACCCCATTAGTAAAAAAATTGGCTGATGGTGGTAAGTATTATTTTTTATCTCGTCCTAGACGTTTTGGGAAAAGTTTATTTTTGGATACTTTGGCTGAGGCCTTTTCGGGTCAGCAGGATCTATTTGAGGGCTTATATCTGGAGAATGATTGGGATTGGTCAAAAAAGCATCCTGTGATTCGTATCAGTTTTGCAGCGGGTATTTTGCAGAATCGCTTCGAGTTTTCGCGGCATGTGCGTCGAATCTTACAAGAGAACGCTACTCGACTTGGTGTCAGTTTGAGTAACATAGAAGATGAGGCCGGTAGCTTGGCGGAATTGATTACTCAGGCAGCGGTTAGACATGGTCAAAGGGCTGTTGTCTTAGTCGATGAATCTGACAAGCCGATTTTAGATCATCTCACGGAGCCTGAACTAGCTAAAGAGATGCGTGAAGGACTCAGGAATCTTTATTCTGTGTTTAAAGACCGCGATGCTGATTTGCGCTTAGTGTTTCTTACGGGGGTTTCTAAGTTCAGTCGGGTGAGTATTTTTTCAGGTTTAAACAATTTGTATGATCTCACCCTCGATCCTCATTATGCTACGATTTGTGGCTACACGGATGCGGACATCGATCAGGTGTTTGCACCAGAGCTTAAGGGTCTGGATCGCGAGGAGATTCGCAAGTGGTATAATGGTTACCGTTGGGGACAGACCACAGTGTATAATCCGTTTGATGTGTTGTTGTTATTTCAATCTAGGGAGTTTCGAGCTTGGTGGTTTGAAACAGGTACTCCCACTTTTTTGGTGGAATGGCTCAAGGCTCGAAACTTTTTTACTCCGCAATTAGAGAAAACTTTCGCCGATGATGAGTTACTTTCGGCCTTTGATGTGGATCATATTCAACCTGAGGCCATGTTATGGCAGACCGGTTACTTGACCATCGCTAAAAAGGAGCGGGTTAATAATTTTGTGGCATACACTTTAAGTGTACCGAACTTGGAGGTCCGTCAGGCATTAAATCGTTCATTGTTGGGAGCATGGATCCCACATGAGGCGCAAGTTATGAAAGCCAGTTTAAGCCTCATTCGGGCTTTTGAAAGTTTGGACAACTCTTTTATTCGCTCTCATTTTGAGCAGCTTTACGCATCTATCCCTCATGATTGGTATCGCAATAATCCCATGGCACAGTTTGAAGGTTACTACGCCAGTGTGTTTTACAGTCATCTGGCAGCCTTGGGTTTAGACATCATCGCTGAAGACGTAAGTCACTGGGGGCAATGTGATCTTGTCGTACGTGTAGGGCAGAGCGTCTGGATTATAGAGTTTAAATTGGTGGATCATGAGGCCACCGGACAATCTTTAAAGCAGATTCAGGAAAAAAGCTATTCCGCAAAATATAGTCAAGCGGGAGTGAAAATCATTGAGCTTGGTGTAGAGTTTTCTAAATCTCGAAGGCAGATCGTGGGATGGTTTGTGTCCCCCCCCATAAGCTCCTGAAACTAAAAAGCCCCCAAGCGGGGGCTAGGTCCTTTAGAAGGCCTCATCAAAAGTCACAGCTCCGGTCACCCCGGTTTGATAAGCAGAAACTCGCCGCTCGAAGAAGTTAGCTAATTCTTGCACATCTTGGAGTTCCATAAAGGGGAAGGGATTTTTGGCTCCATAACGATAGGGTAACTCCAACACTTCAAAGCGTTGATCGGCTACGTACTGTAGGTAACTTCGAATGTCAGGCAAGGTTAAACCCGCCACACCCTGGTCCAGAAGATCCGCAGCAAAAGTCATTTCACATTGGATAGCCTCTTCAATCATCTCTTTAATTTGCTCGCCAAGCTCGGGGGTAAACAAGCTTGGGTCTTCTTTACGGGCGATACGAATACATTCAAAGGCTGCGGCCATATGCATACTCTCATCGCGGAAAACCCAGTTTGTTCCGGTAGCCAGTCCTGCCAAAAGCCCCTTAGAGCGTAGGAAGTACACATAAGCGAACGCTGCAAAAAAGAACAAGCCTTCAATACAAGCCGCAAAGCAAATTTGGTTGAGCAAAAACTGGCGGCGCTTTTCCTGAGTATCTAAACGATCTAGGTTATGAATGGAGTCAATCCACTTAAAACTAAAATCCGCTTTCTTTTTAATAGAAGGAATATTGTCAATGGCCGCAAAGGCTTTTTCCCTTTCCGTAGGATCGGGAAGATAGTTATCTAGCAGGGTGAGATAAAACTGGACGTGCAAGGCTTCCTCGAACAGCTGACGGCTTAAATACATCCGTGCTTCTGGTGAGTTGATATGTTTGTAAAGATTCAGCACAAGGTTATTAGCTACAATGGAATCTCCGGTAGCAAAAAAGGCCACCAATCGATTGATAAGGTGTTTTTCCGCAGGCTTCATTTTGTGGTGTAAGTCCACAAGATCTGTGGAAAAATCCACTTCATCCACAGTCCATGTGTTTTTGATGGCATCTTTGTACATTTCATAAAACACGGGGTATTTCATGGGTCTAAGGGTAAGATTAAAACCAGGATCGAGTATCATAGGTATCCTCCTTTATTTGGCCTTTACAGGGAAGCTAAGCCTTCCCTGAGGTTCATGTTTTACTGAGTCCCTTTCATTGGTAACATTTTTATTGGCAGGCCTCACAAGCCTCTGGATTTTCCAAAGAGCAAGCGATGGCTTCGCTTTCGCTGTAAGTTTTTTTGCTACTACTGATTACGGTCGCTGGGTCTGTTTTCACCGTGGTTTTGGCAATACGTGTAGCCGGCCTGGAGCGTAGATAGTAAGTGGTCTTAAGTCCCTTCTCCCAAGCATACATATACATACTGGAGAGCTTCCCGATGGTGGGCGACTCCATAAAGAGGTTTAAAGATGCACTTTGATCAATAAACGCGCCCCGGTCTGCTGCCATTTCGATTAAAGATTTCATCGGAATTTCCCAAGCTGTACGATAAATAAGTTTAATATCCCCTGGGATTTCATCGATGTCTTGGATCGAACCTTCCGCTAGTTTAATTTTAGCTCGAATATCCTCGTTCCACAGTCCACGCTGTTTGAGAGTTTGCACGAGATACTTGTTAATCTGCAAAAACTCACCGGAGAGGGTTTCACGCTTAAACAAGTTAGAGACCTGAGGCTCTGTGCTTTCGTAACAGCCAACGATGCTAGCGATGGTAGCAGTGGGAGCAATGGCAATCAAAAGAGAGTTGCGCAAGCCATGTTTTTTGATCTCTTCTTTAAGTTCTTGCCAACGTTTAGGATCTGAAGCTTGTACACCCCATAGATCAAATTGCAAATGCCCCTGAGCCGCCCGGGTTTCATGGAAGTTACTGTGCGGGCCATGGATTTTAGCGAGTTCCAAAGAGGCCTTTAAGGCGTTGTAGTAAATTTCCTCTTGAATTTTTTTAGACAGAGCTCTGGCTTCCTCACTGTCATAGGGCCACTGTAGCTTGAAAAACACATCCTGCAAGCCCATAATTCCTAGGCCTACGGGCCGCCATTTGTGGTTACTTTGCGCAGCCGTCTCGATCGGATAAAAGTTAATATCAACAACTCGATCTAGGTACTTGACAGCGATTTGGACATTTTTAGCTAGCTTATTAAAATCAAAGCCTTGGGGGCCTACGTAGCGAGAAAGATTAATAGAGCCTAAGTTGCATACGGCAGTCTCGTTTTGATTAGTGACTTCAAGGATTTCGGTGCATAAGTTAGAAAGATGGATCACGTTACCGGCTTGACCGGTTTGGTTACTCTTAAGGTTGGCAGCGTCCTTGAACGTCATCCACCCGTTACCCGTTTGGGCCAGAGTTTTCATCATGCGGGCATAGAGATCTCGAGCTTTGATTTGTTTTTTGTAAAGCTTTTTACTTTCCGCCTCCAAGTAAGCCGCCTCGAATTCAGGGCCGTAAAGTTCGATAAAATGTGGTACTTCTTTCGGGTCAAACAAGGACCACATCTCGTCATTTTTCACTCGTTTCATGAACAAATCAGGAACCCAGTTCGCTAAGTTGAGGTTGTGGGTGCGTTTTGCTTCATCACCGGTGTTGTCCCTGAGCTCTAAAAACTCTTCGATGTCAGCGTGCCAAGTCTCAATGTACACGCAAGCGGCTCCCTTACGCTTACCCCCTTGGTTAACGGCAGCCACTGAAGAGTCCAAAGTTTTAAGCCACGGGATAATCCCATTAGAAAACCCGTTGGTCCCTTTGATTAAAGATCCCCGGGAACGAATGCGGGAAAAGGA
>CAZZMS010000130.1:0-3842 GCA_964655485.1 uncultured Pseudobdellovibrionaceae bacterium | reverse complement strand
AACTGAGTGTGCGAGATGGAAGTGGTGTGGCTTGTCGGCTAACAGCTCAGGATGTGAGGGAGTTATTTCAGCATTTTCAAGAGCGAATAAAAAATGGCGAGGGTATTCCAGCCACCCATCTTCATTCAGCCCTCAGTCAGTTAGGATATGAATTACTCAGTGAAAAAGCCAGCATTGAAAAATGGAATCATGAGGGGCGTTGTGCTTACTCCAAGGTGGCCTTACGTCTTTTGAATCGTATTTACATGGGCGAGGTTACCCCAGATGAGGCTTATGATACCTTTCTCAATGATCCCATAGCGGCTAATAGTACCAAAAAAGTTAAAGACAACAAAGATCCTCTTAAGGGTCTTGTCCCAGCCGACTTGGAACTTTTTTATCTGATGAAAAAACTTAAAATGGATTATGCAGGATTTTACTTACCACAGTTACCGAAAAAAATCTCGTCGGAAGAGTTCATCAAGCAGGTCCCCTCACCTATGGTTAGGGTACGTTTGCAATTATTTTTGCGTCTTTTGCGGGATTTTAAAAAACGAGTGGGGGGAGCAAAGAATATCGATAAGGTGGTGATCGAATTCGTGCGCGATCCGCATGCTTCATTCAAGGCAGCTCAAATCAGTGACAAGCAAAAATGGGATCAGCAAGTGTGGGAAAAGGCGAAGCAGCAAGCTCAGAGATATTTTAAATCGCCCAGCGATGATCAAATTTTAAAGACGATGTTGTGGCAAGAGCAACAAGGAACCTGTGTTTATAGTGGAGAGAAATTATGTCTTACCCGCTTGGATGAATATGAAATTGAACATATTGTACCCCGGGAGTTAGGGGGAGGGAATCAGCGTAGTAATCTGGTCCTAACTACTAGAAAGTGGAACCAAGAAAAAGGACGTCGTATTCCCTATCACTGGTTAGGAGAGCATAAAGAGCGTTGGGAAGAGTTCTGTCTTCGGCTTACCCAGATCTATAAGACCGACAAGCTGTGGCAAAGAAAGTATTACGAAAAGAAAGTGAAAGTTTTACTCGCGCAAGAAATTCCTGAGGAAGCCCTGTCCAATCGTGCTTTAGTTGCTACCGCATACTTAGAAAAATTAGCCCATCAGTTGTGTTACCTAGAAATGGGTTGGACCATGCCTTCTGACCATCATGAAAAGCCCGTGGAGCAAAAAGTTTGGGTAGTTCCAGGTTACCTCACAGCGAAGTATGGGAAAAAGCTGGAACGAGAGAGATGGCTTGAGCTGGTGCCACAAAGTGAGGGAAATACTAAAAACCAAGACAAAAAGTCCTCAAAAGAGAGCAAATCTGGAAAGTCGGAAAAAGAGAGATCCAATCCCCGTCACCATGCTTTTGATGCTGGGGTATGTGCGCTGCTACCACAATGGTATTCTCTGGCGGTAACGCAAAAGATGTCTAAAGCAAAATATCATCGGGAAAGAGAAATAAATGATTCTGTTGATATCTTCGCCACACCTTTGCCTGCCAAGGTAAATCCTAAGTCAGTGATTGGAGATGCTATTTTAAATCATTATCCCATCGTGTTACCAGATAAAAAGCCTAAATTAAGTAAGGAGTTTGTTAATTTATATCGTTATGCTCGGGAGGTAGTAGGAAAACGATTCGAAACAACTCAACTGCCAAAACGAGTTTCAGGTGAGTATTTATTGCACGATATTCAATATGCTAAGGATGTTGGTGGTCACCGTGGTTTTGTGGCCTTAAAAAAATGGAATGAGAAGAAGGAAAGATTTGATTACTTCGTCTTTAAATGGCCGTCTTACGAGAGTTTTGAGCAGTTCTTTAGTAAAGTGAGAGCGAGTGAAGGGGAATTGGTGTGGCCTTATCTATTTGCGCCAGGTCAATGGTTTTCCGTGCAAGCAAAGGAAAGTGTTAGAGGAGAAAAGAAAAAAGATCAATCAATCCCCTCAGGGATCTTTCGTTTGCGGTCATTACAGAACGAAGTGCAGTTTGTTTTCGAATCCCCGCAAAGCGAGCCTTGGATGAAGAATATTGCGCCCTTGCTCGAGGGCGCGCATGTGGATTTGTTTTTCCCTGATTCCGTTTTTGTTCACTTGATAAGGCGGCCTTTAAGTCTTTCAAAAAGGACGACGAAGGCGGCTTAATGGTTCTGATGTGGTAGGTGTTCCATGAGCTATCACGTCTTACATTTGCTAACACCGGGGATGTATCTTAAGAAAGAGCGTGGCCGATTAGTAGCCTCCTTCCCCGATGGTAAAGTCCATTCCTTACCCATTGAAAATGTGCGGGCCATAATTTCGATGGCTCGCACAGTCACATATTCCGAAAGGCTGCTTGCAGCCTTACTAGAACATGAAGCTGTGATTTTATTTTGTAATCCGTATTATCAACCCGTGGGTTGGTTTTTGCCCATGTATCGAACCATACATGCCGATATTCACCGCCATCAGTACTTGGCTCCGGCTCCTTGGCGTGAACGCGTGTGGTCCAAAATCATGCGCACTAAAGTTCTAGGACAAAATGAAGTGCTCAAGCTTTTAGGGCAAGGACAGCTCTTGTTACCCAGTGTGTTTACAGACTCCTCCGGTACTCGCCCTGTCACCTTCGAGGAAGAAGCTCGCGTGTCAAAAGCTTACTTTCGTGCTTATTTCCAGCTCCTGCGTGGCGGGCAGGAAAAGCGGGCCGACAAACGAAGCCAAGCTCAAGCCAACGCCGGAGCTTATGACTTAAATCATTTACTCAATTATGCCTACGGAGTTTTGGGGGCTTTGTTGCATCGCTCTTTAATTGTGCATGGATTTATCACGCTTGTAGGTATCCGCCATAAAGCCCGTTACCGTAGCTATCCCTTGGTTTACGATGTGATGGAGGCCTTTAGGCCCATTATGGATAAAGTGGTGGCTAACTATGTGCGAGAGGTTTTGCGTGCGCACGACCCCGATCTTATTGAGGATGATAAAACGCCAATGAAAGGGTTAGCCAAGTATCTAGCCACGCACATGGAGGGTTTAAGGGTGCGTAAGGGTTCAGGCAGTTTACGTTGGATTGATGCTTTAGACTTTTACGTACGTTCCTTTCAGGAGGCGTTTCAGTATCAAAATGAAGCGGCCCTGTGGTTGCCGCAATGTGAGGCTTTTTTGTGGTCACCAAGTCTCGAGGAGGCGAGTTAGTTTATGATGTCCTTGTATCGCATGGGATATTTATTGGTGATTTTTGACCTTCCAGTAAAAAAACGGCTAGAGGCGCGTGAGGCTTCACAGTTTCGTAAGTTCCTTTTGGACGATGGTTATTTGATGCTACAGTATTCGGTCTACATGCGTCCTTGTGTGAGTCAGGATCATATGCACAAACATACTGAGCGACTCAGGCGAGTAGCCCCGCAAAGTGGCTTTGTAAAAATCCTGTTTTTTACTGATCTTCAGTGGGGTAAAAGTATCGATATTTTCGGTCGCCCTAGCAGCTTCCAATGGGGCAAACGGGTGAGGGACGAGGCAGTTCCCGAGATGATGTTATTTTGGTAGGGATTGGTCGTTGAACCTGATTAATTCTTTGGCGCCTTGAAACGCAGGCCAGTATTGCATTTTATTCTTTTAGGTAACACAATAATCCCCGGGATTTTGACAAGAATTGTTCAAAAACCGTGAGAAATAGTGCGTCTTTTTTGTATACTTCTCTGGGCTGTTTCTTTACCACGGAGGCCTCTGCCCGAAGGATCGTCAAGGGCGAAAGCCCTTTGCAGTTGAGCCATGGATGGCGTGCGCCGGGGCGCAACGCAAAAGCCTAGGGAAGAAATAACTGCAAAAACGGATTAATAAGTGCAAACTTAGGAGGACTGAAAAGATAATAAAAACACGGGATGTGCAGAAGCAGTG
>CAZZMS010000129.1:0-10389 GCA_964655485.1 uncultured Pseudobdellovibrionaceae bacterium | reverse complement strand
ATGATGCCATCAAGATTCAAATGGCGAAGAAGAACAATGAACCGCCCATTATTAAAACACTGACAGTAAATTATGCAACTGTAGTTGATTTGGAAAAGCAAATTAAGCCATTACTCAGTACCAAAGGGAGCGTGATCTCCGATGCTAGGACTTCTTCTTTGGTGATCAGCGACCTACCGGAATATGTAGAGAGGGCAGAAAAGTTCGTCACCTCGGTCGATATCCCCCCTCAGCAAGTTTTAATTGAAGGTCGGATCGTTGAGGCAAGCGATGCCTTTGAAAAACGCATCGGAATCAATTGGTCGTTCAGCGGCCGCTCCACCAATTTGGGTAATAATTTGCGCCTGACTCCAGGACTTTCGGTTACTCCTGGTACACCTGCGGCTAGCACTCTTGGAATTAATTTCTCTTTGGGAACTCTAGATATTTTAGGTGACTTGACCGCTAGTTTAAGGCTATTTGAGTTACAGGGGCTGGTCAAAGTTATTTCCTCTCCAAGAATTTTAACTTTGCACAACGAGACTGCAGATATTACTCAGACGACAGAAATTCCTTTAATTACCGCAAACATCCTACCCTCTGGTGCAGTGAATCCTATCGTGAATTTCAAGCAGGTTCAATTGCGTTTATCAGTCACACCGCAAATTACCAACAATGGTAACGTTATTTTAGGTGTATCCATGAACCGTGAAATTCCTGGAGACGTTGTGGATCAACAAACTGGTGCTCGTCCTATTAATTCAAGATCAGCTAAGACGAAAGTGTTATTAAAAAATAGCCAAACAGCGGTGATCGGGGGGATTTATCAAAATGACATGACAGAAGGGCAAAACAAGGTTCCGGGATTGGCTAATATTCCCTTGATTGGTTGGTTATTTAAGAACAAGTCTGTCGATCAAAGACGCACGGAGCTTCTGATCTTTTTAACACCTAAGATTCTGGGGCAACAAGGATCTTTGTCTCAAATGGTTACAAATCCTTCCCTGTCGCCATCTGCGCCTGCTCCCGTGGAGGAGGATATATCCGCAGCTTTGGATGGCACTGAGGCTAACGGAGATTCTAGCCTAAGCGATTCTGCTCAACAAGATGGAGGTAATAAACAAGAATCTTCCGGAGATGATGAGTTTGGCCTGGAGGAGCAGAGTGAGGATTTTTAGGAATAAAAACTGATCTAAGGCAGTGAGTAGTATATAATCAAAAATGAATGTAACATCTCTGAGACAGGACGGGGATTTTAGATATGCGATTTGAACTTTTTGGCTTTTTTAGGAGTCTCAATATTGATAGGGACAGGTATCTTCTTATGCTACTTTTTTTGTCTAGTGTTTACGCTGGAGTGTCCTGCAGTAGCTCTTCGCAACAGCTTGAAATTCGCGGAAAATATCGCGATGTGGTTTTGGTAGATACTAAAGGACGCTCTTGTGTTTCTTTTTACTCCACCCCAACTGACCCTCCAGATTTAAGCCCTATTAAAGCGATCATGGGTGGTGTGAAACTAAATTGGAAGGGCCAGGTTCCTCTTGAGATTATTTATCTGCGCCTGCGGTTCGATTTGGGCAACGATAATCAGGCAGTCACAGTCATTTCTGGCGAGGAGCTTTCAGCTCTATTTACAACTAACCCTTCGAGCGGTGCTGTTGTGTTACCCGCTAATACTAGTGTAGATACGTCGCAGCTAGCCAATGCTTGTAACTGGGAGGTGGGAGGAATAAGTCTAGCCAATAAAGATCAAAGTGTTTTTGGTTCAGCTACACTATCGGTGTACGCCTTGACTCAAGAAAACCCGCCAAAAGTGATTCAGGCAAGTGATAATTTTGCTTTTCAATTTATTGGGCTAAATAATTAGCTATGTCTTCGTCTTACTGGAATCTATACAATCGTTGGCGGAGTGTAGGGGAAGGTGTTTTTCCTGAGCTACAAAACCGATGGATCTTGCCTGCCCTCAGTTGGAGTGAGCTATTTCTTGATGTGGTGTTGGCTTTAAAAAAAAAATTTCCTCTCAAGCGGAATGTTTTATTAGTTTGTCAAGGTCATCATATCGATGATCGGATAAAAAGTTTATTGGTCAAAGCAGGAGTGTCCAGAGAGCAAATCTTTACCACTGATGAGTTAAGTTTAGAGAGCTGGTTTAAGTTGATTGTTGAGCAGAAGATTTTCTTGCTGATTCTGCCGCGTGAGCATTATTTTTTGGGTAGTGAGACTTTGGAGAGTTTTTGGCAGAGCTGGGCCAATATGGTGGCTAGCAGCTCTTCCTGTGTGGTTTTGCGTTATTCTTTTGAATCTGGTTTTGAAGAATCCGACATTATGAGTGTGGCACCCTATGGAGTGGAATTATCTTACGTGGGTCCTGTTAGTGTTGCCATTCTGGGGTCTCGACTTGAGATAAAACCCACCTGGGATATTGTTCCAAGTGTACATGATTCATGGGTATCTCACTTTGAAGATTGGTCTCTGCTTCGCAAGTGCAAACAAGAATTAGTGCCTCCAAGTGCGAATCTAGTCTTGGTTAGTTGGGGAGTAGGTCGTCACCAACACCAAAAGTGTATTTGGAGACAAGTTCATTCAAGTCAATATTCAAGTCAGCGAGACTTAAGTCAACTGGGCCTGACTCCATTTTTAGATTTTTACTCTGTTTTTGATTATGAAGAGCTAAAGAAAAATTGGTGGTCATTACCTGAGTCGGAGGACGTTACTCGTTGGTGGGTTCAAGTGTTCAGGGGGGAGAACTAAAATGTGAAGTTGTCATAAGATTTTTTTTTGTTAGTCTGAAAAGGCATGCAAAAACTCGATCAAATCCCTGAGGAATTGTTACTTGATTTACGGTATCAACTCGTCCAAAAGCGCTTGATCAAAAGCGCTGTAGGAACCTTTTTACTGTACACCTTGTATTATTTAGGTTTTCTTGGTGCTGCTGAAAGCAATGTCGGCTCTAAGACATTTTTGGTTTTTTACCTAGGGCTTTCAATTTTTTCCTTAGCAAGAGGTGCTTTGAAGTGGCGTGCTCTTTCTATGAGTCGGGCGGATTTCGTGAATAGCTATTATGTCGTGATGTGGCTTAACGCTTTCTGGTTTCTTGTCGGCTCTGCCTATCTGTTGTGGCTCTCTCGTCAGGGGGGGGTAGATGAAAACTTTTTTGATTTATCGCGTGGATTATTTTTCGTAGTTATTGGCATGATCAACTCTATTCCACAATTTTTTCGTTATGCTAAAAGATGGTTTTTAGCCACTGAGTTTATTTATTTTTTGGCTTTGTTGTTGTTAGTGCCCTTGTTCGTGCATCATGCGGCTGGGCAGTGGTCTATGGCTTTAATTATCATACTTTTTGCCCTCATCGTTATCCCTTCTTATCTATCTAACTGGCAACATGAACTAGAAAAAATTCAAGCTCAAAGAGAGTTACAAAGTATTATTGATAGTTTTCCTGGACCCATCTCGGAGCTTGAGGATGGTAAGTATGTTCGAGTGAATAGTTTTGCAGAAAGGGTGTTATTTATTGGGGCCCATTGCAAGCCTGATTGGTGGCAAAAGCCAGTGGGCTTTCTTTTTCCTGATCAACCTTGGGTCAAGGATGTGAGGGAGTTTATTCAAAGTGCCAAGAGTAAAAAAGTTATCGAACACAAAATTCCCACTGTTGAAGGGGGGCGCACTTACATGACCGTGATGTCCCGTATGCCCAATCACCATGTGTTGTTGGCAAGTGTTGATGTTCAAGACTTGGTGGATCTACGAGCGCAGATCGAAGAACAAAAGCTTCTGAGCCTTGAGCAGGCTCGTTTAGCGCAGATGGGACTTATGGCCTCAGGGATTGCGCATGAGATCAACAATCCATTAGCCGTTATACAAACGCGATTAAACTTGGCATTAAAAGGATTATCCCAGCTCTTATCCAGTGGTAACTCGTCTCAGATTGATGAACAGTTAAAAAAAGTTCAGGACTCTTTGATGAAGGCTCAATCCATGGGTGAGCGAATAAAGAAAATTGTTAACTCTATGCGCTTGTTGGCTCGAGATGCTAGCCATGAGGAGTTCCAAGAATTAAGCTGGAAACGCGTGTGGTCGGAGGTGGAGCCTATTTTTGAGGGCAAAATCAAAGAAGCACAAGTGAGCGTGGAGCTAGTGGGAGATGCCTGGGAGCAAGTGTTTAACGGGTCATTGACTTCTTTGGCGCAGGTTTTAAGTAACGCCGTTTCTAATAGCTTACAAGCCATTCGATCTTTGGAGTTACGCTGGATTAAGTTGAATGCTCAAATGATTGAGTCTCGGATAAAACTTGAAATTCAGGATTCCGGCGCAGGTATTCCTGAATCCATTCGAGATAAGCTCATGACCCCCTTTTTCACCACGAAAGAGCCCGGCCAAGGAACTGGTCTGGGGCTTTCCATATCGCGCAAAATCATAGAGAATCACGGAGGTCAGTTTTATTTTGACCACAACCAGAAGCATACCACTTTGGTGATCGAGATCCCAAGGAGTTAAGAGGGGAGAATTTCGTATTATTTTGAGTCAATTTACACAGGCCCCCTTATGATTTGATTTTATCATCCGATACTAGGGTTATGAGGGCAAAAACAGAAAAATGGACCATCAGTAATTTGAGGAACTTATTCAAACAGCAATCAAGCTCCTTATTTCTGTTTTCTCTGAACATACTACTAATGTCCTTGCTTGTGTCTTTGAAGACTCAAGCTCAATGGTTCTATCAAGGTCGTCTGTATGATCAACAGGCTAGGCCTATCAGTGAAAGTAACATACGCGTTCATGTTCGGATCTTGTGGAAAGCTACAAGCGGAGGGGGACATTGCATTCTTTATAAAGAATATCACCCTATAAATACTTCGCAGTCGCGTGGTTATTTCTCGCTCCCTTTAGGTCAAGGTCAAGGAGTAGAAAAAGCGTGGAGCAGTGGGGGCATAGAGCAAGTGTTAGAACTATCTGGTAACATATCTTGTCTTGCAGAAAGTTCTCTAACAACAGCGGATATTACAGATTCACGTTGGATTCAAATAGGTGTGCAAAAAACCTATTCTAATGGCAGCACGCCGATCGAATGGTTCCCTCCGGAGGCTTTGGGAAAAGTCCCTTTGTCGATGCGAGCTCAACACTCCTTACAGGCGTCTGTGGCTCAACAGGCCGTTCAGGCCCAGACAGCCGTGCAAGCGCAAAGCGCAGTGAGCGCCCAGAACGCAGTAAATGCCCAAAACGCGGTGAATGCTGAAAATGCTGTTAATGCGCAAAACGCCGTAAACGCCCAAAATGCTGTCAACGCACAGTTAGCGGAAACATCAACACTTGCCAACAAGGCTCTTGAATTAGATCGAAAAAACGCCAACCCTGGACAAATTTTACGCTGGAATGGCAGCCAATGGGTGGCATCTGACGAAGTAGAAATAAATGCGGGGTCTGGCCTTGAAAAGGTCGGTTCTACTTTGAAATTAGCGACTGTACACTCCACCGCCGGTAGCACTACAACAAACTCAAAAAAAATTCCGGTGATTCAATTTGATATGTTTGGTCGGATCACATCGGTCGGAGAACGGGACTTGGTGGTGGATTGGGCGGATATTCAAAATAAGCCAAGTGCCATAGTGGGGGAGGTTCGCTCCCAAAGTCCAGATCACTTAAGTGTACAGACTACAGGTAACATTGTCGAATTGAGTGTTTTGGCTACCGATCAAGGCGGAATGACCCAGGCAGGAAAGCTAGTTAAGCTAAACTCCTTAGGTGTTTTAGATGTTAGTATGATAGGTCAGGTCCCTGCAAGTTCCATTTCAGGACAAATCACAGATGCTCAAATTAACTCTGTTTCCTCCGCCAAAGTGACAGGGAGTCTTGCACCCACACAACTTCCCAATATTCCTGTATCAAAAATCGATGGGGTTTTGCCGTTCAGTAGTGGTGGAACTGGCACTGCCAGTCTCAGTGCTGGTTTGGTAATCAGCGATGGTACTAAGTTAAACTCATTGCCGGCCGCTACTTTAGGTCAGATTAGCTTTGTGACCCAAGATGGCAGTGGGCAAAAGTTTTGGAGTGCTGCTTTACCCAAGGATGTGGGAATTGTGGATATGTCATCTAATCAGACGATCTTGGGAGAAAAAACCTTTCAAAATCGCCTGATTGCAAGCCAACAACTGCAAGTTGGGGGAATTGCTAACTTTGCTGAGAGTGTCACCATAGACAAAAATCTTAATGTTTCCAAAACAGCATTTGTAGCAGAGAAATTAGAGATTGGTGCGACTTCTGCCGACGCCAGTTTGCACGTAAAAGGAAACTTTTTTACCGAGGTCTTTGAGGTTGCGAGTGGGGGCGCTGTGGATTTATCAAAAAGTAATGTTTTTGTTTTGAAAAGTGTTGGAGGTAACACTATTTCGTTGAGTAACATGAGCTCAGGGGGGCATTATACTTTGATCATCGAAGATACATCCTCTAGACTTTACAATTTTGCGGGATGTAACCAGAGTTATTTCAATCCATCGATTTCAGCCACCACAGCTGGATTCCAGTCTATTTTTGGGATCACCACTGTGAAAGTGGGAACGTCTTGGAGATGTTATATCACTTGGGCTTCGGGATATCAGTAGATAGAATTTGACGATGATGTTCACAAAGATGAGGGAAAAATTCTGCATGAATAAGTTGTTGATTCAGCGACTAATAGTGTGAGCTTGGCTATCGCAGTGAGGTTAAGAGATGAAGAGGTGCGATCGTTTCATTTTTGGAGCCTTTTATTTTTTTCTGTCAGTTTCCCTGGCTCAGGAGGGAGCTATACACCACCGTTTGATGGGTATCGCTCAAGGAGGAAGCTGTCCCACCCGGGAGCTTTATTGGGACGTTTCGACAGCGGATGAAAAAAATCCTCTTTTGATTGAGCCCCCCGCTGCCTTATCCCCGAGGTTAGCCAGTGTGACTTTGAAAGTGAGTGAGCCCGTCTGTGAAGATACTCCGGTCAGAATTCATGTGGGTGGCGGGAATGCTATGGCAGGAACTTTTTATAGCTCTCTTCCTGATCCCACTGCGAAGGATGGTCTTGTCTCTAAAACTTTATTGATTCCTAAGGGATCAGACTCGGTGAGTTTTAGTTTTAAGGAGTTATTTTCTGCAACTTTTAACTCAAGTGCATTCCAATGGTTGTCAGTTCATGGCGGAGGTAGCAGTCGGCAATGGCTTATTCCCTCAGGTAACCAAGTGATACAGCGAGCCGGCCTTTGGCGGGATGTGCAGTTTGATGAGCGATTGGGTTTGCCTAAGATCCACGGGTTTGTTGTAGGTGGTAGGCGAGACATTTCCGGCTCTGGCCATACCGTGTTTCATTGTATTTTGGGCCAAAGCGGAAGAGTGAGTTGTTGGGGAGAAGATGGTTTTGGTCAATTGGGTGATGGCGGATCCCCCAATCAAAGCAAGTTTGTTCCACAAGCTGTGCAGCAAAACTCAGGGGGTTCGTTCATCGGTTACCGTACCATATCGGGTAAATGGAATCACGCCTGTGCTATTGACTTTAATAATCAAGTTTGGTGTTGGGGCTATAATCTCTACGGTCGCTTGGGGTTGGGCGATACGAGTCAGAGAGATGCTCCGGTTCAAGTATCCAGTTTCAGTGCCAAGTTTCTTGAGAGTGGTTATTTTCATACCTGTGCCATTAGCTCAGCTAGTGGCTCAGATAATCAAGTTTTTTGTTGGGGCCGCAACAATAAAGGTCAATTAGGAATAGGTAGTACGACAGATCAGTATTCGCCACAACAGATCACGGGTTACGGAGCGGGAGCTGGAATGATCAGTTCCGGCGGGTATCACACTTGCGCAGTGAGTACAGATCAAAAGCTCTTGTGTTGGGGAGATCATTCAAAAGGGCAATTGGGGTTGTCTAGCTTGTTGAGTCGTTCTGGATGTAGTGAATTGAACTCCTGTCACTCCCCACAACAAGTAGATTATAACAATTACAAATTTGTATCCGCAGGCTTCGAACACACTTGTGCTATCTCCTCCACTGACAAACTTTTTTGTTGGGGATCTAATTCGCAGGGACAAGTGGGTAATGGTTCTGGTGCCAACGTAACAACTCCGACAGTCATTCAGGATGATTTGAACTTTCAAATGGTCTCCGCTGGATATGATCACACTTGTGCCATTACCACTGATGGAAAGCTTTATTGTTGGGGGAGTGACCAGTTTGGTAAGCTGGGTAACGGAAGCTCAGGAAATAGCTCAACTCCGGTGCTCATTGATGGCACTGAAAAGTACCATTGGGTTCAAGCGGGAACCAACGCTACGTGTGCGATGACCACTCAAGGGGTACTGAAGTGTTGGGGCATGGATGACTACAATATGACCCTTAGTCGTTCCATATCTTCGAAATCTTTGCAAGATATATACGTGCCCCAAGCTCTTCCAGCAATAGAGGCTCAAGCTTATTTAACCTCTGGCCTTCATCATGCTTGTTCTCTTGGCCGCGATTGGCAGCTTAGATGTTGGGGCTATGGAGGTCAGGGTCAGTTAGGCTTAGGGAGTAACAGTTCCGTAGCTTCACCTGAACGGGTAGTGGCTCCCAGTGAGGCGGGAGGCTTTCAGCAAGTGTCAGCAGGCGAGGAGCATACCTGTGCCTTGGGGTTAAATCATCGTGTTTACTGTTGGGGAAAAAATGATAAGGGTCAGGTCCTGCCTGCTTCGGGAGCTGGTGCCAGTTACCAATCACCGACCCATGATGATTCAATCAGGACTTATCGGTGGGTGGGTAGCGGAGCCTATCATTCATGCGGAATAGAACAGTCAACTAACGCTGTGTGGTGTTGGGGGTCCCGACAGGATGGACGCTTGGGCGATGGGCAAAGCGCAGGATCGGGTATCGGTAAAGTGATGATCAATAGCTCTACCCCAGCGAATCTGGGTTTCATAGCCGTGGGTTACCATCACTCATGTGGAATAGATGTTGCCAATGCTAAATTGTATTGTTGGGGTAACAATCAGCACGGACAGTTGGGTATAGGTAACACAAGCTCTCAGGCTTTCGCTTCGATTGTTGACTCATCCAATGATTACAAAAAAATTTCCGCTGGAGAGCGGCATACCTGTGCGCTTCGGAATAATGATCAAGTATGGTGTTGGGGTGATAATAGCTCAGGGCAGTTAGGGACAGGTGACTTTGATTCATCCCTCATTCCACGGGCGGTAAATTGGTCCTCTGTTGCTCTATCCAGTGGTGAAAAAATGGTAGAGCTCTCTTTAGGAAAAGAGCATAGCTGTGCTCTCAGTAACCAGGGGCGCATTTATTGCTGGGGCTCAGGATACTATGGCGCTTTGGGCATTGGGGGTACCGCTAGCTCTGGCTTTCCACGCAGAGTGGACTCCAATAAAAAATTCATAGCCCTAGCTGCCGGAGGCTATCATACCTGCGCTCGAGATGAAGAGCTTAATACCTACTGTTGGGGGAAAAACGATCAAGGGCAGCTAGGTGTGGGGACGTTCTATAGAAAAGAACTCCCATATAGTGTGGATGCCGGATTTTCTTATCAAGATACTTTCGCTGGGGCCTCTTCCACTTGTGTCTTAGATGAAAACAAAAGAGCCAAGTGTTTCGGTGACAATAGTTATGGACAGTTGGGTAATGGACATGAAAACTCCCTGGGAGTACTCGGGTTCATGCGGAAAAATGTGGTGTGGAAAAAAATTGCCATGGGCCGCAGTCATGCTTGCGGCATAAGCGTTAACGGTGGTCTTTATTGTTGGGGTCTGAATCTGAGAGGCCAATTGGGTGTAAGTCAAAAGCTCAATACTTATGAACCCGTTCTCGAACCAGTGCCAGTGGATGGAATTGAGCGTTACCAAGATATCTCTGTTGGCGATGAAGATGGTAACAGTGGCTATAGTTGCGCAGTAACTCAATCGGGAGCGGTAAAGTGCTGGGGAGATAATACAAATAGTCGCTTGGGTCATGCTTCGACCGAGGATGTCGTGAACACTCCTACTGTAGTCCTGGCTTCTGGCTATCAATCGGTGGTCGCTGGGGATGGTCACATTTGTGCCTTGTCCAACTCAGGTCAGGTCAGTTGTTGGGGTAGGAACCAAGATGGACAATTGGGGCGGGGCACAAGCTCGAGTATGGAGAATAGCCCACTGACTCTTCCAAGTCTGTCGAATATCGTGTTACTTAGTGCTGGGGGGAGATCCACTTGTGCCGCTAATTCCGCGGGAAAGATCTGGTGCTGGGGGGCTAATCCTGAGGGAAAACTGGGCTTAGGTAGTGCAGTAGGGAGCAGTGTACTTAATCCCACTGAGGTTGCGGTGAGTGGGCTCACTCAGGTGAGAGCCATATCACTTGGCCTTAGTCACATGTGTATTATTGATCAAAATGATAAACTTCGCTGCGCAGGAAGTAATACTTCTGGACAATTAGGGGTG
>CAZZMS010000128.1:0-5828 GCA_964655485.1 uncultured Pseudobdellovibrionaceae bacterium | reverse complement strand
GCACTAGGGATAACTACGACCATAAAGCCGCGGGAAGGGAATCGTTTCGCGAACGTGGGGTAAGCCACAGATCCAAGCTACCGTGCGCTCAATCCCTAGACCAAAACCTGAATGGGGAAAGCTACCATAGCGACGCAGATCATTGTACCACTTGAAATCCTCAGGACGCAGGCCGTGCTCATGAATTTTGCGCTCTAAAATTTCGAGATTATCTTCCCGCTGACCGCCACCGATAATTTCTCCATAACCTTCGGTGGCCAAAAGATCACATCCCATAGCATAGCCAGGATCCTTGGGATCCTCTTTCATGTAGAAAGCCTTCACCGCGATGGGATAGTGGTGCACAAACACCGGTCGGTCAAATTTAGAGGAAATAATCGTCTCATCAGGAGCGCCAAAATCATCCCCTACCACGAATTGCGGATTCTCTTTGACTAGAATTTCACAAGCCTCTCGGTAGTGCAGCCTAGGAAAGGGCTTTTTCACCGCTTCCAATTTAGATGTGTCGCGCTCTAAGACTTTTAGTTCATCGCTGCGATTTTTTAGCACTTGCTGCACGATATACTCTACGAACTCCTCAGCGAGCTCCATATTGTCATACATATCATTGAAGGCCACTTCTGGCTCGACCATCCAAAACTCAATAAGATGTCTGCGGGTTTTAGACTTCTCCGCACGAAATGTCGGCCCAAAGCAATACACCTTACCCAAAGCTGCGGCAGTGGCTTCCATGTAGAGCTGACCACTTTGCGAAAGATACATTTTTTCATCAAAATACTGAGTTTCAAAAAGATTGGTGGTCCCTTCGCAAGCACTTGGGGTGAATATAGGAGCATCGGTGCGAATGAAGCCTCGCCCATCAAAAAAGTCATGAATCGATTTCATGATTTCGTGTCGAATCCGCAAGATAGCGACTTGCCTTTTGGAACGCACCCACAAGTGGCGATGCTCCATAAGGAAGTCCACGCCATGCTCTTTGGGTGATATGGGATAATCCATACTTTTTTGAATGATTTTAAGACCGGTAACACCTAGTTCATACTCTTCGCGTTTGGGATGCTTACGCACAATTCCACGCACTTCAACACTGGACTCTTGCGTGAGCTCGTCAAATTGCTGAAAGAGCTCGGCTCCGCAATCTTTTTCGAAAAACACACAGTTGAGAAGCCCGGTCCCATCTCGAAGCTCCAGAAACTTCACCTTTCCTGAGGAGCGGGTATTGTAAACCCAACCCCGTAACGTGACTTCGTTACCCACTTGCGCTGCGATATTTTCAATCCATAACCTTGCCATGGCGTTTAAGATTAGCGGCAAAGATACGGGGTTACTAGCCGCCTTGTTTCATTTTGGCTGCATTGCGAAACTGATAGGCCCACAAGAAATTCTGGCTAAGAACTCGTCCCTGAAAAATTCCTTTTTTTATAGTTTTGCTCTCTGGGTTTTTTCTTTCGCCCAGGAGCACGCCATCCATGGCTCAGCTGCAAAGGGCTAAAGCCCTTGGCCATCCATGGTGCAGAGGCCTCCGGGCGAAAGAAAAAGCCCAGGGAGACATCCAATAAAGTTGCACTGTTTCTTCCAGTTTTTGAACGAATTTACCTTGAATCCTCTTGTCCTGGTAGGAGTGCCAAATCTCTAACACTCTGCTAAGAGATAAAACTCAAACAGCACAGCCAATTACCCATGCAAGCGCCTAAATCTTGCGGTAAAGTGTCGCAAAACCGGCGCCTGATAGGTAAACGCATAACCCGGTAAAGAGGGCAAAAGCGGTAACAGTTCTTGGGCCGATTCAATCATATAATCCACATGGCTTTGGGTGTAAACCCGCCGAGGAATCGCTAAACGCACCAATTCTTTCAAGGCTGGCTCCTCCTCTCCGGTTTGAGGATTTTTCCGTCCCAGCATGACACTCCCAATTTCTACCGAGCGGATCCCAGCAAACTCATACAAAGCCACCGACAAGCTTTGTCCGGGAAATTGTCGCCAACTTAAGTGGGGAAGAGTTTTAGCCGCATCAATATACACCGCGTGCCCCCCAAAAGGTTCAACCAAATGGTATCCAGCGGCTTTGAGCCCTTCGCCAAAGTAGGCCGTAGAGCGAATCCGGTAGCGAAGATAATCCTCGTCCAGGACTTCTTGCAGCCCTACAGCCAGAGCCTCAAGATCTCGCCCCGCTAAGCCACCATAGGTGGGAAACCCCTCGGTAACCACCATATGAGTGCGAATCTCATCGGCCAAGCCCTGATCGCGCAAGGCCAAGAAGCCGCCAATATTACCAAAAGCGTCTTTTTTGGCACTCATCCAACAACCATCGGCATAAGAGAACATTTCGCGAGCAATCTGCTTGGGTGTGAGACCTTGGTAGGCCCCCTCACGTTGTTTGATGAACCAAGCATTTTCCGCAAAGCGCGCACAATCAATAAAAAGGAGTTTTTGATATTTTTTGCACAAACGAGATGTCGCCTGAATGTTTTCCAAAGAAACGGGCTGCCCGCCCACAGAATTATTGGTAACAGTTAATACAACAAAAGCCACGTTATCCGCACTTTGGGCTAACTGGGACTCTAAGGTCGCAAGGTCCATGTTACCCTTGAAGGGGTGATAGCTTTGGCTGTCCTCTTTCACCACCGGTAGAGGCAAATCCACAGCCAATCCCCCAGCCACTTCTACATTGGCACGTGTCGTATCAAAATGCGAGTTACTGAGCACTTTTTGACCGGGCTTCAGCAAGACCTTGCATAAAAGATACTCCGCCGCTCGCCCTTGGTGAGTGGGAATGACTTCGGGAAATCCGGTAACATCTGATACCGATTGGCGAAATCGCTCAAAACTCTTGCTTCCTGCATAGGACTCATCCGCTGCCATGAGAGCAGACCATTGATGATGCGACATGCTTCCTGTGCCGCTATCCGTAAGTAGATCGAACATCACCTGATCAGAAGGGAGAAAAAACAGATTGAAGTGGGCAGCCTCGATAGCCCTTCTCCTTTGTTCACTGGAGAGGATGGGCAAAGGCTCCGTCATTTTAATTTTGAAGGGTTCGATAATCGTTTTTGGCATACGTATTCCACACCACTTGTTCACCAAAAAGTGAATGATTTTTATTTAAAGATTAAGGAAACCCGTAAATCGCTCAACAGTTTACTCACAAAGCCAAAGCCAATACCAAACGCGTTTATATCATAATGATACAGGATTTATTTTAGTCTGGCTTATTACCACGCAATCATGGTAGGCTGAAGCCTAAGGGAAGTTTCTACAAGAAACAGGGGGGATCTATGCCATTTTCAACTCGTTTATTAACTCTTATACTACTCGGATTTGGGTTGTTATTATCATTCCAAAATTGTGCCCCGGTTCAGTTTGAACAAATGTCATTTGAGGCACTCTCTCAAATAGGCGCCGCCTGTCAAGCCGGTGAGGAAGTCAGATGCCAAGTTGAAAATGGAGAAGGTGTGGCCCGCTGTGCAGATGATGGTCAATCGTGGGGAGCTTGTGAACCGGTAAGATGTCGCGAGTTTTTCCGACTTGAGAATGGCCGATGTGTCGCCAGCGCGTGCTCAAATGGCGCAGTCAACCCTCCCGCTTGTAACCAGTGCGGCGGTGGTCAAACCATGGACTCACAAGGCCAATGTGTACCGCAAATATGTCAGGCGGGAGCAGACCGAGGCTGCGTAGTTGCAAACGGCCAAGGACGCCAAACTTGTGTTTCTAACGGTCAAGGCTGGGGATCCTGTCAAGTTGTTGGTTGTAACTCTGGCTTTGTTCCCAGCGGTAACAGATGTATCGCAGCCACCTGCAGTAATGGCGCCGCCAATCCGCCTGCTTGCGATCAATGTGGAATCGGACAGTCTATGGTTGGTGGAGCCTGTCGTGCTCAGATTTGCACACCTAACTCAACTCAAAGTTGTCCAATACCAAACGGTCAAGGGCGTCAAACCTGCAGTAGCGATGGGATGAGTTGGGGAGCGTGTCAAATTATCAGTTGCAACTCCGGGTATATGCAACAAGGGACCACTTGTGTGATTTCGAGCTGTGCCAATGGGGCCAACAATCCTCCAAGCTGCACCCAGTGCCCATCTGGTCAAGTTATGTCAGGTGGCCAGTGTCGGACTCAAATCTGTACGCCAAACTCTACACAATCTTGTGCAATTTCAAATGGTCAGGGCCGCCAGACCTGTAGCAGTGATGGAACAAGCTGGGGCAGCTGCCAGCTTGTAAGCTGCAACCCGGGATTTATTCCTTCGAGTAATAGCTGTGCTCCCGAGCCCATGGTAACAGTGATAACCGGAACTGCATACTGCGTGGAGTACTGGAACGGAAATAGTTGGGGCTGCGGAGACAATCGCACAGGCGATCCCAACAACAAGGAGTCTTGGGTCTATATTGGCTCAGCGGGACCTGGCTACTCGTCAAGAACTCCCGGTGGATGTGAACCTGGGCATACACAAAGGAAACAGCTGCGCAATGTGAATGGTGGCTTAATCGGGTTCACTTGTGAGCGAGATTTTCCCCAGTCGCAAGCACCAGCCAATCGAGTTACCGGAGTTGCTTATTGCGATCCCAACAAAATCAAAGGCTGGGGCGGACAAGATTGTAGGACATATGGTAGCAATTTTAATCCAGCAACATCAACATGGCAGGCATACCTCGCGGCAAACCCTGCTGGTCCGTTCAACCCTGTCTGCACAGATGGCTCTACTCCGATGGGAATACTTTACTCTGTGAATCAACAGGGGCAGACAGGTGGTATATCGGGCTTCGCTTGTGTCAGAGGGGCTCTTCCTATTCACAATCACTGGCAACCTGGTCCCACTTCGTCGGGAGGCGGCGGTGGCTCGACCGGTGGCGGCAGTGGGGGCGGTACTACGATGGAATGTCGCGCCACTATTTTTGATACCAATATCACAATCGGCGTTGAGGCTTTGCAATGGACTTTTACTCCTAGCATTAGCAACGGTTTTGGCGGACAGCGCAATAAAGTTTACGATGTTTTTGGTCAACAAATTGGAAACAACCCTGTGATAGTTAATTGGGGACGGCGCGGCCCCTCGACTTACCTGAGTAACGCACAAGTGGATTCTTTTTACATTACCCCATACCTGATGAATCGACAGCGCATTACTGTGCGCTACGAAGTAATGCAGAGTGCCGATGGACAATCTTGGCAAACCTGTCATTTTGCTAACGCTACATTTGAAAGGCGCAGTACGAATTCTGCCGAGTCCTGTGAAATTCCACCCGGATTCAACACCAACGTGGGTGGCGCAGGACAAAGGGTTTTTTGGGGAGGTGTAGTATTGGTATTCACTTCACCTGATGGAACTAAAAACAACAAATATTTTGAATGCATCAGACAATCCAATGGTACGATGGACTGGCGAGAGTTCATCCCCCCACACGCTCTTCAGTAGAGGGGGATGAGCCCAACTTACAGTGGGCCTTCAAGTGCTGAAATTTTCCAATCCATTCTTTATTTCTGCTCTCGCGTATAGATGCCTCTAGCGGGCGCAGTTTCGCAAGCGCCCCTTCCCCCTGGAGAGCACACAAGCGTTCAAAGGCTTGGTAACACTCCTCGTATTGACCCAAGCTGCAGGACATTTGCGCCAGTTTTGTAAAATAGGTAGGTTGATCACAAGAGGATAAATCGCCAGAAAGAAGCACTTCCAGAGCTTTTGCCTTGTTACCTCTTTTTTCCCAATAGTCGCTAACAAGCAATAAGGCGTCGTAGGAAGAGCTAATCTCATTCACGACTTTAGAAAAGTAACTATCCGCCTTTTCCCATTCCTTTTGATCGGCCCAAATCTGACCTAGTTGTACCTTAGCTAAAG
>CAZZMS010000127.1:0-10283 GCA_964655485.1 uncultured Pseudobdellovibrionaceae bacterium | reverse complement strand
AGCGTCCCCAATGAATCGTGATGGGGTTACATAGAAAATTCAGCAGGGGCAGAGTTTTTTCGCAAGATAGCCACACAATACTGGCCCGCCCCAGGATGTTTTCCTTGGGCAAAAATCCCCACACTCGGGAGTCAGAAGAGTTATTCCGGTTATCCCCCATAACAAAAAGGTAACCATCGGGCACAGTTACTGGACCGAATTGATCGGGGAAATCGCCTTTTCTTACTAAAATATCGTGTCGAACTTGACCCAATTTCTCAACGAAATGATCATAATTCGCTAATTGATCCCCTGTGGTTTCAAAATGAAAGTCTTCATCCCTTAACCAGCGTAAAGCCCTCTGGTCACTGGGTGTTAATCGTTCCACTTCCTGATCGTTAATATACAACTTACCTCTTTCGTAAAAAATGCGGTCTCCCGGCTCTCCGACGACTCGTTTGATGAAAAACGTACTCATGTCCAAGGGGTATTTAAAAACTACGACTTCTCCTTTTTCAGGCTCTTTAAATTTGATGAGCCATTTTTCACTAAATGGTACCCGAATTCCATAAACAAATTTGTTTACGAAAATGTGATCGTAGATGAGTAAGCTCGGTAACATCGAGCCTGAAGGAATCACATAGGCCTCAAAGAAAGCCCAACGGATGGTCAAAGCGGCCAAAATAGCTATAGCAATCGAGCCCCAGCCTTCCTTCCAGAAATAAGCACTGCGAATATTCCATTGATCAGGATGTCGCTCATGGCTCATGTTCGTCTCCTTAATTGATGGTTCGTTCCTGTTACGGGCCGGGTGGGTTCGTGACTTATTTGTCTCTTGGTCAAGCTAGGTGGGCGCAAGACCCGTAAGTCACATCCAGTTTGTAAAATCGGCCTGTTACTAATCTTTCACCTTCAGTACGGCTAAAAAGGCTTCTTGTGGAACCTCTACAACGCCAATTTGCTTCAATCGTTTTTTTCCTTCTTTTTGTCGCTCGAGAAGTTTTCTTTTTCGCGTAATGTCTCCCCCGTAGCATTTTGCTGTAACGTCTTTGCGTAAAGCCCCCAGGGTCTCTCGCGCTATGATTTTAGAACCGATCGCTGCCTGAATGGCTACTTGGAATTGTTGCCTGGGGATCAATTCTTTGAGTTTTTCCACCAAGGCTCGCCCTTTTTGTTGAGCTTTTGAGCGATGCACAATGAGGGAAAGGGCATCGACAGGATCCCCGTTGATCAGGACATCCATTTTGACAAGATCTGATTCTTCGTAGCCATCGAGCTCGTATTCCATTGAGGCGTAGCCTTTGGAGATGGATTTTAACTTGTCGTAAAAATCCATAACGATCTCATTCATGGGTAAGCGATACTCCAAAAGCACTCGCTTTTCGTTGAGGTATTCCATTTTTTGTTGAATACCCCGCTTATCCTCACACAGTTTAATCAAGTTACCCAAAAATTCGGTAGGGGTGTAAATGGTTACGCGCACAAAAGGCTCTTCCATTTTGGCGATTTTCACTTGATCAGGCATTTGTGCGGGGTTTTCAAGTTCCATCTCCGTGCCATCGGTCATATGGACACGATACACCACCGTGGGAGCTGTCGTAATCAGGTTGAGGTGAAACTCTCGCTCCAAGCGTTCTTGCACAATTTCCATGTGCAAAAGCCCCAGGTAACCGACGCGGCAACCAAATCCAAGGGCTTGGGATTTTTCTGTTTCCCACACGATAGAGCTATCATTCAATGAGAGCTTTTCGAGGGCTTCTTTGAGTTCTTCGAACTGATCTGATTCCACAGGGTAAAGACCAGCAAATACCATGGGCTTCATTTTTTTAAATCCAGCAAGAGGCTCGCTGGCGGGTTTTTGTGCGTGGGTAACCGTGTCACCCACCTTCACGTCGCGGATATCCTTGATACCGCAAATGATGAAGCCTACCTCTCCGCATCCCAGTTGCTGCACAAATTGCGGAAAAGGGGAGTGCTTGCCCAGTTTCAGGACTTCGTAATCCCGTTCTGTGGACATAAAACGGATTTTATCTCCCACTTTAAGCTCGCCTTCTTTGATGCGCACGAGTGTGACCACCCCTTGGTAACTATCAAACCAGGAATCGAAGATAAGAGCTTTAAGGGGGTGAGATTTCAAATCAGGTGGGGGAGGAATGCGTTCGACAATAGCTTCAAGAATGTCGCGAATTCCAATACGTTCTTTGGCAGAGGCTAAGATAGCCCTTGACGTGTCTAAACCAATAATGTCTTCAATTTGTTTTTTTACTCCCTCAGGGTCGGCGGCAGGAAGATCGATTTTATTAATGACGGGAATAATTTCTAAGTTATTCTCTAAAGCGAGATAGACATTGGCTAGGGTTTGGGCCTCTACTCCTTGGCCGGCATCAACCACGAGCAAAGCCCCCTCACAAGCGGCCAGCGAGCGGGATACCTCGTAGCTAAAATCCACATGCCCGGGAGTATCAATCAAGTTGAGTTGATAGAGCTCACCACTCTTTGTTTGGTAACGTAGGCTCACCGCTTGCGCTTTGATGGTAATACCGCGCTCTCGCTCAATGTCCATGTTATCGAGAAATTGCTCTTTTTCCTCCCGCTTGGATAAGGCTCCGGTTTCAGAAAGCAGAGCATCTGCCAAGGTAGATTTCCCATGGTCAATATGGGCGATAATAGAAAAGTTACGAATCTTATCGGGAGTGAAACTTTCACTCATGGGGGATTTTTACTCCTTAGCTAAGGTCTCGCATTTATTCTTAAAGAGATTGAACAAAGCTTCTCAACTGTTCGACTTTATTCGTTTTTTCCCAAGGGAATTGGCTACGTCCAAAATGACCATAGGCTGCGGTAGCTTTGTAAATTGGACGGAGTAATTCGTACTCTTTAAGAATGCGTCCTGGACGCAAATCCCACAGCTCGCGGATAGCTTTTTCTAAAGCACGAGGCCCCACCGGGCTAGTTCCATAATCGTTAACAAAAATACTGACAGGTTCTGCTACCCCGATGGCATAGGCCACTTGCACGAGACATTTTTTAGCAAGCCCGGCTTTTACAATATTTTTTGCGATGTGTCGTGTAGCATAAGCGGCGGAACGATCAACCTTAGAGGGATCTTTTCCAGAGAATGCCCCTCCGCCATGGGCTCCGTGGCCCCCGTAAGTGTCTACAATAATTTTTCGGCCCGTAAGCCCTGCATCACCCATAGGGCCACCCACCACGAACCGTCCGGTGGGGTTGATATGAAATCGAGTTTTATTGTCAATCCAATGTGCAGGCACGACCTTTTTGATGATTTGTTCTATTACGAATTCATGAATTTCTTTCTGACTGACATCGGGGCTATGTTGCGTAGAAACCACGATAGCGTCCACTCGTTGCGCTTGGCCTTGTTCGTTGTACTCGATGGTTACCTGACTCTTGCTGTCCGGGCGCAACCAAGAGACTTTGTTGGTTTTACGCGCTTGACTGAGCTCCAAAAGAATTTTGTGGGATAAGTCAATACTCAGCGGCATAGCCTCTTCCGTTTCATCACAGGCGTATCCAAACATAATTCCTTGATCACCGGCCCCCTGTTCGTCACTCATGGTTTTGCCCACCCCTTGCGCAATATCCGGTGATTGTTTGCCCAAAGCGACCATCACGGCACAAGTGTTACCATCAAACCCTTTCGCACTATCGTCGTAGCCAATTTCCGTGATGGTTTTGCGAGCTACTTCATGAAAATTCACTTGCGCATTTGTGGTGATTTCACCTGCAATCACACAAAGACCTGTAGAAAGCATCGTTTCACAGGCGACACGAGCAGTGGGATCTTGCGCTAGAATGGCATCTAAAATGGCATCAGAGATTTGATCTGCCATTTTATCGGGATGACCTTCTGAAACCGACTCACTAGTGAAAAAGTAACTCATAAACTCCTCATCAAGGTGTTACTAGAAGTTTTCATACTGTCACTTGTGGGCCACATGGACGCCCTTATGCTCGATGAAGGTTATCGAAGGGGGGGTGGTCTGTAAACAATTTTTTAGCTCCTCAGCGGGAGTGATCATCGTGAAGGAAGATTCATGTGAAAAACGCTGGCAGAGCTATGGATTTCAAGTTGCTAAGCCCTACCGAGAGGTGAAACAATAAAGTTCATATGCTTGAGCGCCAATCAGACTCTCATCTCGATGCCTATGGCAGGCGTAAAAAAGTTCTTATTCTGCGTTTTTCCAGTCTCGGTGATGTGGTGCAGGCTTTAAGTGCGGCTCAAAATCTTTTTGATCAGGGTTTTGAAGTGCATTTTGCTGTGCGTATTGATCTGAAAGAAGTGGTGGAGGCTTGTCAGGCCGTCAAACAGGTCTGGCCCTTAGAGAGGCGTGAGGGTTTTTCTGGTTTATGGCGTATGTTGTGGCAATTAAGGCGTGAGAAGTTTACCCACATTTATGATGCCCATCAAAGTTTGCGTTCTTCTTTTTTATATTTCGCCCTTCGTCTATTCCGACCACAGGCCTGTTACCTAAGACGTCCTCTTTATCGTTTTCGTCGATGGCTGTGGATTCGTTTCAAAAAAAATTGGTTACCTCCCCCGTATGAAGGACAAAAGCAGATGCTGGATCCACTAAAACAATGGGGGATCAAAACAGATTTGCCTCAGCGGTTATCTGTGATGTTTCCCGCTTGGCAGGTGGAGATCGTCGAACAGAAATTGAAGCGCTTCGGATTTGCGGGTCGCTTTATCGCTCTATGTCCCTCAGCGGCTTACGAGTTAAAACGCTGGCCCTTGGATTATTGGAAGGAGCTGATTTTATTGTTACCAGAACAACACTTTGTTGTTCTTGGAGGGGCCAAGGATGGCTTTTTGCAAGAGCTTGAAATGTTGGATCCGGATCGAGTGCTGAATCTCGCAGGTCGGCTTAGTTTATTGGAAAGTTGGATTGTCTTGAACCAAGCTGAGCTCATTGTCACCAACGACACCGGACTTATGCACATGGCCGAACAACTGGCCAAACCGACTATCGCTCTCATGGGACCAGCCCCTTTTGGTTACCCGAGTCGAGGGGGTAAATCGACGGTCGTTTTAGAAAGGGATCTCGCTTGTCGCCCTTGCTCAAAGCATGGGCAAGGTCCTTGCGTAAACCCTGTTTATCAAAAATGCCTGCGGGATATCTCCCCCGCTGAAGTTGGGCTACAAGTGAGAAAACAATGGGGTCCAGTTACCGATCTTACGTAGTCTACGTCGTTAATTTGCGGCTATGCACACGGTTACCCAGTTACTCGATGCTTCCACGAGTTGGGACTAGCCAACTGAGTTGAGAGATTCATTGCCTTAGCTTGACTCTGCTTGCTCTATTTTCATTTTCTCTTACCCTCCTTAGGCTTTTTGCTTTCGCTCCGGGGCACGCCCTCCATGGCTCAAGCTGCAAAGGGCTTCGCCCTTGGCCATCCATGGTGCAGAGGCCTCCGGGCGAAAGAAAAAGCCTAAGGAGGTATTACCAAAGCACCACATCATTTCTTCAGTTTTTTGAACAACCCCTCTCAGAATCTCAGGAAGAGTTTTCCCAACAAGTTTTTGATACGAACTAAGGTCTTGAACTAACCCAAAACTTCGATTTTGCGCTAAGCAATATGACGGATATCGATCTATGAGAAAGAGCCATGCTTTGTTACTCACTAGGGTACATAACACCCTACAAGCCCAAAGAGCCATCTCCGAGTTTCTACGTCTACTTGAGCTTATGAAAACTCGCGGGGGAGAGGCTCTTAAATCCCTCGCTAAAACCCTGGAGTCCTGGCAAGAGGAAATCGTCAGAATGTGGCGCTACAGTCGCACTAACTCCATCACAGAAGGGGTTAATCGCGTTTTACAGGGTATTAACATGAAAGCCTACGGCTACCGAAACTTTGAAATGTTCAGGCTCTACGCCTTGGCGAAAACGAGTTTGTAGGAACTCTAGATAAAAACCTACTTTGAACTGTATTCACATCCTGGCTCGATTAATCGAGTGAGACGGCTTTTACTCTAAAACACTCTAAAAAGCTTAGGGGCCCAAGATTTAGAACAAAACTAAGAACTCCATTCCGACTAAGGTCAAAGCCTGAGGCCAAAATCTCGATCCAAAACTTAATTTACGCTTTGCAATAATGACTACTACCAACCAACTATGCTACCCAACTGTTACCCAGCTACCAGATGCCCCCGTATATGAGAAAGAGCCCTTAATCCCCATGGATGGCCAAGGGCGACCTAAAATGGTAGGGACTACCGGATTCGAACCGATGACATCCACCTTGTAAGGGTGGCGCTCTACCAACTGAGCTAAGTCCCTAATTCGATAATACGATTTATCTTTTTTGGAGCGGGTGATGGGACTCAAACCCACGGCCTTCGCCTTGGCAAGGCGACGCTCTAATCAACTGAGCTACACCCGCAAAAAAGATAGACCGAATGATAAAAAAAAGTTAGCGGAAGTCAAGTCACTTGCCTGGATATCTTTTGACGCAATGGGGTTTAATGTTCCAAAAAAGCCAGGGTTTGTTGTTGGGATGCATAGAGTGTTTCCCTTTGCTAGAAAGGATGCCATCCCAAGCCCGCAGAGATTTGACGAGTAAAAACTCACTAGGCCCCGTGGTGGGGTTTTTTAGGGTTTATGCATTTGTTTTTTCAGCTGGTAATATTCCCAAGCTGAGGTCAGGGAAAACATCACACTCAGCCATAATAAAATCAATCCCAAGGGCCTTAAAGGCCAATCAGGTAACATCTGTTCTAGTAGCAAAGCCGGAATAGCAATCATTTGAATAGCAGTCTTCCATTTTCCACTGGGTTTTGCGGCGATCACCACCCCTTGGCTGGCCGCAAGCGATCGCCACCCCCCCACGATGAGATCTCGGCTTACAAACAAAACGGGTAAGACCCAGGGGACTTGCCCTGTGGGGACCAATGCCATCAACACACTCGTGACCAAAATCTTGTCAGCAATAGGATCAAAAATTTTTCCCCAATCGGAAACTTGATTCCACCGACGAGCCACGTAACCATCAGCATAATCCGTGACAGAAGCGAGGATAAATAAAGCGGCCGCAGCCGCTTGTGCCCATTTTGACCCGTGACCGATGAGAATCACAATAGGAACACTCAGCCCCATACGCGACCAAGTCAGTAACCAAGCCAGACGTTTTTTCACAGCATTCTCTCTTGAAAGAAGGGCGTTTATTGTCTAGCTTAGGGTTATCGGTCAGTTCATGTTCGGTCAATCACGAAAAAGAGGAAGTATCACTTGATGCCATGAGAATAATTTGGCACCAGTGTCGTTGCGAAGGATTTTTGCTGAGAGATAAGGATCATTCTCGATGGCTGAGCTGAGCACGAGTGCTTGAAAGGTCAACAGATTGAGCATCTGAAGGAGGAAAAAGACCACGAACCGAAACCTGGCTTTAGAATTAGTGCGAATCACAGAGGCCGCCGCATTGGCTTCTTCGCGGTGGATGGGGCGAGGAGATGAGAAAAAGGCTGATCAAGCAGCTGTGGATGCTATGCGTAAGGCGTTTGATCGGGTGCTGATGAAGGGTGAAGTGGTCATCGGAGAGGGAGAGAGAGATGAAGCTCCCATGCTGTATATTGGTGAGAAAGTCGGTCAAGTAGGTCCTGATGCTCCTGAGCTGGATATTGCTCTAGATCCTCTTGAGGGCACGACGATCTGTGCGAAGGGAAGTTATGGTGCCATCTCGGTGATAGCTGCCGGCGAGAAAGGTCATCTCTTAAAAGCTCCTGATGTGTACATGGATAAAATTGCCTGTGGTCCAGCCGCCAGGGGGGCGATTGACCTAGACGCCACCCCTACCGAAAACATTCATCGGGTTGCGGAGTGTCTGCGTAAAAATGTGGAGGACGTTACCGTCGTGATTTTGGACCGTCCCAGACATCAGGCTTTAATCGAAGAGGTGCGTAAGACCGGAGCGCGTATCTACCTTATTGGAGATGGGGATGTTTCGGCAGCGATCGCAGCTGCTTGGCCTGATAGTGGTATTGACATGTTACTAGGGATTGGGGGCGCTCCAGAAGGAGTGATTTCCGCAGCCGCTCTCGTATGCTTAGGCGGGGATTTCCAAGGACGTCTGAAATATCAAAAGCCCGCTGATGAAGAACGAGCGCAAAAAATGGGTTTAAAGGACTTACATAAAAAGTGGCAAAGAGATGAATTGGCATCAGGTAAGGCGATGTTTTGTGCCACAGGAGTAACCAACGGGCCTTTACTCGAAGGAGTGAAGTTTTTATCTCACCGTTTGGTTCGTACCCAAAGTTTAGTGATGCGCTCCGAATCGGGTACGATTCGCAAAATCGAAGCCTTGCATGATTTGAATAAGTTACCGAAAATTTAAGGAGTTGCTCCCTAATAATGCTAGGAAGCCTTGAAATGAAGGCCCTCATTGTATTGAGCTGAACCCAATTAATTCTTTGATGCCTTGAAATGCACTCCAGTGTTGCCATTTTATTCTTTGGTAACACGATAATTCCGGGGATTTTGAGAAAAATCGTTTGAAAACCAGGAGAAACGATGCTTCTTTAGTGGTGGTCCCCCTGGGCTTTTTCTTTCGCCCGGAGGCCTCTGCACCAAGGATGGCCAAGGGCGCAGCCCTTTGCAGCAGAGCCAAGGAGGGCGTGCCCCGGGTCGAAACGAAAAAGCCCAGGGAGAAAACTGTAAAAAAATGGATTTTTTAGGGACGAGGAAATAAAATGAGATCTCATCAGCATTTCAAAGCGTCATTGAATTAATCGGGTTCTACTTATTCCTCACCCTGCGGTTCTTCATCCCCTTCGGTAACCCAACCGTATTCGCGCTCTTTACGGTACAGGGTGCGGCGATTAATCCCTAGGATCTGAGCGGTCTTGTCTTTCTTTCCGCCGGTTTTGGTGAGAACAAACTGAATATAACGTTTTTCTAGCTCATCCAAGGGGATTAGGCTTTGGGTGGCCGACGCAAAAAACTGATCCATTTCTTCCGTCTCAGGGGAGGGGATTTGTTGTTCGGTAATCACGGGCTGACCGGCTAAAACCACCACTCGCTCGACGAGATTTTCTAATTCTCGTACGTTACCGGGCCACGAACGATTGATTAAAAGTAACATGGCCCCTGGGCTAAACTCGCGCGCCGGAGAGCGGTTAATGGTGGCATACTTGTTTAAAAAATGTTGTGCCAAGAGAGGGATATCTTCTTTACGAAAACGTAAGGGTGGCACATGGACGGGAATGACATTCAAGCGGTAGTACAGATCTTCCCGGAACAAGCCTTCTTTGATGGCTTTTTTGAGATCTTTGTGGGTAGCTGCGATCACTCGAACGTCGATATCGATATCCTTTGTTTCTCCCACAGGGCGAATTTTTCTCTCCTGCAACACTCTAAGTAGCTTCGCTTGGAGTAACAAATCCATATCGCCAATTTCATCAAGGAATAATGTACCCCCCTGAGCTCCCTCAAATAAGTCGGCCTTTGTGGGATCCGCTCCCGTGAACGCGCCTTTGGCATGGCCGAAAAGTTCACTCTCCAGCAGGTTTTCTGGAATGGCTGAGCAGTTAATGGCTACAAAGGGTTTATCCCTACGGCTGCTTAGTTGGTGGATCGTTTTGGCCACAACCTCTTTTCCTGTGCCCGATTCTCCCGTAATCAAAACGTTGGATTGGGCGGGGGCCACACGGGCCACTAACTCCATAAGCTCCGGCATGGCCTTGGATTTTCCGATAAGACCGCCTTGGGCATAGTTTTTCTTAAGCTCTTGGCGGAGAATCATATTCTCACGGGCTAAACGACTAAGCTCCAAGGCCCGTGTGAGGCTCACTTTTAAATCGCCTAGTTTGAAAGGCTTAGTGAGATAATCGAAAGCCCCCTTTTTCATGGCCTCCACCGCTGAGGAAATACTGCCGTAAGCAGTGACCATGATGGCAGGTAAGTGTTCCCATTTAAGTTTTAATCGGCGAAGAAGTTCAATCCCATCCAAGTCAGGCATTTGTTGATCCAAAATAGCAAGATCAGGGGCCTCTTCCCATTTGAGAATTTCCTCTAATGCTCTCAGAGGATGAGAGAAGGCCACAGCTTCATGACCATCTGAAATCACAGCATCTTTTAGAAACGAAAGCATTTGCGGATCATCATCAACAATGAGTATGCGTGCCATGAGGCCCTAGTTTAGAGAGTTTTTTGCTTTTTTCTAGAGCTTTTTTGAGCGACGGGGCTTGCGCCAGCTCGTAGGGCCAAAGAAATGGAGTGTCGATTTTCGCCATTGACCACGGGTGTAGCTCCTCTCACACTGTCCCTTATACCCATCTTCCCCTTCCG
>CAZZMS010000126.1:0-15983 GCA_964655485.1 uncultured Pseudobdellovibrionaceae bacterium | reverse complement strand
CCCCGCCGGTTGTGCGCATAAAGCAAGCGACACTGACACCTCAACGAGAAGCTGTTCCTACCGAGACGGTAACGGTCACAGTCCCGCCAGAAAAGGTTAAACCGGAGCAAATGGGTATCTCCTCCACGCCTCCTGTGCCATTCGTGGAACGCCCTAAAATCTTACCCGCATCTATGTTCTGAATCTTAGCCAAGGTCACACTAGAATCAGCAATTTTAGTAGTGGTAACAGCTCCATCGGCAATCTTAACGTTGCTAACCGCACCGTCAGCAATTTTGGCTGTGGTAATAGCATTATCCGCTATTTTAATCTCGGTCACAGCAGCATCGTTAATTTTGTTCGTGGTAACAGCACTGTCTTGAATTTTGATAGTTGTAATTGCATTGTCAGCAATCTTAGCGTTAGTAACCGCGTTATTTGCTATTGTTAAACTGTTACTTCCTGCCGCGGATGTAACATCACCCGTAAAAGCCGGTAAGCGACCCGTAGGTAAAGTACCCGAACTTAAATCGCTAGCATTGGTCGTACCAATAATAGCCCAACTACTGCCTGTATCCCGATAAATCTTAGCTGTATCCGTAGCAATATAAATCCTTCCCGCTGTGCCGACTGCAGGTTTGCTGGCATCTAAACCACTTTGAAGACTCGGGGTTCCTCCGGCATTGGTAACCCCATCAGTAATCCCATACCCACCCAATGTCGTGGGTTTGCCTGTCACACTGGACCAAGCTGGGGTCACAGTCACCTGACCTGCCCCTGTTAACCGGCCCTGAGCATCCACGGTAAAAGTCGGCACCTGGGTAGCACTTCCGTAAACACCTGGAGTAACTCCTGTACTAGACAATGCTATGGTACCGCTACTGGTAATCGTACCCCCCGTTAAACCCGTACCTGCTGTGATGGATGTCACTCCACTGCCGGCAATACCTAAGCCCTTCCAGGAACTTCCATCTCGAAACTCAATCTGATTGGTAGTCGTGTTATAAATCGTTAAACCCGTAGCTGGCGAGCTAATGGCATCTCTTTGCCCTGTTGTCATCCTGGGTAGTAACAATCCACCCACAGTCGAATCAATCTGCAAAGCCGCACTGGCATCTGGAGTACTAGTACCCACACCCAATTTCCCATTGGCAATTAAGTTATTACCCGTAATATCACCACTTGTATTAATCCCGGTGCTACCACCTATAGTACCACTCGTAATTGCGTTACCACTGACTTTACCCGCAGTAGTGATCGTAGCCAGTTTACTGTCAGCTATATTCGCACTCGCACTAATGTCCGCATCCACGATAGTTCCATCCGCAATTTTTCCACTGGTGACCGAGTTTTCTTGAAGCTTAACTTGGCTTACGGAACCATCTTTTAGATGTAAAGTGTCAATCACATCTTGCGCCACCCCCATGGCCATTTGTGCATAGTGGGAATAAAAGGCCGAACCCGCTTTCACTTTGAAACTTAAAGCCACATCTTCGTTGGATTGATTCTTCACGCTAAATTGCACCAACAAAAAACGCGGAGAATTCAATGAAGCCTCACTACTACTGCAGCTTCCCACAGTTTGCGTCGTGTTGTTGTAGCATTCCTCTGCCGTTACCGTCCCGCTGCCATAAACGGCATTGAGCCACTTAGCCGACACACTGCTACCGGAAAGTGCCGTTAAAACCTGTAAACCCCCTTCGCAAGTATATTCACTGCTGGCACTACAACTGGCACTGCCACTTGGCCCCATACTTAAGTTCATGGCCCCAGCCACAATGTTGGTGCTCACACTTTTTTTGGCTAAAACCTGATCCCCTTCGCTGAGTAAATAAATCTGTACTGGCACACTGTTTTGACTGACCACTTGCAAGGCGGGCTCACCCAGTTTTTTAGGCACGCGCACAAACAAGCTCAGTTTGGCTTCCGCAGGCAGGGCCTGGGCCAAAGTCCAAGAAGCATGTAAACTGCAAGCTAAAAACATAAAGCCAACTACGGGCAGGCTTAAACCTGTTCGTGTTGCTCGTTTGCCAGTGTGGGTCATGGTTGAACCTCCATAGTTTAGTTTTTTTCCCAAGGCCCTGGTGGGTAACACCCTGTCACAATCGGTAACTCCCTTTAGGTAACTCCCTCCGGCAGAAGATGAAACTCTGCTTGGCTCGGTAACATCCCAATTGCTACTTAGCTGTTCCCATCTCATCGCCCTTGTTCATTTAGGATATCGGCAGACTTTCTAAAAACTTAAGTTTGTGCCAAAAAAAGTCTCAAAATTTAACAATTCCACAGTAAAAAAACCTAAAAAAACCTTAGGAGCACAGGTATTGAAAGAAAAAGTCTAAAATTGAAACAGTTTTTAATAATACAGGACCAAGGTTGGTAAGGCACTTGGGTTTGTCGAAGTTTATTGATTTGTCAAAGCCTACTCAATTTTTTGGGCTCTTTGCAGTACACGGGGGCAAAGGGTGTTTCGGTAACAGGTAGGTAACAGGTAGGTAACAGGTAGGTGACATAGTAGAACGATATTCGTTATTATTGCGTTACATAAACCAAGGTTAGCTTAGTTTTTGGTTCTCAATCAGTACTTTCATTGGTCTTTAGACAACACCAATTGGAACGTTTTTTTTTAACATTCCAAGGGCAAAAACCCCACTTAAGGCGAGGAGCCTGTGCCGGAAGTTCCAGCTCTGGAGCCCGAGTCAACCTAACTATCAGGCTTAGAATTTCTCCAAAATCTACAAAGAGGATTTAATATTAATCTATTTCACAAACACAATCGACGTAGCAAACTCCACATCGGGATTTTCTTTTTGGGCCCAGTTAAGATCCCAAAGCTCACCCAACAGCAAAACGGGCTGATCTTTTTGATCGCGGTAGAGTTTGAAGTTTCCTTGCAACTGATCGGTGGGCCGCCCCTCACGTCTGGGCCATCGGGCCACGGAAAAAGGCAAAGTCTGAAGACTTACCCCTTCGAGTTGATACTCGTCCTGCAGACGAAACAAGAGCACATCAAATTGTAACTGCCCCACCGCGCCGAGAATGGGGTCTTGTGGACCAACCACCGGATCAATGAAAAGCTGAATCGCCCCTTCTTCGCTCAAGTGCCACAAGGCTTCGAGCATTTTTCGTCTCTTTAAGGCGTCTTTCACCGAGAGTCTGGCAAAAAGCTCAGGAGCGAATCGCGGCATATCTTCGAACGGATAAGCTCTTGGGTAACCAATAGAATCTCCGATGGAAAAGTGACCCGTGTCGGTAACTCCGATAATATCTCCAGCAAAAGCTTCGTCTAGAGTTTCCCGATCTCTAGCTAAAAACTGATTCGAATAGGCCAAGCGAAGTTCGCGTTGCAGGCGATGGTGCTGAACCTTCATGCCACGCTCAAAGCGACCCGAGCAAATACGAATGAAAGCAACCCGATCGCGATGCTTGGGATCCATGTTGGCATTGATCTTAAACACAAAACCGGTGAACTCAGCACTCAAGGGATCTATCTCCACGCCCTGCTGAGTGCGCCTCGCCCGTGGAGGCGGAGCATATTGAGTGAAAAAATCCAAAAAGGTATCCACCCCTAAATTTTTTTTAGCTGATCCCCAAGTCAGCGGGGATAAGCGCCCCTCCAAAAAATCCCGCTCCGAAAACGGAGGCAAGATGGCTTCGATCATCTCAATTTCTTCCTGAGCTTGTTTTGCGATTTCCTCAGGCACCCATTCCGCCCAGGGCTTGCGGCCCTGCTCATCCTGAAAAGGTAACACTTGTTTTTGATCACCTAAAAAAAGCTCCACCTGCCCTGAGGCCCGATGGTAGAGACCACAAAAGCGATCCCCAATACCAATAGGCCAAGTCATCGGGTAACAGGACATATTCAGGGTTTTTTCCACTTCATCAATCAACGTCAGAGGATCTTTGCCTTCGCGGTCTAATTTATTGATAAAAGTGAAAATCGGAATCTTGCGGTAACGACACACTTCGTAGAGCTTTTTCGTTCGCTCCTCTACGCCTTTCGCGACGTCGATTAACATACAAGCCGAATCCACCGCCATGAGCACACGGTAGGTGTCCTCAGAAAAATCTTTATGCCCTGGGGTATCCAGTAAGTTCACGCGTAAACCACGGTAATCAAAAGACATCACGGAACTTGTAACCGAAATGCCCCTTTGCCTTTCAAGCTCCATCCAATCACTGGTCGCAGCCTTGGTCCCCTCCTTGCCACGCACCTCTCCAGCTTCATGAATCACTCCGCCGTGCCACAGAAGTTTTTCCGTAATCGTCGTCTTTCCTGCATCAGGGTGAGAGATGATCGCAAAAGTTCGCCGGCGTAAAACTTGCGATTGATACTCTTCCTTTAACATGGTTTACCTTTCGTCGCGCGTGGCGCTACAAGGAGGTTGGTTACGACCGCAAAAGACAGGAACATTACAGCTTAAACACCGCTAAATAATAAATTCCCCCTAAGACGACAAAGGATAGGAACAGTCCCAAAATGGCTTTTCGCTTAACCAGAGCAATGAAAGCACCCAACACTAACCACAGAGCCAGTTTCAAACTAAGCCAAGTCGGAAAATCACTAAAGATCCCTAAACGTGCGGCCATACCAAAACCACTGACCAGCATGAGTAACAAGGCCACTCCATGCACAATCATGGGTAGCTTGGAGGTCTTATTGGCTTGGGAGGCAGAAGTGTAGGCCGCTGCTGTGAGCGCAAAAACGAGTAAAGTTAAACCAAGATAGTGAATGAACTTATAAACGGGATAGCTCATAATCTCTTCCTTTGTTGGTTGATGTCAGAGAGGTCACAACTCATTAAGACTCTTCGTCACCCCAGCTCCACGAGGAAATGACTCACCCTTCGCTCAAGAACTGGCTTAACTCTTTGTCGGTCTTGAATTTTTGCTGGACTTGCCAAGCTCCGGTTTCATCCCCCTTCAATAAAAGGAGCTGCCCTTCCTCGTGGGGCCAGGGCTTTACAGCCTCCCCGGTAGCATCAAGATAGATGGAGTATTTTAGCTCTTTCATCTTCGGGATAGCGACATACTTTGAAATAAAACCAGGCATCCCGGAAATATCAGCGACTACGAAAATTTTTTTCCCCTCCAGCAGGGTTTTGGGCTCCTGAAGCTTGGCCATGGCAGACTTCAAAAGCTTGTACGCTTTCATGTCGGCCGCAAATAAAATTTGGCCCTCTCCGGTACTGAACTCATGGCTGTTACCGAATTGGTCTTTAAGCTCAAAGGCCAAAGCGGAGAGCGAGAAAAACCAAGACAGTAACACAGTCACGACGCGGCCGGAGGTCTTGAGTAGTTTATGCCAAATTTCCATACCAACTCCTATTCCTTGATCTGTCATGGGTGCTCGTTCTGATGAGGCTCACCATCTCAGTTTGCATCTTTCAAGCCTTTAGGATCAGGACGTGATACGCAAAGCCCTTTTTATGAACCTGAAACCCAAACTCCACGCACTCCCAAGCGTCCTCACAAGTCAAAGGCATTTTCTTCTCTCTGGCAAGTAACTGATGCAGAGCGGTTTAAACCCTGAGCGAACTCCAACTCTGTAAAATTAAAAAGTGCGGGATCGAGAAGATGACTTTTTTTCACGTTGCCCTGAGCGGTCAAAAGTGAGGATGACAAGTGAGGAATTTCTTTTTCCAAATCGGCAATAAGGTTTTTTATCCGCTTGCGCTTGAGATTTTCTTGGGAACCGCACAAGTTACAGGGAATGATCGGAAATCCCCACGCCTCCTTGATCTGAACGATATCCGACTCGGCCACATAAACCATGGGGCGAATGACGACACAACGCCCATCATCGGAGAGTAACTTCGGTGGCATACTGGCAAGCTTGCCTGTGTAAAATAGATTCAGCAACAAAGTGGAGTTTAAATCCTCACGGGGATGCCCTAGGGCCAGCTTGTTAAAACCTCTTTCATAGGCAAAATCATAGAGAATAGCCCTTCGCATTCGAGAGCACAGAAAACAATAAGTCCCCCCTTCAGGGGTTTTAGCTTTGACTACCGAGTAAGTATCCCGCTCAATCACGTGCAGAGGAACCCCTACCTCATTTTCCACCCAGTTTTTGAACCGAGAGACCTCAAACCCCGGTTGCTTCTGATCGAGAATCGCCGCCTCAATATGGTAAGAGTAGGGAGCTCGAGACTGAATATCTTTCAGTAAAGATAACATGACCGAAGAGTCTTTACCCCCAGAGACACAGACGAGGAGCCTATCCCCCTCTTGCAGTAGAGAATAGTCACTGATGGCTTGCACCATGAGTTTTCTGGTGCGCACCGCCAAGGGGTGTTCAAGATTAATGGCCATAAAGGGAGTTTGTAGAGAATTTCATGGCTGATTGCAAGAAAATCCCACGGAACTCTAAGGTCAAAAAGGTGGCAAACTAAACTAAAAAAAGTCGCGGTGCTTCTAGGTTTTCCGAGGACAGGGAGGCTAAAGCTTTTTAAGATGTCCTTTATGAGTGGTGCTTGGACTCCCCCAAAGACAACCAAATTGTTATGGCTAGACATGGAAATGAGCGGTCTCGATCCTCAGCGGGACGTCATCCTCGAAGTGGCCGCAGTCGTCACAAGCATGGATCTGAAACCCCTAGAAAGCTATGAGTCGGTCGTTTATCAATCGGCGGATCGCTTAGCGCATATGGACGAATGGAATCAAACCCACCATAAAGCCAGTGGCTTACTGGCCAAAATTCCGCAAGGCCTTCCCCAAAGCATCGTGGAGAAAGAACTCTTGCTAATGCTTAAAAGACATTTTCAACTTCCCCAAGAGCGCCCTATTTTATGTGGTAACTCCATCGCTCAAGATCGGGCTTTTGTGCAACTGCATATGCCCGAGTTATTCAGCTACCTGCACTACCGATTGTTGGACGTAAGCTCGTGGAAAATAATTTTTGAAAATCTCTACGGTAAGCGCTTTGAGAAAAGAAAGAACCATCGAGCTTTGGACGATATTCAAGAAAGCATTGAGGAACTCAGATATTACTTAAGCTTTGTCACACTTCCTTGGCTAACCCACCAAGAGCCCGTGAGTGGAGAGGCCCAATTTAAAAGGTAACAGACTTAAAAACGCACAAGGAGCTCTCTTATGAACACGGATATTTTCTTTCGCCCTGAACATATCCCCATGCGTGGGAAAGGATTAACCTTCGATGACGTTCTACTCGTGCCACAGAAGTCTGAGGTGCGCTCGCGACGCCTGCCCCAGCTTGATACTCCGCTTACAAAAAATCATCGCATACAAATTCCGATCATTTCTGCCAACATGGATACAGTGACCGAATCCGCCATGGCTTTGGCCATGTGGCAGCTGGGGGGAGTGGGGATTTTACATCGCTTTTTGCCCATCGAAGAGCAAGCCAAGCAAGTGCGCGAGCTTAAGGCTCAAGGGGTCAAGCCCCTTGCCGCCAGTATTGGGGTAAACGAAGAAGACCGAAAGCGGGCACTGGCCCTCGTACAAGCAGGGGTCGATATTCTCACCTTGGATATTGCCCATGGCCACTCCGTACAAATGCTTGATACTCTCAAGTGGTGTAAAGACCACTTCCCCCACATTGACATCATTGCAGGTAACATGGCTACTCCAGAGGCAGCCGAAGAACTCATCGAAGCGGGAGCGGATGCGGTCAAGGTGGGAATAGGCCCAGGCTCCATGTGCACCACCCGTATCATTACCGGCTGTGGTGTCCCCCAACTCACCGCAGTAGCTCTGTGTGCGCAAGTTACTAAGGAGAAAGGTATTCCCCTGATCGCTGATGGAGGAATTAAAACCTCAGGTGACATTGTAAAGGCACTCGCTGCAGGAGCACAAAGTGTCATGCTAGGTAGCTTGCTTGCGGGAACCATCGAAACTCCCGGGGAAATTCATAACGGAAAAAAACACTATCGCGGAATGGCCTCAAAGGCAGCGCAAGAATCTTGGCGCGGAGGCGTTCCGGAGGGCATGGCTCCTGAAGGTGAATCCACGCAAGTCCCCGTGAAAGGCCATGTGCGTGATGTAGTGCTGGAGCTCACCGGTGGAATTCGCTCAGGCATGAGTTACCTTAACGCCATGAGCTTAGTGGAGCTTCATAAAAACGCTCGTTTTGTGGAAATGACCCCCCATGGTTACAATGAATCCAAGGCCCATGGTGTTAAGCCCACGTAAACTAGCTTTTTTTGACTCAGGTCTTGGAGGGCTTACCGTTTTAAACCCCTTTCTTACCGCATTTCCCCAATCCGAGTTTATCTATTTCGGAGATTTAGCTCGCTTACCTTATGGTAACAAAACTCCGGAGATGATTCGCCGTTACCTAGAAGAGGGCTTAAATCTGCTGGCTGAAGAGAGGCCAGAAGCCATTGTTGTTGCTTGCCATTCCGCTAGCACTCAAGTGCGCGAGTCGCACTGGTTAGATATTCCTCTCTTTGATGTCCTGAGGCCCATCGCCGAAGAGGCCGCTCAAATTTCGACCCACGGTCGTATCGGGGTGATTGCTACCCGAGCCACCATCAGCCAGGGGGTCTTTTCGCGCTGGATCCATCAAGTGTTACCAGAGGCTCAAGTAACCGAACAGGCCTGCCCCCTGTTTGTCCCCTTAATCGAAGAAGGCTGGATCGATGATCCCATCACCAACCTTGTGGCCTATCGTTATCTGACTCCTTTGCGCGAAAAAGCCTGTGACACCCTAGTTTTGGGTTGCACTCATTATCCCATTATTAGTCATACCATTCTAAAAGCGATGTCGCCCTTGCATCCGGAGCTGGTTCACGCAGGTCCCGTACTCGTGGAGAGGTTAACATCTTTTTTTATGGCGCAAAGTAGAGATTCTACGCCAGGAGAGGCCCAACGGCAGGGGGGGGACTTTGCACAGTCTTCAGAATCTATTGGGCTAAGCCCCCTCGAGGTAAACACGTCTTCGGACTCCCCTTCCCTCGATCAACGTTTAAAGATCTTAGTCTCAGAAAAACCCAGTACGACTTGGCGTGGGTTAGTGCAAACCATTTTGGAAATACCCGACATACCAGACATTGAATGGATGAAGCCCCCCCGGGGACATTAGGGGGAGAAAAATTGACCCTGATCGATTCGTCTTGTGGCATTCTTAAGCTTATGATAGACTGCTAACATGAATTTAGGCGCGACCGCTCTTGAGCTTTTTACTGAATTACAAGAAAACCTGGGGGCTGACAAAGCCAAACGGGTGGTGTCTCTGATTGAGCAAGTGCGCTTTGAACAGACGGCTAGCCACAGCGATATCAAAGAGCTTGAGCTTAAGATCGTACAAGAGGGTGAAAGCCAAAGGCGGGAGACTTCGCTGCTAAGGACCGACTTGGAGCAAGTGAAACAAGACGTCAGTCAGCTAAAACAAGATGTACAAGTCCTTAAGCAAGACGTGCAGGTCCTAAAACAAGAGGTGCAAGTCCTCAAGCAAGACGTGCAGGTCCTAAAACAAGATGTACAAGTCCTCAAGCAAGACGTGCAGGTCTTGAAACAAGATATGCAGCAAGTGAAACAAGATATCGTTCAGCTACGCTCGGAGGTACAGTCTCTCCGTCAGGATCTGGTCAGATCACACCAACAGTTGATCTATTGGATTATCGGAACCGTACTTGGTACGGGCTTACTCACTAAACTTTTTTAAGACGCAAAAATAAAAAAATTATGACTTCGCAAATGTCGTTCATCGGCTTCAGTGCTCTTGGCCTACCCATAGAAATGCATTCTTGGGGCGCTACGAGTGGGCAGTTACCGAATGTGCTCATCCTGGGGGGTGTGCATGGAGACGAAACCGAAGGGGTAACAGCGGCTTTGGGATTACTTCGCGAACTACAAAAGCCAGAAAATCACTCATGGCCTTTCCACTTGCATCTTATCCCTCGTTTTAATGTGGATGGTGTGTTACTCAAAACACGCTCGAACTTTCATGGGGTGGATTTAAACCGTAATCTTCCCACCAAGGATTGGACCGCTGAGGTGAAAAACCCCCGATACCAACCCGGACCCTACCCACTCAGTGAACCGGAAAATCAGGCTTTGGTGCGCTTGTTAGACGAGCTAAAACCCGCTCTCATTATCAGCCTACACTCGTGGTATCCCGTACTCAATGTGAATGGCGACTGCCTGCGTTTTGCCGAGCTTCTCGCCAAGCGGATCGGTTACCGCATAGATACTGACATTGGTTACCCTACGCCGGGCTCGCTTGGAACCTACGCCGGTTTAGAGCGGGGCTGGCCCACATTGACTTACGAGATCGAACGAGGCCTACCTTTACCCGAGGTTTTACGCACTCATGTCCCAGCCATTTTAAGCAGCCTTGGGGAGTGGAGTGCTCGTTGATTCCTCAGGGTGCGAGCGCTTGGTCGCCTCAGGACGCCCTCGTCCCGCAGAACGTGGCGAATGAAATTCCTTATTGCTCTCTACGAAACTTTTTAGTACTTGCACGCTGCTTTCTAAAGACTCCACCTCTTGGGCTAACTCACGGCTCACTTGAGCGGAGTCCCGAATAGCATGCTGAGTTTGTTGCACGGCTGAATCAATGTTCTGCACGGCTTTTGAAATCTCGGAAAAGCCCAACTGTTGTTCTTGGTTACTTTGCGCCATATCAGACACTAAGTCCGTCACCTTTTGCACTTGATCTTTAATTTGCGAAAACACTTCAAAAAGCTCCTCTACTGAAGAACGGTTTTCACTGAGATGACTTTGGTTTTCGTGCAGTAAGGCTTCAAATCGCTCCTTAGTACCTTCGATGATGGATTTTACTTGTTGCTCACTGCTGGACACGAGCTCGGTGATTTGATGGGCGACTTGCCCGCTCATCTCAGCAAGCTTTCTCACTTCTTCAGCAACCACGGCAAAACCAGCCCCACTAGCCCCAGCACGAGCCGCTTCTACAGAGGCGTTAAATGAAAGTAATTTTGTTTGAAAGACGATTTCGTGGATGGAGCTCACTCGCTCGTTGATTTTTTGAATCAGTTGAACAATGGTTCGTAGCTCCTGCTCGTTATCCTGCACGTGCTGTCTTAAGCTTTCTCCCATAGCATCCAATTGTTGTGTATGCTCACGAATTTGCTCGACACGCTGGTAACCGAGGTTCACCGATTCTAGGGTTTGATCGGCATTTTCTTTTACAAAACGTCCGTTCTCGGCGTTCTTGGCAGCAATAGATTCGATTTCTGCCACACTCGCAGCGGTTTCTTGCGAGGCTGCAGCCTGGGAGCTGCTGGTGGCCACCAAGTTTTCATTCACATCGCGGATTTTATTGGCGTAAAGTCCCAAGGATTGGGCGACTTTTTTCACTTGGGCTAATACCTTCTCCACTGGGCTTACTACCGAACGAACTAAAAAGTAACCCATCACTCCACTGAGCACGACCAAAAGAACAAGAATCAAGTTCATGATCAAAACAAACTGCTTAGCGATCTCTGAGGAGTTGGTGCCATAGCGAGCGATTTCTTCGTCCATGGACTTACGCACTTGCCCTAAAAGCCCTTGAATTTCCGCCAAAATAGGTTCCACCTCCGAGACCACCACGGCTTGCGCTTCAGCCCATTTTTGCTCTTCTATCATTTTTTGAATTTCATGAGCCTGTTCGTGGAGTTTTTTGTGGGGCTCCTCCAATTTAGCCAAAAGCTCCCCAATCGCAGGGAATTGCTCCATGGCATTTTTACGCCCCTGTCCATAATACCACTTACCTAAGCCACATTGTGTTGGGTCCTTCTGCACAGAGAGATCTTTTTTGTCCCGCAGATCTTTTTTTAACTGATTGACCCATTTTAAATGATCTATCTCTCGGGTCAGAAACTCTTGTTTCACTTCGCTAGCCGCATTGACTTTGTTCAATATGTTCAAGCCGTAGAAAGCATACAAACCTACGGCCAAACCGTTGAGAGTGATTAATCCTAATCCCAGCCAAATTTTTTTTGAAATCGTCCAATCGCGCATTGTTTCCACCTCCGCTCGGACCGTTGAGCCGTGTGTTCCCCAGTAACACTAAGTTGGAAAACAGCACAAGGCTCACTGAATCTCAACGGTAGCTTTCGGAAAAACACAAGTGCGACTAGACCTTTAGCTAAGCTTGATCATCCTGGGCTCCGCACAATCCGTTGAGAGGGAGCCCCCTCCAAAGCTCAAGTTTCTGATGAGTCGGTGGAGATTACTTCTCCTGCCACGACTGCCAGTAGCTAGGAACCTCTACCTGAGTAAAAACGGGATCGATCTCCAAGGCGTTCCATGTATCTACCATGACAGCCACTTCATCGGTGTGGGTTTTGTTACCAATACTTTTCACCGCTTTGGGATGTGGTCCGTGGGGGAAGCCTGCGGGATGCAAGGTGATCATCCCTGCCTTGAGATTATCTCGACTAAAAAAGTTACCGGCATGATAAAACAGCACCTCGTCATAGTCGATATTTTGATGATAAAAAGGCACTTTCAGAGCATCTGGATCAGACTCAAGGGGGCGAGGCAAAAAAGTGCACACCACAAACTGATCCGCCACAAAGGTGGTATGCGCACTTGGGGGTAAATGAACCCTAGCACTCAATAGCGGCATCAAATCTTGAATGTGCAAAGTCACCGGATAGTAATCCCCTTTCCAACCCAGGACATCGAAGTAATTACGATCATAGAAGAAAGCCGTAAGCCTTCCCCCTCGCTTCACGGTGATTTTTTTGATATCCCACAAACCTTCTTTAACTCTCGCCTTTTGTCTTTCAATATCGGGTCTGCCAAAGGCTGTGGGATCGTAAACGGCATTTTTCCCAAGCATCCCACGATCAGGCTCACGAAAAAGCCCCCGACGATTTTCAATCACTAAAAACGTAGAGGCCTCCGTGGGGCGAAACGCATGCGCCACACATTTTGGAATGAGGACATAGTGTCCGGTCTTATACTCTAAATCTCCATACTCGGTAGCGACACTTCCAGCTCCCGCATGGCAGAAGTATAATGTCTCCCCGTCGGCATTACGAAAGGCCGAATGAACGGCCTCTGTGGTAACAGATTCCTGATACCAATACAGAGTAACATCGTGGTTATAAAGTAAGCGCTGCCACACTCCCGGTAACTGGGGTAAAGAAGGGGTGTCAAACAAATGAGGCCGCAAGTCACCCTCAATCTGCGTCCAGCGGGTCGAAGGCTCGGGACGAATCAAATGCGAGACAGGCCCAAAAAAGCCTTTTCGCCCCTGCTCCTCCTCAAAACAACCCTCAGGAATGGCCTTATGTGCCTGAACAGTATAAACGCCTTGACGAAAGTGATTATACATAGGGACCTCTCATGTTGATGCGCTTAGAAAATCCTTGGCATCATAATTCCAAAAAAACCATCGGAACTTATTTTAAGTAACCCCTCTCTCGCTGATCCTGCTCAATCGCATCAAACAAGGCTTGAAAGTTACCTTCACCAAAGCCATCGTGACCTACCCGCTGGATCACCTCAAAAAAGATGGGACCAAACATATTCTTGGTAAAAATCTGAAGAAGGTAACCGTGCTCATCGCCATCAATGAGAATACCTTTTTGCCGAAGGGGTTCAGGATCCCCTTTCCAGTTTGGTAACCGCTTACTCACTTCCCGGTAATAGGTATCTGGGGGTGAGGGCATGAAAGGGACTTCACTACGCGTGAGTTGATCCATGGTTTTAAGAATATGAGGGGTCAGCATGGCGATATGCTGAACTCCCGATCCCTTGTACTCATCCAGGTATTCCTGAATTTGCGATTTGGCTTCCGTGGGCTCATTGATGGGAATCGAGAAGGTTCCACAAGGAGAGCGCATCACCTTAGACTCCAGCCCCGTTTGCTTACCCTTGATGTGAAAGTAACGATTTTCATAGAACCCAAACACCCGCGCATAAAAATCACACCACTTTTGCATTTCACCACGCGGAACATTGTTTGTGAAATGATCGATTTTGATAAATCCCGCTCCCTCGGGATGAGGTTGATCCTCACCTAAACCAAACTGCTCGTTGTAAAAGGCCCTGAGTCCTTTTTGATCCACTAAGAAAACCAAAGCTCCGCCAATGCCGTAGACCGCAGGAAAAGGAAGAGCTTGGCCCTCCTCGTAGGCTTTCGCCCCTCGCTGAACGGCTAAGCTCAAAGCCCGATGGGCATCCTCTACCACGAAACCAAAACCACTCACACAAGGCCCGTGAGCCTCAAAAAATCTCTGGGCATAACTTCCCGGAGTGGTATTGAGTACAAAATCCATCTCGCCTTGGCGGTACAAGGCCAAATGCCCGCTTTCGTTTTTTGCAATTTGCGTAAAACCCATTTGCACCAGAACTTGGTGGAAAAACTCCACATCCCCACTCACCTCGACTACGTTGACACCACGAATACCAAGGGGGTTATCCACTTTTTGGGCTCCCTGACTCATAAACTCTTCCTCCCTCGCCCCTTTGAGAGCGGCTGGGTCTCGCCGTTGGACCTCACACCGTGGGGGCTTTTGACCTTCTTAAGTTTAGAAAGGGGCTTTGTCAGCGGTCAAAACAAAAAGACTTGATGCTTGCCGAAAAGCTTTGCGAGACTAACACCCTTAGGAGGCCTTTTTCATGGCGCAGCACGTTTTTGTAAACCGCACTCTCAACTTAAAAAAAATTCGCTACATCGGCTTTGACATGGATCATACCCTGATCCGTTACCATGGGGAGGCTTTTGAAGAGCTCTCTTTTCAGGCCATCAAAGATAAACTTATTGCGAAAGGTTACCCTGAGGCTATTCGTGCTTTGAAGTTTAATTTTCAACAAGCCATTCGTGGTTTAGCCATAGACAAAAAACGCGGTAATCTCCTCAAGTTAAACCGCCACTCGGCGATTCGCTCGTCTTATCATGGGCTACGCCCCATCGATTTTCGCGAGCAAAATCGGATTTACCAATCCACCTACATTGATCTGAACGATCCGAACTATGAAGCCATTGATACCATCTTCTCCATCAGCCATGCGGTGATGGTGGCTCTGTTGGTGGATCTTAAGGAATCTCAGCCAGGGCTACATCTTCCTGATTTTTCGGTGATTGCTGATGACGTGCTGGCCGCTTTGGATGAGGCGCATCGGGATGGTTCGATTAAAGGAGAGGTGCGCAAGAGACTGAATCAATTTATCATCAAAGAGCCGGAGGTTGTCGCTGGCCTAGAGAAGTATAAAAAACACGGGAAAAAGTTATTTATCGTAACCAACTCCGATTTTCACTACACGAAATTGTTACTGGATTATGCCATTAATCCTTTTTTGAAAGAACACCCCCACTGGAGTGAGCTTTTTGAGTTTGTCATCACCTTGGCCCAAAAACCTCGTTTTTTCTATGACAAGTTACCCCTATTGAAAGTGGACATGAGCACGGGGCTTATGAGTAACTTTGATGCCCCTTTACAGCCTGGGGTTTATCAAGGAGGTTGTGCTCACTACATCACTCAGGATCTTCGCCTACAACCGGATGAAATTCTATACATCGGTGATCATATCTATGGAGATATTTTACGTTTAAAGAAAGATTGCGGCTGGCGTACCGCCATGGTGATTGAGGAGCTGGCGCATGAGATCGACGCCAACTTAAAAACGAAGCCCATTTCGCAAGAGATTGAAAAACTCATGGCCATTAAAGAGCCGCTAGAAAATCGCCTCACTCAGCTGATGACAGACAAATGTGAAACTCCCGACGATTGTGAGGATGCTGAAATCGAACCCTTGCAAAAACAAATATCTGAAATTGACGGGCAAATTGCGGCTTTAATCAAAAAACAACAAGCAGCCTACAATCCTTATTGGGGAGCCCTGATGCGTTCGGGGAACGAGGAAAGTTACTTTGCCTATCAAGTGGAACGCTATGCTTGCGTGTATATGCCGAAGCTGGCCGACTTGTTGGCCCAATCTCCACGCAGTTACTTTCGCGCACCGCGCCGGCCAATGCCCCATGAGCTGATCAGTTAAATGACTCCCAATCACGCAAAATAAATTGCTCGATAAAGGGATCATATTGATAAATTTTTACTCCTGTTTTAAGTCCCTGGTCCATATAAGGC
>CAZZMS010000125.1:0-3546 GCA_964655485.1 uncultured Pseudobdellovibrionaceae bacterium | reverse complement strand
CCCTGGGGCATCGGTATAAATAAGAAGAATCTCTGTGACTGATTCAGCCAGAGTCCTTTCAAGACTTTCCCCTTCTCCCACTTGCCCCACCCAAAAAGAATGCCGTTTCACCAGGTCCAATACTCGTTCCAGATTGACTCGCCCAAATCCCTGATGAACGTCAGGCCTGCGCTCCAACTCCCGCTGCGGCCCCATACCATACTGCCCAGGAAACAAATCATCAGCTCCCAGCATGAGTAAGCCTTTGACCAATGCCGAGGGAATAGGTCCCTGGTAATGAGCTTCCTCTTTCAACATCTGCCTAACCAAAGCAGCAGCTCCTGCCACAAGGGGCGCGGCCATCGAAGTCCCCCCACTAAATACATAATGATCATTATACGCTCCCCACAGCACCGAGGCCCCCGGCTCATGCGAGAAGGCAGAGAGAATGTTTGTCCCGGGGGCTACCACTTCAGGCTTTATACGCCCATCTTTCGTAGGCCCTCGGGAACTAAACATTGCGATCCCTTGCGGATTGTCGGAAATATATGAGGATGAAATAGGCTCAGCCGGCCATGTGGTATCAGCTCCCCGCAACTCGCCCACCCGTTTCTGAATCCCTCCTTGTTTCACCAGATTTTCACTGGCTCCAACCGTGAGCACGTTCTTCGCTGTGCTGGGCGGACTGACCGAACCTTCGTCAATTTTTCCATTCTTATCCCCATCTCTCCCGGAGTTACCCGCAGCAAAAACCACGAGGTAGTCCCAGTTTTGCCAACTCCATTCATCCGCCTGCTGGGACATCGTTGTATAGTTACCGAAACCCGCGGCAGCTCCCCACGAGTTGTTACTCACCCTAGCCCCGGCATCTCGCGAGGGAGTGAAGGCTTGAGCTAAGTCTGTGGGTACTGTAATGTTACCCATGATAGGAGACCATAAACCACCCACCGCTAATCTTGCTTCGTAAGCGACTCCGCGAATCTCACCTGAACTCAGCTCCCCGCGCCCTAAAACTGAGCCAGCCACGTGAGTCCCATGCCCCATGGGATCCGCCCACGAAGAGCTCCCTATTCCCAAAGCAAACCCACCGTCCGTGGCCGTAGCAAAGTCTGCAGACAAACGCCCTTCACCACGATCTAATCCGGTATCCACCACAAATACACTTTCCCCTTGTCCACGAAAACCAAGACTCCACACCAGAGGAGCTCCAATCAATCGAGTGCCTGTCTCGTAACCCGTCAGCGGAAAATTCGCAGCCTCCGCGACCTGCAATGGACGCTCAAACTTTTTTCGCTGAACCGCCGAGGACTCTTGCGGTAACCACACCCAAGTTCTCAAAGGATACGCAGGCTCAATCCACTCTACCTCCTCTTGCTCGGCTAGACGAAATAACTCCCCACGCGAAAGTCCCCGCACGTCAATATACTTACCCGAGGCGGTGACCCAAACTGATGCTGGAATCCACTCGCGAATACGATGAGCATCCTGCTCTTTCCACAACACGACTCGAGCATCTGCCAACTCGTGCGCATTAAAAACATGAAAGACACCAAAATCCCGACTGATTTTCCCTAGGGGGAGCAACTGCAAAAACACCGCTTGCTCCTTAAAGGGATCAGTGACCGCCCTCACTTGCTCGAATCGCTCAGGAAGACGAACTACCCAAGTATCCTCTGGCCAGTAACCTAAAATCTGAGCACTCTGCTGGTTCAAATGATTTTTCACGACCCTCGAAGCAGGCGAGTGTAAAAAATGTACTAGCACGATTTTACCCGGCTGGAGCTCGGAGGTGCTAAGCCGTTTCACCCAAGGGACATCTATGACTTGATGAGGGTAAGTGAGCTCTAGTTTTTCCGCCTGTAAATGCAAAGTCCCAGCCCACACCCAAGAGAATAAAGCTTGCCAGATGATGAAAAACATAAAAACCCCCTAGACTTATAGCCTCAGGGGACTTGACCGCCTTGTCGAGCGACCTTGCCATGCTCCATGAATTTCAATCTGGAGGTCTGGAAAGGAGGGGATCCTTAACTCACACCTCACTCCTAGGGAGAGGCTTCAGAGGTTTTTGGCGCTCCCGTAGTTGAGGAGGTCTCGGAATAAATCAAATCTCCACCTTGAAAAATCTCCTGATAGATCGCTTGATTACGCTTGATCAAACGCACATATTCCCGAGTCTCGCGATAAGGAATGAGCTCCACAAAAAGCTCCATGTCCTTGGTAGGATAACGCTTTAACCATGTTTCGACTTTTTTCGGGCCCGCATTATACGACGCTAAGGCTAATTCCACAGAGCCAAATTGCTGAATGAGACTACGCAAGTAACGTGTTCCCAGTTGTATATTGATTTTGGGATCGTACAAGGCTTGCACTTGATGAACCCCTAATTTTTTCGCCGTGGAGGGAATAAGCTGCATAAGCCCCATGGCTTTGGCACTACTGATCGCTCGCGTAGCAAAAGCACTCTCCTGTCTAATCAGTGACTTCACCAGAATAGGACTTAAATCGTTACCCGCTGCGTGAGTGATCTCATTCCAGTAACGAATCGGAAAGAGAAAAGGTAACAAATCTCTAGAAACCGTACTCGGGTGATGAGCCAAAATTTGATGCACGAGACGAAAAGTTGGTAGATCCATTTGCGCTTTGTGAAAAAATAAAGCCACAGTCGCTTGAAACTGAGGGGATTCAGCCTTGAGCGATTCGTAATTTAAGTGACGAGCCAAAACCTCCAAAGCGCTTTTCTGATCGAAAGCGGTGAGCTGAGCTAAAAGGGAAATCAGCTGATGAAAATGCGGCTGCTCTGAACGCATTTGTAGGCGCCAAAACTCGGGCTTAAGCTGTAAGCTTTTGACATCACTGCCCAGTAACAAATGTCCATACATTCCCCAAGGAATTGGGCGCAGGGATAACAGGTACTCTTGAGTTACCGATGAATCTCCTAGAAGTTTTCGCAAATAGAGAGAACGATCTCGGGAGTTCAAGTTATTCAAGTCAACCTTCTTAAAATGAGACAAAGCCAAATCTTTTTGCCCCATCAACCATCGAAACAATCCCGCGCGAATCCACGCATCATCTCGATAACTGATACCAGAGCAGGCGGTCACCCTCTCTAATAATCGGCTCGCTCCCTCCATGGCCTCGGGTTGGGGAAAACTATCCTCCAACACCAACGCTAGGGCATAAGTTTCTGCGTTCACTTTTTCATCACAAATGTTTTGCTCACGCTCAGCGCGCCACAAGGCTTCGGAAAGCTGGTTTATTTTGCTAGTCTTGTACCAGTAACTGATTTTTTGTCTGACTAAAGACTGTTGCCTTACGGTGGCTACGGGAGTGGCTTTTTCCCACATCGCCTCGGGAAAACACTCGCGCCATGCCGGATGCCACATGGGAACAGATACTGAATTTTTATCAGTCGTCTTGGAGTTTTTTTTTCTCTCTATCTTCTTTGGCTTTTATGGGGCTTTTGGTCCCTTTTCAATACAACAGGAAAGCTTCTCGCTGAGAGGCCCTACGGATTTAGCCAAATCTGTAGGCGACCTATCCAAGGCTTCCACCAATCTGGGCATAAAA
>CAZZMS010000124.1:0-12325 GCA_964655485.1 uncultured Pseudobdellovibrionaceae bacterium | reverse complement strand
TGTCTGACGCCATGAGGGTTATCCCACGCCTCATCTCTGTGAAAACTCACGGCCCAAGCCATCACTGTGTTTAAAAGAAAAACACTGAACAAAAAAGGCCAAAGTTTCAGACTGGGTCTCATTGGGCAAACCCCCTGGTGAATGACGAAAATATCCACACTCAAGCCCATTCTAGCCAAATTTTCTTTAGGTGAACCAGATGAAGCCTAAGCGGATACTATGCATCCAGCAAAGAAGAGACCAAAGAAAAGCTCAGAGGATTACGACAAAAGACGAACTACTTTCGCAAATTATCGATAAGAATAATAAGCCCCATGATGAGGACAAAGTAACCAAATCCCTTTTTAAGGACCTCGTCTTTAACTTTACTTTTGAGCTTAGCCCCGACGAATAAGCCAGCCACGGAGATCGCAGAGATCGTCACCAAGAACAGCCATTCAATGCCTGCCTGCTTTTGTACATCACCCAAAAAGCCAAACAAAGACTTAATCGCGATAATCATCAAAGAGGTTCCCACAGCAATCTTCATAGACATACCCGTGAGTAACACCAAAGCGGGGATGATCAAAAATCCACCACCAGCTCCCACAAAGCCGGTCACACCTCCAACCACCAAGCCCTCAAGCCCGATAATGGCAAGCTTCTTAGCATCCAAATGCCCATCCGCAGCTGAGGCGGGAGCTACCGATTTCTTCGAACGAATCATGGAAAACGAAGCCGCAACCATAAGGACCGCAAATACCAACATGGTCAGCATCGCCTTGGTCACAACCAAAGACCCGAGGTGAAAAATCTCCTGTGGTAATGCAGGTACCACGAAAGCCCGCACAAGATACACCCCAAGAAAACTGGGGCCCGCAAAAATCAAGCCCCGCTTGATGTAAATCTCACATTTTTGTCCCGCCTGCAAGGCTACTACTAGGGCGGTAAGACCCACGATGAACAGCGAGTAGGCTGTGGCCACCATGGGATCTTTCCCAAAGAGGTAAACTAAAATGGGGACTGTCAGTAGGGAGAATACGCCACTAATCATAACCAAACTAAACCCCATGAGGACACTGGCTACGTAACCTAAAGCTTCCATGGACATCTCCCCTTTCCGTCATCGACCGGCTCTGAGTTTGTCGAGACAAAATGATGTTCAATAGATTTCAACTTCCTATCCCTACACACCCTTCAACTGGGTAGTCCAGAACGGCTACCCAGCGATTTCATCGCAGTGGTTACCGGTTTATATTCATTTTTTTGTTTAGCCCCAAAAAGGCCAATTGCCCTAAAAACATGGCCACGACGAATACAAAAATCTTCGGTTCAAAGGAGGCCAAGCTCACTAAAGCGGGACCGGGGCACAGACCAGCCAAACCCCAACCTACGCCGAACAAGAAAGCCCCAATCACCAAGGCCTTAGTGATTTCCGTCTTCGTAGGCACCTGCCACTCCTCCACTAGAACTGGCGTAGGACGCTTGCGCACCAGACGGTAGGTTATTAAGTGCAAGCCCATAGCTCCACCCATCACAAAGATCAAACTGGGATCCCAGTTACCAGCTAAATCCAAAAAGCCGATCACTTTACCAGGCTGGGTCATCCCGGCAATCACCAGCCCCACACCAAAAATAAGTCCACTGATGAGCGCTGCTAGATTCACTTGCACCTGCGAATCACTTTTCACCATTCCCGTGGTAACATTCGTTTGTGACATAACATTCTCCTTACAGTCGTTTACACTAGATGATTATGGATTTGATATTTAATCTGCACTTTCCACGAACTTAGAAAACCCTATCCCAGAAGCCCCATGGAGCGCATAACATAAACGGTGAGAAACCCTGAGGCCATGAAAGTCAATGTGGCAACGATGGAGCGAGGGGACAAACGGCTCATACCACACACCCCATGTCCACTGGTACAACCGCTGCCTAACACGGTGGAAAATCCCACGATAAAACCCGCCAGTGCGTAGTGTGTGACGGAGAAATCAAAAATGTTTTTGAAGGCATCGGTGTAAACCCCACGCAACAACAAACCACCTCCGATGAGACCCACAATAAAATACACACGCCACCAAAAATCTTTTGGGTTTCCGGAGAATAATCCATAAATAATGCCGGCGATTCCGGTAACACGGCCGTTAAGCCATAACATCAAGGTCACCGAAACTCCAATCAGTAAGCCTCCCGCCAAAGCGTAAATCCAATCTGCTGGTATCATGATCTTTTCCTCCTTTTTTAAATTGTAGTGACTATTTTCTCACAATGAGCACGGTATAGCCGACGTCAAGCCTCGATGACTGAAGCCCGCGGGCTTAATTTCTCTCCACGGGGAGCTGTTGCAAATTCCAAGTAATCATACCTCCGGTCATATTCACCACATGCTTGAAGCCCATTTGTAAAGCCATAGCTGTGGCTTGTCCCGAGCGGCCACCACTGCGGCAAATAAAGACAATTTCTTTCTCTTTGTCTTCTTTTTGTAGGTAGTCCACCAGCTCAGGCCCTAAGGTGACAAGTTTGGCACCGGGAATGTGACCATATTCGTTATTAAACTCCTGAGGGGTGCGCACATCAATCAAGGTCACATCTTTCATATGCTCATGCACTTGGTGTACGCTCACTTCGGGAATGCCATCCACCACTTGCGGAGTCAGGACATACTTTGACTGAGGCCGGCCGCACAGCAGATTTGCAGGAACCGCCTCATGAATCTTTTTGGGATCCGCCAACTTCAACTCTTTCATCGTCTTGACGAAGCTTTCGAGCTTGGTATCGTGACGGATTCTGGCGTTATATTTTTTCTCCAAGCCAATCGTCGAACTCGTAAAACCTCGGTAGTCGTGACCGGGGTAAAGAATCGTTTCATCAGGTAGCTTGTAGAGCTTGTTCATAATCGAATCATACAAACGTTCGGGTGAGCCTTGTTGAAAGTCTGTGCGCCCACAACCATGGATTAGCAGAGCGTCACCCGTAAACACCTTGCCATCCACATAGTAACTCATACACCCGTCCGTGTGACCGGGGGTTTCCATCACTTCAATCTTATAAGCACCCACTTGAAGCTCCATGCCATCTTTGAGGGGCACATCCACACAAGCCACACCAGCATGCGAACTAATCGCCGTTTTTGCGCCGGTTAACTCACGCAATTTCGCAGCACTTGTGATGTGATCGGCGTGAACGTGAGTATCCAAAATGTACTTGAGCTTGGCATCCAATTCTTGCAACCATTTGTAATCGCGCTCCATGGTCTCTAAAACGGAGTCGATAATCGCTGCTTCCTTTGTCTCGGTATCGAACAAAATATAGGTGTAAGTGGATGATTCTTTTTCGAATAACTGATGCACTTGCAGAGCCATAAGGTCCTCCTTCCTTCCTCGATCAAAGTACACGAGCTCAAGAAAAAAAAACCTGTTTTATGCCAGCTTTAACGCATGATTTCTTTTAAACCTTGCCTAGAGTATGAAAGGCTTACTTTTTCCACGGAAACTCATTATGTTGTAGCTCAGCTTTTTTTGAAGCAAAGGAGTGAACATGGGGCAGAAAAAAATCCGAGTCGGTATCAATGGTTTTGGACGGATCGGGCGCATGGTGTTTCGTCATGGCTGGGATCGCTCGCCGATTGAGTTTGTGGGAATTAACTCTCTAGACTCCGTTGAAGGTATGGCTCACCTTCTCAAGTACGATAGCAGCCACGGTGTTTGTGCCAAAGAGGTCAAACATGAAGGATCTTTCCTCATCGTTGAAGGTCGCAAAATCCCCGTAAGCCAATGCAAAAATCCCGCAGATATTCCTTGGTCTGCCTGGGGAGTCGATTGCGTCCTCGAATGCACCGGAGCCCTCAAAGGCCGGGAGGATGCGGCTTTACACATAAAAGCGGGAGCGAAAAAAGTCATGATCTCCGCACCGGCTGACGACGCCGATAAAACCTTCGTATATGGGGTCAACCATCAAGACTATGATCCAAGCAAGCATCAGATCGTCTCCAATGCCTCGTGCACGACAAATTGTCTAGCACCCTTGGCCTATGTCCTAGATCAAAACTTTGGTATCGAAGAAGGACTTATGACCACCGTTCACGCCTACACGAATGATCAGCGCATTCTTGATGGAGTGCATAAAGATCTGCGCCGTGCGCGTACCGCCGGTTTGTCGATGATTCCCACCTCCACCGGAGCCGCAAAAGCCGTGGGATTAGTGTTACCACATCTCAAAGGGAAAATCGACGGAGTGGCCATCCGTGTTCCTACAGCAAACGTGAGCTTAGTGGACTTCACCTTTAAAACGAAGAAGTCCATTACCAAAGCCGAAATCAACGAGGCCCTTAAAAAAGCTGCGGAAGGAGCTTTAAAAGGCATTCTGGGCTTTGAGTCTGCACCCTTGGTGTCCGTGGACTTCAATGGTAACACGCATAGCTCCGTGGTTGATAGTGGACTCACGCAAGTGATGGGAAGCCACATGGCCAAGGTCTTTTCTTGGTACGACAACGAAGTGGGCTTTTCTTGTCGTATGCTCGACCTGCTCACCCACATGGCCCACAAAGACGGACTCTTGTAAACTTGGACTGCCCAAAAAAGGGAGTTGTATGTCATCTTATTTGCGCGGAATCCGCACCTTAAGGGATATAGATGTCAGCGAAAAAGTTGTTTTCCTACGTCTAGACTTGAATGTTCCCATAGAAAAAGGGGTTATCCAAGATTTGACCCGCATCCAAGAAAGCCTACCCACGATCAAACACCTTCTTGAGAAGAAGGCGAGAATTGTCATAGCCTCACATCTGGGGCGTCCCAAAAGTGCTGAGGATAAAGAATTTTCCTTGTTACCCGTCGGAGAGAAACTCGCTGAATTACTAGGTGTAGAGGTCATTCTCACGGAAGATTACTCCATGGATTTTATGAAGCCCACCTTGGCTGGACTGACGAAAAAACAAGTTCTCCTACTGGAGAATTTGCGTTTCTATCCTGGGGAAACCAAAAATGACGAAGAGTTGGCACGAGCTTGGGCGGCTTGGGCACAAGTTTATGTCAACGACGCTTTTGGTGCTAGCCATCGTGCCCACGCTAGCATTGATGCCCTCCCGCGCTTGATGCCACAACGAGCCTGCGGCTTCCTTATTGAAAAAGAACTGGAGTCCTTGGGGCGGCTGATGGGTCACGTCGATCGCCCCTATATTGCCATTCTTGGTGGTAGCAAGGTCAGTGACAAGATCGAGGTGATTGAAAAATTGATCGACCGTGTGGATGCCCTGCTGGTGGGTGGAGCCATGGCTTATACCTTTTTGAAAGCCCAAGGGGTAGATGTCGGTCTGTCGCGGGTAGAAAATGATCAACTGAATTATGCCAGAGAACTGCTTAAGCGATTTGAGGCCCGTAACAAAACCGTACTTCTTCCGCTAGACCATCGAGTAACGAAGGACATCGCTAGCCAGCGGGTCGATCTGGTAACACCGGATCACCGGATTCCAGAGGGCTACTTAGGTATCGATATCGGCCCCAAAACAGAAAAAGCCTTTGCAACCGCCATCGCCGAGGCTAAGACCATTTTTTGGAACGGCCCCATGGGGATTTTCGAGGTGGAAACTTTTGCCGCGGGAACAACTGCTGTGGCTCATGCTTTAGCCGAAAATCAAAAAGCCTTTCGCGTGGTAGGCGGAGGTGATTCGGCCAGTGCGGCACAAAAAGCCGGGATTACTTCCCAAGTCAATCATGTCTCAACCGGCGGTGGAGCTTCGCTGGAGTTCTTGCAAGGTGCAAGCCTACCCGGCCTTGAGGCCCTACGTTACCGACATGGCTAAACATCAGCCCAAGGATAAACTGATACCCAAGCGTAGTCCTTTTCACTGCTCAAAGCTTTAGGGAATTTGCGATGGAAAAAAATCAACCAAAAAAGTACATTGCTGCCAACTGGAAAATGTATATGTTACCCGAAGAGGCCAAAACCTATTGGCAAACTTGGGCACTAAAACCCAAGCTCTCCTCTGCCCTGGAAGTGATCTTCTTTCCACCGGCTTGGTGCTGGACCACCGCACAAGCACAGAATCACCAGCTTGCAACAAGTCAGGCTCAGTCCTGGAGTTGGGGAGCACAAAACATTGCTTTTGAGGATTGGGGGGCCTACACAGGAGAGAACTCTCCTAAGGCCGCTCAATCTCTCGGAGCTCAATGGGTGCTTCTAGGCCACAGTGAGCGCCGCAGCCTGTTTGCCGAGGACAGCGGTTTGATCAAAAAAAAATGGCTTAAAGCTCAATCCCTTGGCCTTAAGGTCATGCTGTGCATTGGGGAAACCTTAACCCAAAGACAAAATAGAAGCTGGCCTCAGGTTCTAACCCATCAGTTGCAAGAGGTACTCTTGGATTCTCAGGGAGAACCGAAGACCCCTTTAACCATAGCCTATGAACCTGTTTGGTCCATCGGCACGGGTGTTACCCCCACCCCCGAGGATATAACGGCTACCCACAAACATATTCAATCCACGCTCAGAGAATTGTTTCCCCAAGCGACCATTCCTATTCTCTACGGTGGTTCGGTCAAGCCCGGGAACGCACGCGAGATCCTGAAGCTTCCGGAAGTGGATGGGGTGCTGGTGGGGGGAGCCAGCTTGAAGGTAGAAGATTTTTATTCTATCGCGCAGGCCGCCCTGACATGATCTGATCCCCTGTGGTTACTCGCATGGCGATTCTATTGAGTGTCAATAAAGAATGAAGCTTTTCAAATATATTAGCCCTTTGTGGCTCACTTTAATTGGTAGCTCTCTTTTGCTTTCTTTGTGGCTTGCTGTTTTTTGGTTTTCTCTGCCCAGCGATCAAGAGATCCTGGCCGACTGCATGACCACCAAAATGTTTGAAGTCGAGCTTTGTAAAAAAAGTCCTCAATATGTGCCCTTGTCACAAATCCCCGACCATTTTGTGCACATTTTAATTCTGGCAGAAGACGCCAGTTTTTGGTCCCACAAAGGTTTTGATTTTTACGAACTAGAACAGAGTATTAAAACCAATCAAAAACGGGGGTACTGGGCGCGCGGAGGCTCCACTATCACTCAACAACTAGCCAAAAACTTATTCCTGACACCGGAGAAAACCATTTCGCGAAAAATCAAGGAAGCTTTGATCACTATTCGTTTAGAAAAACTTCTTTCCAAAAAACAAATTTTGGAAAAGTACATCAATGTTGTGGAATTCGGCCCCAAAGTTTACGGCCTTAAGGCTGCTAGCCGCTTTTATTTTCAAAAGCCCCCCATGGCCCTCAACCCTTGGGAAAGTTCCTTTTTAGTGATGTTACTTCCCAATCCAAAAGCCTACTCCCAGAGCTATTTTAGAAAGCAGTTGAGTCCTTTTGCCACAAGACGGATTGAAAGTCTTATTCACAAAGCTTTGCGCACGGGGCGCTTGAGTACAGAATCACTGGTTAGCACCTACGAGGAGTTACCCGAGTGGATGAGGGCAAGTCTTACACGCCCTACTACCGCAGCGAATTCACCAGAGACTTCGGATGAGGAGCTTGAGCAAGAGCTGCCGGACGGGGATTCCTCCATTGAGAGCGGAGAATAAGGGCCCATCGGCCCCGCCTTTGTTGAAATGGTGAGAGATCTGGCTTCGCCACCAAACTTTTGGCGAACTAAGCTTTTGAGAGTCGCCCTGCATCCGGGGATTTTTTTATTGGACGCCGCAAAGCTTTTTTTCTAGTCTTTAACGCAACAACAAGTTCCATTCACACCGATGGATGAAAAATCCCTTGCTTGGGGTAGCGTAGCGGAGGCCTTTCCGCCTGAGAAGGAGGAGTCTTTATGTTACCAGAGAAATGTTTTTCTAGAAGCTTGACCCGATTAAACCTTTTGACACTGACTCTGATCTTTTTTGTGGCTGGCTATAAGCCCGCCTTCAGCAAGGACCTCACCCATCGCTTGGGAGTAGGTGTTCGCCAAATCGATAATGGCTCTGCGGTCATGGCCCAATACCATGTCAACCGGGACTACTCTTGGATCGGTCATCTGGGTTTTAATACCTTGGATGGTAACAGTTACAATGAGCTGGCTTTAGCGCTTAGAAGAAATCTGTTATTTGAGTCGAATTTGAATGCTTTTGCCAGTGTGCGGTTGTCCCAGCGCAATCAAAACATGGGTGGCGGCAGTCAGACGGGTTTTGGAATCGCCTTGCTGGGCGGGGTGGAGTTTTTCTTTAGCGAGCTAGAAAATCTCGGTTTTCAAACGGAAGCCGGGTTGGAGCTAGGCTCCTTCGATTCAAGCTCTTATCTCAGAACTACAGGCGGGCCTTTTACTTCAGTAGGCGTTGTGTTTTACTTCTAAAAAGCGACCTCGAAGGACCAGTTACATGTCATAATGTCGTGTAAAAACACAAGCGAGCTCTTTGACGAAATCCAAAAGACAAATCCGTAAAAAAGACAAATCTGTACAAAGGAGACTATGATGAAAACACGCATTCAAACCGACAAAGCTCCTCAAGCCATCGGCCCTTACTCACAGGCTATTCAACAAGGACCCTTCTTGTTTTGTAGTGGTCAAATCCCCTTGGATCCTAGCACCGGAGAGTTAGTGCGCGGAGGCATTAAAGAACAAGCCACTCAGGTGATGAAAAACATCTCAGCTCTTTTGGACGCTGCCGGTTACCAATGGAACCATGTGGTCAAAACCACCATTTTTTTGGCTGACATGGGTGACTTTTCCACCGTCAACGAGGTCTATGCACAATTCCTGCAGGAGCCTTATCCCGCACGCAGTACGGTGGCCGTTAAAACTCTCCCGCGCAATGTCCTTGTAGAAATCGAGGTTATGGCCTACAAATCCTAGTATGCTGAGTGTATTCCCCAAGATGGGCAGAGTTCTATTGGTTCTTACTCCTCTGCCTCTAATTCTCTTGGGCTTTTCCCTAGGATATTATTTATATCAGGTCAGAAATTATCCTCTCTCCGATCTCAACAGCGTAAAACCCATGGACTGCGCGGTGGTACTGACCGGGGCCAAGGCACGGGTTCCTTGGGCTTTACAAGCCTTAAAACAGTCCCGATTTCAAAAGTTGCTTATCTCGGGTGTACACCCACAGACCCGAAAAGAGCAACTCCTCTCATTTACGACGGACACTCCTGAAACACTTCATGAGGCGATTTTTATCGATCAACAAAGTCGCAGCACGACGGATAATGCTTATTACAGTTTGTCCTGGGCTACTCAACAAAGCTGCGAGAGTCTGGGTATCATCTCCTCTTCCACCCACATTCCGCGAGCTTTGCTGATTTTCCAAAACGCCAAACGAAACCATGCTGCTCTTCATGCTCTACAATTGGTTCCCATTGCCGTTCCCAGTTCCCCTTGGGAATCTAGCTGGCTAGGTAGTCTTGAGGAAGCGAGTAAATTGACTTTTTATATCTTATTGAATGGGCTAAAGTGATAAAATTGTATTGTTACTAAATCACATGAACGCAATATTACAGAGCATGACTAGACGGTAACTAATCGATCAGTATTAACTACAATTTCACACCAAGCTCTCGAAGGATTTCTAAAGCACGATTTTCATCCAGCAGCTCTAATCGCTTGTACTGCGTGCCCCATCGAATTTCCGCTGAAGCGTCAAGGTCACCCCAATGAAATCTCAAACTATGTAAAGCTTGCCACAGTTTTTCATTAGATTGATGTTGGCGAATCAGACTCCACAGCTTTTGTATTTGTGTCGTTCGCTGATCCACTGGCCCCTGGACACAAAAGAAGGAGGCCTTTATCCCCTCCCCTGCGGCTTGCACTCGAAGACTTACTGAATCCTGAGTTAAAAACACATGAGGTCCGGCCCAGACACGCTGATCTTGCACAAAATAACTAGCTCCTGACTTGATTGGCCCAACTCCGCCGGGGCGATAAGGCCCACCGAATAAAGCCTCCATCAACTCTCTCGCGTAGGGTAAGCGAGCTTTTTGACTTTCACAAAATAACCGAGCCTCTTGATAGCTTACAACCCAGTCTGCCGGTGGAGTAATCCATCGTTTGCGTGCTGGATCCTCGAGCTGCCAACGACGATCCACTTGATTTTGCGCCCAATCAAATAACTTGTTAGCTAACGCTCGCGTGGCTAAGCGCAATGGGGCTGTGACCGAAAAACTCTCGGCTCGCCCCTGCCCGAGGTCAGTGACATGCAAAGTCACAAGAAATTGCCCTTTCCCCAGGTTGGAAAAGGTTCCATACATGAGGTAACGAATTTGCGACAGCTCACGCGGCAACTGAGTAGATGAGAGTTTATGTCCCTGACGCATCAAATCCAAAAAGCGATGGATGTGTAAACTTTCCCGAGGAGACGCAAAAATAAATTGTCGATCTTTATCTGGAATAGACCAAGCTCGGTACAACTCATCCAACTCAGCCTTAAATTGTGCCTCCAAAGTTGAACCAACACCTGTGACATCGGTTTTCTTGTGGAGATCGTAGAGTTGATCGAACGTCAGCAGAGCTTCCATCAAAAGCGGTAGTACGCCTTCTGGAATCCCACCGGCTTGAGCTAACCGCTCAGTCGCAGTGACCAGTCTTGAGAAATAAGCATCCAAAGTACCCGATCGCATCTGAGAAGAGGTTTCTTCGTATTGGCCCAAATCCCCCAGAGGATAGAACGGAATCTGCCACCAGACTCGCGTCATGCTGGCCATGCTAGAAAGAGGCAGCATTTCGAGGCCAAACAAGATCACAACGACAAGAGCGTGAAAAGTGCTTAACTTTTTCATGGTAAACTCCTTGTAGCAGCCCAGAGCAGTTCTTCCTCATCGCAATGAACAAGCAGCCTCATCTTGCCATTCACAATTTCAAAATCCTTTTTCTTTTTAGCTTTGCTCTCACTTACAAAAACCTCAGAACACGCCTTTCATATTGGCTTGGCCCCCATCGGTAACCAGAGCTTTATCGAACACTTTCTGGATTTTTGCTTAACACCTCTTGCAAGTAGGGAAAAAACAAGGCCTGATCGTATCCCTTCTTTTTTGCCTCCTGTAATTGTTTTTCAAAACGAGCGGCAAACTCCGGATGAGCCTCTGCGTATTTCATAATTTCTGCTCCGATCTCTTTAAAGCGGGCCTCCAAAGCCTCTTGGTAACTGATTTCAATTTTTTTAGCTCGAGCCTCGTCAAGTAAACGTAAATAATTCTCAATATGTCGTGTCGGCATCTGTTGCTGCAACCATGTGGCAAAAAGAGGGTCTTGATGGTAACGTCGCAGAAGCTGTAAAGAGGCAGAGTATTTGCTCTTACCATCGCTTGTGGTATCGATCATTTTCTTAAGATTATCTTTACTCATGGTCACACCATCGATAGCCAAAAGCTCGCGTAAAACGACGTTATTTCCTTGAGCATCGCGATGCTCAAACAAATAATGCCCAATCCCTGGCTCAATAGTAATCTCCGCTTTTTGAAAGCGCTGTCTTAGAGGGACAGAAATGTCATAAGTATTTGGCCCCAGCAGCTTCAAGGTTTGGGGATCCAAGGGGGCTGGAACATATTCCTCCATGTTTCCACTTAAAATACGCATTTTAAGATTTGGATTAACTAGAGTGGGATCCGGCAGACGCCCCTTCGACCATAAAAATCCTCGCGAGACTTGGTAAGCCCATTGCCCCCCAGCATCGTTACTAGCCACATCTCCACCAAAAGACATTTTCGATGTATATTGCTCATACCACCGTTCCAATTCCTTGGTGAAGGACGCCGGAGATAAACCAACGACGCCATCTACCAATTTCGGGTAACGAGTCACAAACTCAAAAATCACATCGGGTCCAAAGGAGTGACCGGCGAGATAAACCGGCTTCCCTGATTTTTTAAGCTCCATCACGATAGCTTTGAGCCACTCCATGAAAGTAAAAGAGTCATTATACTTAGGATGCCTTGGCCCCGCAGCGTGGAATGGAAGATCAATGCTCACTGCCGAGTAACCTAACTTTGCTACTTGATTCATATTGGCGATGAAATTTTTCCCACTGGACTTCATGGTCCCAGAACCATGAATGAATAAAAATACCGCACGACTATCGGGATCCACTAAAGGCACTCGACCCTTTTGTGGGATAGCCGTCTTAGTCCAATACACCGCCGTGTCCCAAGCTTTCGAAAACTGATAACCCACAAGTCCCAAAGACTCGCTTTGTTGCAAGGCTCGCAACAAAGACACTGTGGAGTTCCAATCGACTCGGGAGTCATTGGGAAACCCCCAGTGCTCACTCTTGAAAAAAAGCTGCTCACAGCGAATCGCTTGCGCCCACGCCTCGGCGGGGGCCCAAAAAGGGCTTAGAGTGATTAAACTGAGAACACTTAAACTGTAAGAGAATGATTTACTGTTTGCCATGTCCATGGAC
>CAZZMS010000123.1:0-12657 GCA_964655485.1 uncultured Pseudobdellovibrionaceae bacterium | reverse complement strand
GGTTTAAAGAGGTTCGTTTTTTCTGGGAGGGTACTGATGCCCGCGGCCGGGGGAATGGGGTTTTTCGCGAAGTTAAGTCACGGGTGGACTCTTGCGAGTCTTGGATTGCCTACCTTGCCGCCATTCCCTAAGCCAACGATGCGCCCATTTAGGACGTAGGACTTTTTGTGTTTTATAAATTCCGGTCATGGGCGTGATTAAGTGAGCTATTCCCCCACTCAAGAGGGCCCAGGGTAACAGGGGCCAGCCAAATAATTCCGCAGCCATAATGGCTCCTGCCACGGGGGTGTTGGCAGCAGCGGAAAAGGTGGTAGCAAATCCCAAGGCGGCCCAAAAGGCGGGATCCTGCGGCTCCAACCAAGCAGATAAAAAACTTCCCCAAGTGCTCCCGATGAAGACAAGGGGAGTGAACTCCCCTCCTTTGTAACCCAGGGAGAGAGTGGCACTCGTGAATAAGCTTTTTAACCAGGGGATCCATGGGCTTTGGATGGTAGAGTGAAAAGCTTGTTCGATCGTATCAAGGCCTAGGCCAGCATAAATACGCCAGTCTGGTAACAAATAGAACAATCCCGCGATGAGGCTACCTCCGATAATAATTTTCCTCTCGCTAGCTAGCGGAATTTTTTTTAACCACCCTTCAAGGATGTGAGTGCTGTGGACAAAAAATCGCGCAAGCCCCCCGAAACTTAAGGCCGCCCCTATCACTCCTACGACGATAGCGAGGGAGGGGGACAGAGCGGGAATGTGGGGGTAGTGCGTGTGAGGGACTGGTAACAAGAGGGTGATAGAGTAGGCCACCCAAGAGCAGAGGACACTATCCCACAAGGGGGCTTGCCAGCGACCTACGACCAAAGCCTCAGAGGCGAAAAAGGCCCCTGCCCAGGGTGTGCCGAGAGCTGAGCCAAAGCCTGCGGCCATGCCCAGAGTAAGAAGGCGGCGTCGATCCGAATACATATTTTTTAACCAAGGACCTAAATGATCTGCCAGACTAGATCCTAGTTGAGCGGCCACACCTTCTCGACCCGCGGAACCGCCTCCGAGATGAGTCAGCAGGGTCCCCAAGAAGACCAAAGGTCCCAGGGCCTTGGGTAATGGGTTTTTTGGTTCATGGATCTCCTCGAAGATGAGATTGGTGCCCCCATGGGAGCGAGGGCTTAGAAGCTGGTAAAGTTTTAAGACGAGCCAGCCACCTAAGGGTAGGCTCAGTATCAGAAGAGCGTAGGATTTTCGCCACTGTGTCACTTGGTGCAAGGCTATGAGAAAAAAGCTTGTGGCTAGACCCACGCTCGTTCCGATGAGGGCACAAGCCGACAGTCGAGATAAAAGCTTTCGGATTTCTCCTTTATTCACGCAAAGATCCTTTTTACCAAAAGGGGAGACCCCCGTGTGACTCAATGGGACCTAGGCTAGCGCAAGAGGCAGGCCGGAACAATAAATTCTTCCCGGGAAGGATAAGGGCTTGTCATTCCGCTTTTGATGCATTATACCCATCGCCATCACAGTTCACATTAAGAGCTATCAAGGAGTGCTTGTATGGGTTTAACTCAACAAAAGCTTTACAAAAGTTTTTTTGCTTATTTCGTGGTCTTCGCTGTGACCCTGATATTTTTTCAGGGCGCTCTGGCTCAGGAGGGGAGGCGTTCTCAGGCGAGTTGTGACTATTACGTGGGCTTTGTGGAAGGGTATATTTCTCAGGTGGTGCGTTTGGGGTCTGAGTCCCTCTGTGTGGGTTACCTTAAAAAGCTTGAAGTTACGAGTCGGGGCCGCTGTGGCTTAAATCCTGACTTGGTGGCTACCTATGGCTTGCCGGTAAAGTGCGATACCCGTCTGGGCACTTTTATCAAAAACTATGTTTATTACAGTGCAGACTATCATGCCTTATGGTTCGAAGGAGTTTGGTATGATCTTCCAGAATGGCCTAGTCCGGTGAACCCAGATCGCTTACGATTTTAAATGTGAGAGTTATTGAAGGGCGGGATTTTTATCGCGAGGGCTCATACAGGGTTTGGACCCGAGAATATCTGCTAAGCCGGGGAACCTGTTGTGGTTCGGGCTGTCGGCATGGGCCCTATCCGCAGTGTCGTGCGCAAAAATCTGCGACTCATAGAGACGATCAGGATGTTGCTTTTGGCTCGCAAGGGCCAAGAGTTGTGAGCATGGTCCCCTCTTGGACGGAGACCCTGATTCATGCTGGCTTGAACCTTGTGGGGCGTACACGCTTTTGTGTTCATCCCGAGGACATGGTCACACACGTACCTATATGGGGTGGTACCAAGTCTTTTTCTCGGGAGCCGTTATCATGGGAGGAATGTGATTATGTGTTACTGGACAAAGAGGAAAATACTCGTGAAATGGCGGCTCTCGTCCCCTCCGATCGTTTACTGATTACTCATGTGCGGGATGTAAGCACTCTTCATCAGGAGCTCAGCAAGCTGTCTGTATTGTTTCGTAACTCGGTCTTAGCGACGATGGCCCTTCGATTGGAGCAGAGCTTAAGGCGCCTATCAGCTATAGCACAAGACAGGGATAGGAACTCTATTTTTCGACGTTTAGAACAATTACAGGCCCTAGAGTGGTGGAGAAAACCAGAGAGCCTTGAGGGCTTGAGCTCAGTAACCTATGTGATCTGGTCCCAGCCCTGGATGAGTGTATCTTCGGAAACCTTTATCGGGGATGTTCTTCGAATTCTTGGCTTGGTAACCTCTGAACGTGTTCTGTGGGGCCCTGAAAGCGCGAGCGACTCTTGCGTGAAGTACCCTAGCTGGTCCTTGGACCAGTTACCTCGTGATAGTTTGGTGTTACTCAGTAGCGAGCCTTTTCCTTTTGCGCCTAAAAAAGACGAGATTTTATCTCTGTTACCCCAGCCGGCCATTGCTTTTGTAGATGGGGAGTTGTTTTCTTGGTTTGGTCTTCGCAGCTTGCGCTTTCTAGAGAACATGAGCCTTGTTTGACATCTGGAGTGGCCCAGGTATCCTGTTAAGGTCAAAGTCTTTCAGTTCTAAGAATGATTTTTTCTCCATAGGAAGGGGGAGTCATGAATCCCAGTATTACCAGACTCAGGCAAGAGGTGGCTCGTGTAGTTGTAGGTCAGGAAGAAATGGTGGAAGGGATTCTGATCGGCTTATTAACGGGTGGTCATATTTTGGTCGAAGGGGTTCCTGGATTAGCTAAAACTCTTACCATTGCTACTTTGGCGAAAACCGTATCTTTAAACTTTGGGCGGATTCAATTTACTCCCGATTTGTTACCCACGGATTTGGTGGGGACTATGGTGTTCAACCCTAAATCAGGGGAGTTCTTTCCTAAAAAGGGTCCGATTTTTACCAATATCGTGCTAGCTGATGAAATCAATCGGGCTCCAGCTAAGGTGCAATCAGCCTTGTTGGAGGCCATGGCTGAAAAGCAAGTTACCATAGGTGAGCAAACCTATCCTCTGGAAAAGCCATTTTTAGTTTTGGCTACCCAAAACCCGATTGAACAGGAGGGAACTTATCCTCTGCCCGAAGCCCAGCTCGACCGTTTCATGCTCAAGCTCATTGTGGATTACCCCAAGCGGGAAGAGGAAATGGAAATTTTGAATCGCATGAGTGGTTTGGAAACTCCGCAAGCTTCTACCGTGTTAAGTCGTGAGGAGCTCATGGAAGCCATGTTCAAAGTAGATAAAACTCATGTGGATCAAAAAATTAAGAATTTCATCGTCGATGTGGTGATGGCCACTCGCCGACCGAGAGATTTTGGTTTGGGGGCGCTAGAATCCTTAATCTCCGTGGGGGTTTCTCCACGGGCGACTTTGGCCCTAGTGCGTGGAGCTAAAGCCCATGCCTTTTTATTAGGTCGGGAATTTGTCACCATAGAGGATGTGAAGGCAGTAGCTCCAGCGGTTTTACGTCATCGCCTCATTCTGAGCTTTGAAGCGGAAGCAGAAAACACAAAGCCCGATGCGATCATAAAGAAGATTTTGTCCCAAGTAGAATCCTAAGCTTCCCACCGAGGCCCGATAGGAGAATAAGGGATGAAATTATCAGGGAAAAAATGGTTATCATGGTCTCCCCCGTGGAATCAGGCCGGAATGAGCTCCACAAAGGAGGAAGAGTGGCAGCGTGTTTTGGAGCTGATACAAGATATAGAAACTAAGGTGCGCTTTCGAGTGAATGATCAATTTCTGGGGCAATGGCGGGCTCGTTTCAAAGGCCAGGGGATGACTTTTGCTGATTTTAGGGAGTATGTGCCGGGAGATGATACGCGCCATATTTCCTGGGTGGCTACCGCACGTACAGGAAGAACGATTATTAAGCAATACGAGGAAGAGCGAGAGACCCATGTGATTTTAGTCGTGGATCACAGTCTATCGATGCGCATGGGCTCGCAATTTTATCCCAAAACTATGATGAGTGCGCTTGTGGCCGGAGTCTTGTCTCAATCAGCGCTGAAAACCAAAGATCTTGTGGGTTTATTATTGTTTTCAAACGGCGTGGATCTTTGGGTGCCGCCGAAAAAAGGCCGAGCTCATTTTCGGCGTCTTCTAAGAGATATTTTACATTCGGAGCCAGCGGCTGGTAGCAGTACAGATTTATCTGTAGCTCTCCGTTATCTAAGAAAAATTTTAAATAAAAAAAGTCTGATTTTTGTCATATCTGACTTTGTCTCTTTGCCCCAGTTTGATGTCGAGTGGCGGTTGTTGCGACAAAAGCATGAGATTTATCCGATTTGGATTCAAGACCCCTGGGAGGTGGAGTTGCCAGAGGGGGCAGGGCTTCTGGGAGTGCGGGACCCTGAGACCGGAAGGACTGTATTGTGGGACACCTCCTTGTATGACGTGCGTGAGAGTTATGCGCAAGGAGCTTTGAAGCGTCAGGAGGAATTACAAATTCGGTTTCAAGCTCTGGGTTCCCAATTGGTGAAAATTGTCTCGCAAGAAAGCTCTTGGTTTCATGACTTACGAAAGGGGCTTTCTTTGGCTCAGGGTATATCGTAGGTAACAAAGATGAGTTGGCGGTGTGAGTTCCAAAAATGGCAAAACCCGGAAGAGCCGGTGCTTACGGTGGGTGAGCGTTTTTCTCTGAAATGCCGAAAGTGGGATACGGCAAAAGGTGAGGCCTCATCAAAAAAAGCGCCCTCGGGAGAAAGTTTGGGTTCTGATTCTGGTAACGGGGAAGGTCTGGCCACAACCGGTCCCTCTTGGGTATCTCCCGATCCATTGAAGCTACGGATTCTACAAGCGCGTAAAACAGATGATAACACGTGGGAGTTAACAGCGACCTCTGTACTTGTAGGGGATCATAAAATTGAAGGATTGCGCTACGGGGATGAACTGGCGCAGGCTTTTCAAATTCAGGTCAAATCTGTGCAGGATCCTCAAAATCCTGTGGCTGAGCCCTTCGGGCCCATGTACATCCAGTGGGCGAGACCACCTGGTGACTTATGGCTGTTTTTAGTCTTGGGCCTGGTCGTGATCATTCTGGGAAGTGGCTGGCGGACTGTGGTGAGTTTAAAACAGCGCCGCCTGTGGCGAGAGTTTTCCTCCGCTTTGCGCTCGGAACAAAGCCCTTGGGATGAGATCTGTGAGTCCTTGTTTCACTTGCGAAGACAGCTTCAAGAGGAAGCTATCGCGACTGAGAGTCCATCGTCTCAGACCTCGGCGGTTCATCCTCTGGGTGGGCAATTATCCCGGGTCTTTTTACGTTACCTCGGACGACAGGAGCATCAGCCTCTGACCTCTATGTCACCCAGAGATATTCGAAAGCTATTGCTGCGTTGGCGGGAACGTCCCGAGGGGCCTTGGCGACAAGTGTACACGTTTTGGGAGGAGAGTGAGCGACTGAAGTCCCAAGGTAAAAAAGAGGATTTGCAGTTTCTATTGGATTGGCTGGGTGAGCTGAGTGCAGAGCTCCACCGTTGGTATCAAAAAAGATCGAGTCATCAGGGGGGGCAGCCTTGAACCAACTGACCTGGTCCAATTCTTGGGTTTTGTGGATAGGTCTCCCTTTCCTTGTTCTTTGGTTTGTGATGTATTTTTTTTCTAAGCGTTCTTTCGAGTTACCTCTGGCGACTGTGACTCAAACACCTGCTGTGCCTGCTGGCCCGCGGGTATGGTTAGCGCGTTATGGAACTTGGCTTTGGTTTTTCGTAAGCTTATTCCTGTTACTGGCTCTAGCTAGGCCGCAACGAGCCTCCACCCAAGTACAAAGGAATGTGGAAGGAATTGATATTCTCATTACTCTGGACATCTCAGATTCTATGTTGATTGAAGACATGAAGCCGCTCAATCGTCTGGAGGCCGCCAAAGAGGTTGTGATGAATTTCGTTAATGCGCGAAGTAACGATCGCATTGGTGTAGTGATTTTTGCGGGTGAGGCTTTTACTTTAATTCCTCCGACCTTGGACTACGAGTTGGTAAAGCAACGAGTGAGCGAACTTACTACAGCTAAAGATGCACGTATTAAAGATGGAACGGCTCTAGGTGTTGCTTTAGCAGCTTCAGCGGGGCGACTCAAAAATTCCAAGGCCAAAAGCCGAGTATTGATTTTTCTCACCGATGGAGAAAATAACTCGGGTACCATAGATCCGGAAACGGGTCTGGAAATCGTGAAAGGCTTTGGTATCAAAATTTACTCTATTGCCTTGGGGCGCAGTGGACCTACACGAATCCCTGTTTATGGTAAGGATGTTTTTGGTAACAAGATTAAAAGTTACCAGCCATTCACAAGCACTGTGAATGAGGAGTTCTTAACTCAAGTGGCTGAACAGACGGGAGGAAAGTTTTTTTCTGCCTACGATGAGAAGATGCTTAGTCGGGTGTTTCAGGAGATTGACAGTTTAGAAAAAACCAAAGTGGAGTCTAAAACTTATACTCGTTATGAAGAACTTTACTCTTGGCCCTTACAAGTGGGATTTTTCCTAGCGATTTTAGGCTTGAGTATCGAGCGTTTTTGGCTCAGGAGGTTTCCCCCATGTTAGGATCACTTCGCTGGGCAGAGTCGTTTTGGGCGTGGTGGATCATTGGAGTATTAGTTGTTTTTGTATTGAGTTACCACTTATTGGTTAGACAATTTTATGTTTGGTTTCATAAGATTCATCCTTTTTCTCGTTCCTTGATGTTACCCATTCAAGCCTTTCGTAAGGTTGGGTATCAGCTCACGGGATTGAGTCTAGCTTTAGTATTCTGTGTTTTCGCTCTGATGCGCCCACAAACCCCAGGGGACAAAGAACCCGTGAAGTCCGAAGGGGTGGAGATTGTTTTGGTAGCAGATGTGTCAGAAAGTATGCTCGCTGAGGATCTCAATCCCAACCGGTTGACGCAAATGAAGTATAATCTCATGCGGTTGGTGGACCTGCTGCCGGGAAGTCGTTTTGGATTAGTGGCCTTTGCGGGCTCTGCTCACATTTTATCCCCTCTTACCTTGGATCCTGAAGCGATAAAGATGTACGTAGATGCTTTGGATCCAAGTTTGGTGAGCTCGCAGGGAACGCGCTTGGCAGAGGCCATTGAAGCGGCGTGGGAGGTGTTCAAACGAGGCAGTGCTAATCCCGAGGATAAAGGCTCTGTGGCACAGACGACAAAGGTGATTGTGTTACTGAGTGATGGAGAAGATCACGAACCAGAGGCCCTGGAGTCGGCCGAGCGGCTTTTGAAAGAGTACGGAATTCATCTTTATGCCGTATCCTACGGGAGTGTTGAGGGGGCGCGAATTCCACAAAGGAATGACCTAGGCTATCTTGTGGGCTACAAAAAAGATAAAAAAGGTAAAGAGGTGATGACCAAGGTTAACCCGGAGGTCATGGTTAAGCTAGCACAAGCTGGTCAGGGTGAGAGTTACCAGGCGGGAAATGAATCGAAGGACATCATGCGCGAATTAGCTTCCCAGATTTTGCAGTTAGATAAAACCCTACGCGAAAGCTATGTGGTAACAAGTTACCATGAGCATTATGCATGGTTTTTGTGGCCTGCTTTAATAATTTTACTAGGCATTTTTCTTCCCTCCTATAGGTCCCTTTCGTTTCGAATCAACAAGTCGACGTCTGTGGCAAGCTTAAAGATCTGGCCTTGGTTCTTGGTGATTGTTTTTGCCCCGTCCGCATGGGCTGAATTTGAAAAAATGGAGTCGTGGTTTTATTACCACCAGGCGGTGAGGAATTTTAAAGCTCAGCGCTCGATGAAGGCTTTTCAGTCGTTGCAGAACAGTCTCGTGGTGGAACCTCGAGCTTTCGAAACACAAAATCTATTTGGTGTCATGGCCTTTGAAAAAGAGGATCAAAAAAAACAGGCCTGCCATGTGTTTGAAATTTCAGAGATGATGGCACAAAATCCCGAAGAGCAATTTATTGCCCGATTTAATTTAGGAGCGTGTTACCATAGTCAGGGAGAGGTAGAGCCCGCGATTGAAGCTTATCTCAAAGCTTTAGAGATTAAGCCCGACTCGAAGGAAACCAAAATCAATCTGGAGCTCCTAGCCCAGCAGGCCTCTAGCTCGGGTGGGCAGGGGGGAAATCAAGGGAAGAAAGATGAACAAGAAAAAGAGGAGCCCAAGCAGTATCAAAACCCAGAGTCCCAAAAGAAATTTCAAAGCTCTGAGGTGAGTGAGGCGCAAATGCGGAAGATTCTTGAGGAGCTTAAAAACCAGGAACAGAAAGTGCGGCGTGAGTTCCACAAAGGTCGAGAGAAATCTCAAGAGTTGGAAAAAAATTGGTAACATCATGTTTTTTTGTTGTAGCTCGGGAAGATTCATGAGGAAAAGAATGCGTGAATTAAATTTAATCTTCCGGAAAAGCCATAAGTTTTTTTATGATCACGATGGGCTTGTCAGGTGTACTTTCGCTACAGTTTATAGAAGCTTGCGTGGGCTCATTCTAAGTTTGTTATCGATCTTGATCCTCGCTGGGACTTGCCCATCGTTTGCGGAAATTCAAGTGCAAGCACGCATCAACCCCCAAGAAATTGGCGTGGGGGAGTCTGCCCAATTAGTTATTCAAATTATTGGTAAAGACGAAGAGGTACGTGACGTCAGAGAGCCTGAGGTTCCCACCCATCCGCTGTGGGAGCTCACGGGTGGATGGCGGAGTGAGTCCATGTCCTCGCGTTTGGTAAAAGGGCCTCAGGGCATGGAGTTTAAAACTCAAAGAAGTGTGCAATTTCAATATGAGGTTTACGGTCTTAAACCCGGTGAAGTCAGAGTAGACTCCATTGGGGTTCAGGTGGCGGGTCAGACCTATCGTTCCAATCCTATTTCTTTGCGCATCTTGAGGGGCGGATCTCAGCCTCGACCCACGCCACCGCAAGGGCAGGGGGCTCCGCCGGGAGGCTCCTTAGGACTGGATGACCTAGATGAAATGGAACAGATGTTTCAGCAGTTACTGCGGCGAAGAGGATTTCCTGGACTTCCTCCGCCCGGTAGCCTTTTGGATGATGAGGATGAGTCTAGTCCCTCTCAGGCTATTCCCGGCCAACCGGTGGGTCCTAGTGGGAAAAAGGTGGTCCCCCCTTCGAAAAATGATGCCTTTTTTATTTATTTAGATGTGGACAAGGATACGGCCTACGTGGGCGAACAAATCACTGCGCAATGGTACTTGTATACTCGTGGTAACCTGCTCTCTCTGGATCGCCTCAAGTTTCCTGATTTGAAGGGTTTTTGGAAAGAAATTATTGAAGAGGTTCCGGCTTTGAACTTCACGCCTGAGGTGATTGATGGAGTGATGTACAGGAAGGCCCTACTAGCGGCTCATGCTTTGTTTCCGATTAAAGCGGGAACGGCCGTGATTGACGAGTACAAGATCAAGGCCACAGTACAGCTTCCGGATCAATTAGGTTTTGGGCTGGGCTCACCTTACAGTTACCAAAAAAGTTCCCCAAGACTTCCCATCAAAGTCAAAGAGCTACCGAAAGACGGAGAGCCATCGACTTTTACTGGTGCGGTGGGTGATTTTGTGGTGGCGGTAGAAGGGCCCAATCAAAGCGTTTGGCCCGTGGGGCAGGTGTTTCGTCTTAACTTCAAGTTCTCGGGCCGTGGTAATGCTAAGTTTATTGAGTTACCAGAAATTCCTTGGCCAGAGGGATTGCAGGTGGTGGAAACCAAGAGTGAAGCAAGGTTTTTCAAAAATGGCACTTCGGTTAAGGATGTAGAAGTTTTGCTGATGCCGAAAAAACCTGGTGTGGTGTCTTGGCCTAAGGTCTCTTTGTGGTTTTTTTCGCCAGAAGCGCATACTTATTATGAGAGGAGCTTGGATTTCCCTTCGATGGAGTTTCAGGGAGAAGCTTTAGCCGAGGGGGAGTCTCTTTCTTCCTCTGGAGGTCATACCAGTCAAGCGGGGCAATTATCCGTAGAAAATGAGTTACCGCAAGGGGGTAAGGCATCCTTTTGGTCATATAGTTTGCTCGTAGTTTTATATCTTTGTGTTGTGTTGATGAGCTTAGGTGTCTTGTGGTTACTTGTGCGTATTCTGTGGGATTTTCAACGTCTTCAACGTCGAGAAGTATTTTGGTACACTTATTGGAACGAGCGTATGGAGGCTTGGCAAAAGGTCTTAAAAAAGAAGGCCTTGAGTGCTGCGGATTTAGCCCATGAAATTCAAATATCTTTGTCCCGTTTAGTAGGTGGTGTTAGCCGATCTGGTGAGGATTCTTTACCTTTTTCGAAGCTTATTGAGTTGACCCCGCCAAGTTTTCAAACCGAATTAGGCGCATCTTTGAAGGCTTTTTACGCCAAACTTAATCAAGTAGCTTATGCTGAAACACAACAGCTCGAAGAGGCCTTAAGTTCGAAAAGAGGTGTTACTAACGTCTCTTTCCATAGCTCTGATGAGGTCAAATCGATCTTAGAGGAGGCCTCATTTTTAGCCAACAAAGTTTTAGCTTACCTAGAGCCGAAATAGGGAGGGCCCCTTGCGTAAAGTTTTTGCGATCGCTCCCGGTTATCCTTTCGATCCAGACAAGTTACTGAAAGCTTGTCAGCACTTTGCCCATTATGGGATAGAAGTCATTGTTCCAGATGATTTGTTGCAGCCATTTCGTTTTTTTTCAGCTCCCGATGAGGTCAGATTTCAAAGACTTTGGGAGTCCTTGAATGATCCTACGGTAGATGCAATTTGGGCGATTCGCGGCGGTTATGGCAGCCAAAGGTTATTACCCTTTTTGTGGGAGAGACTGGATCATATCAAGCAATACATTAAGCCGAAGTTACTCGTCGGACTAAGTGATGTGACCAGCCTGCATTTGTTTTGGAATTTGATTTTAGGTTGGCCCAGTTGGCATGCTCCGATGTTGGAGACCATGGGGCGAGAGGATTTTCCAGAGGATAAACGAAAGTTTTGGATGGAGGCTTTTTGGGGGAAGGCCCCAACGTCTAGCCATCCTGTGCGTTTAATAAATGGTAACAAATCTGTGGTTCAAGATAAAATAGATCTTTTACGGCATCAGTCAGGGGGACAGGAGCTTTTAGCTCAGGGGCCAATCACTGGGGGGAATTTAAGCGTATTACAGGGGCATATTGGCACACCGGTTCTTCCGTCGCTAGATGGTTACTTTCTATTTTTAGAAGAGGTAGGAGAACGCGCCTACCGCATAGATAGAATGTTATTTCACTTAAAACAGTCTGGTCTACTGAGGGGTGTGAGAGGGATCATTTGGGGTGAAGTGACCGGAGGTGAGGAAAAAGATGGTTCGACTCAGTGGATAGGGGATGTGATTCACGACTGGGCTTTTTCCTTGGATCTGCCGGTGTGGACGGGTTACCCCAGTGGTCATGGGCGGGGATATGGCGGCTTAGTGTTTGGGGATACCTTTATGAAACTTGAGTATCATGCCTCTTATTTCCCTGAGTGTAAAACCTCTGAGTCTCAGCTTTCGACTTTTTTCTTAGAGGCCAATTTTTTACTTACTACTCAATTTTTTAATCGCCCATTCAATCAGAGTTGAGGCTTCTTGGAGCTGTTTAATATCCGACGGTGGCAGGAATGTTTTCATTCTGTTTAAATGATTGATGACATCAGGATTTTCATAGCTATTTGTTTGCATGGTTAGAGAACAGCACTCCCACAGTATATTTTCCTTTAATACCTCTATGTGAAAATTTGTAAGGCGGCCACATTCTGGTAGATTGCTAAAACAAAGATAATTATAAAACAGACACCAAGTTTCCAAGATATTTGGTGCATTTACGATCCATTCGTGGAGTGGTATTTGTGGTCTTGTCCATTGTTGACAGAAGTTGAATAGGGCCTTGATCCAACTCGCCCCGAACTCTTCAATTAATAACATTTGCAGCTCCTCTAGTGATATGTACCTCTTTGAGAGCTGCTCAATACCAATTTGTCTCAAGTGAAACTGAGTTTTGCTTGCGACAAGGTCAGGAAAAGACGCTAGGTCAGGATAGTTATTGATTACAAACTTGCTGATATAGACCAACCGACTAGCTTTATTTTGAACGGCTTGTCTTGCCTCTGCCTTGAACAGAGGGGATCTCAGCTTTTCGTAAGGATTAAAATAAAAACTGAGGGTCGTATATATATCCTGATCAACGATTTCGGGACTGTTTTCCAATTTGTGTAACTGACTTAACCAGCGTAGTCTCAAGTTATGAGACGTCGCAACAAGAAAGGAAGTCAGATGGACACATTAAGTCAAGACATCAAACCCAAGGATTTTAGAGAAGAGAGTCTCAAGGA
>CAZZMS010000122.1:0-10267 GCA_964655485.1 uncultured Pseudobdellovibrionaceae bacterium | reverse complement strand
CAATTTCCGACTTGTAATCTGCCCTGTTTAGAAAAATAGTACATGGTCACAGGATTTAAATTTACAATGAACAAGGCGTCCTCTGGGGTGCGCCCCATTTAGACCGGACATGACAGTCTGCTCCTAACTAAAGGAGTAGTCTATGGCTTTTAAGCATAACAACCCTCCCTCAGCTGGAGCACAAGCGGGGGAGGTGATAACAAGCTCACAACGTCGTCGGAGGTGGACTGCATATCAGAAAATGGCGATAGTTGAGGAAACTTACAAGGCAGGTGAAAGCGTAAGCACAGTGGCCCGAAAATATGGTATATCAGCATCTCAACTGTTTACTTGGAGGAGACAAATGGAAGCTGGATCCTTGACGGCCGTTGGTTCAGAAGAACGGGTAGTGCCCGAATCCGAGCTTAAAGCCGCTTTGGAGCGTATTCGTCGATTGGAGCGATTATTGGGACAGAAGACCGAGGAGGTTGAGGTTCTCAAAGAGGCTGTAAAGATCGCACGCGAAAAAAAACTCATCTCGCGCAAGCCATTGCGAGGTGTGGAAGGTTTCGAATAACGACGATCTGTCGGGCATTCGAGGTAAGTCGCTCGAATCTTTATGAGCAATCGAAAAAGACGGAGGAGTCCATGAAGCGTGAGGTCCAAAAGCCTGACGATAAAGAGTTATTAGTTTTAATCCGCGAAATTTGCAAAGATCGTCCCACTTACGGTTATCGGCGAGTAACAGCTGTGTTGCGAAATAAGTATCAAAAAACCATCAACGCTAAACGTGTTTACCGCATCATGCGTCAGCATCAGCTTTGTCTTCAAAGATACACGGGACACAAGCCAGTGCGCACCCACGACGGGAAGGTGGAAACAATCGCTTCCAACGTTCGTTGGGGATCCGACAGCTTTGGGATCCAGTGTTGGAATGGGGAGCAACTGCAAGTGGCCTTTAGTCTCGACTGCCACAATCGCGAGGTGATAAGCTGGGTAACATCCTCTCGGGGTATCGATGGTGAACTGATTAGGGATTTGATGACGGAGACCATTGAGCTGAGGTTTGGCGCAGTTGATCGGCTACCACATCCGGTTCAGTGGCTTTCGGATAATGGGCCTTGCTACACGGCTCATCAGACAATCCTTTATGGCCGCTCACGAGGCTTGGATGTGCGCACCACACCCAGCTATAGTCCCGAAAGCAACGGGATGGCAGAGGCGTTCGTTAAGACTTTTAAACGCGATTATGTCTGGCTTGGTGATCTCTCCTCTGCCGACAAAGTACGAGAACAACTTCCCGCTTGGTTCGAGGATTACAATGAGAATGCGCCACATAAAGCCTTGAAAATGCGCTCACCTAGACAGTATCGAAGACAAATAAACCGAGCAGGCTGATCTGTCCGTTTTTATGGGGTCAACTCCACTAAGTCTATCTGTCGCGTGTCGGCTTTAACTAGAGCCGCTTATATACCAACGGAGACAAGAGACCGCTGTTAAGCAAAAAGTAGCACATAACATGCATATAATATGCATATTATATGCATATTATATGCATACAATAAGAATTAATCATTGAGCCCTTCCATCTTGGAATCCTCCGCTTGTCGTGTTTCTAATATTTGCCTTCGCCGACACTGGCCCTGAGCAAACAGTTCTAAAATCTGTTGAGAACACAATGAAGGTAGCAATTTTTTTTCCGAGCAAGGCCCTAGTAGCTTTTACAAGCACCCTACAAGAGCCCAGGCTCAATCTCTTAAAAACCAACTTTGGATTAGCGAATACGGCGCCAAGGGCCAAGGAACTTCAAAAACCATCTCCTGCAGACGAGAAGGATGAATAAAAATTAACTTTTTAGCATGGAGAAAAATCCCCTGCGGATAAACACGACTGACCTCGTTGGCCACCGGATGCTGAGCCTTAAAGCCGTACATTTCGTCGCCGACTATGGGGTAACCCAATTCGCTCAAATGGACCCGAATTTGATGAGTGCGACCCGTCTCCAAACGCAAACGAAGGTAACTCAAAGAACAAGAGCTATTAAAGCTCAAAACCTCGTAGTGAGTGACTGCCCACTTCCCAGGGGCCAGACCTTCTGGGAGCTGCTCACGAATAATACGCCGACGCTCATCGCGCACACTGGCGCGTCGCTTGCGGTCTGTGGGATGACGAGCCAAATAAGATTGAATGCTGGCCGATGTAGGACGAACTAAACCAGTAACTATAGCCTCATAAATGCGACCAGCTTTTTTGGTGGCGAACTGATCAGCCAAAAAACGATGAGCCGTGTCCGTCTTCGCTAAGACCAAAAGCCCACTGGTCTCCTTATCCAAGCGATGCACTACCCCTGGTCTTTCTGGAGCGCTTCCCGAGGATAACTGGGTGCGCCCCCACAAGCGATGCACCACCGAGTCCTCATTGTGACCCAAGGAGGGATGCACCACGAGGCCTGCAGGCTTATTAATAACCAAACAATCCTCGTCTTCAAAGATCACAGATAAGGGCTTTTCGCTAGGACGCAAGGGGACTTCTGTTTGAGGGGCTAAGGAGATTGGGGCCAGAAGGCTCACGTCCTCTCCACCCATAAGTTTCCAGGCACACTTGGTAACAATACGACCCGATACCGAAACGAGACCGGATTCAATGAGCTCTTGGGCTTTCGTACGTGAACCAATCTCAGGTTTGAGACCTAAAAATACATCAAGACGACATGGAAGACTTTCACCGGATTCCCCGACAATCCAACGCCAAGTCACTTCATCGAGAGGCATGCTTATTCAAAGAGGATCGACGTTCTTCGAACAAGGACATATACTCACTCAATACTCGAGACGCCGGTAACCCAAAAGTTCGACAATACTCACGAAGATAACCTCGAACAAATACAGGGGCAGGCAAAAACTCGGGAGTCATATCCTCAAGAGCTTTCAAATAAAAAGGCTTAATCTTTGTAACTTGGGCTAATTCATGCAAACTCAACTCACAGAACAGGCGCACTTTTTGTAGATCCGAGCCTTGCCAGCCTGTGTGCTGCTGGATCCACTCCTGCATCTTCGGATCTTTTTGTAACTTGAGTAACTTGAGCCGAATCCGCTCATTCTCAGCCAAAGCTTCCGCCGTGTGTGCCTTTTCGGGTCCTGCCCCACTCTCTGACTGGCTCGTCTCTGATGCAGAGTCCTGTTGCGCCACGGTCGCTCTAAGATTTCCGAAGTAATCCGCCAGGGCTTGCGCATGACGTTTTTGATAGATATCTCGCAAAACCGGGTGACTAAGAACGGCATAAGCCTCATCAAGAAGTTCAAGCCAGGCTTTGTGCTCTGGCTCACTAAATCCACTTTTTTGAATGAACTCTGATGAGGTGTAAAAAGCCTTGAGACGTTTATATTGGCCATCAATCTCTTGGGGCGAAGCCTCGAGGGAACTGACTTCCAGCAGTTCAAAATAATTCATCCATGATTCCATATCTTTATTTAAGCATTCCTCATAAGGGATCGCCACTCAAGTTTTTCAAACTGGACCCCCTTCCCTGAGACATTCTTTGTCCTTACTCAGAGAATTTTTCCTATCAAGAGAGCTACAGTGGCCCAATTGCCAAGATGCGTCTAAGACGAAGATATGTCCTATCGCACCTTAATGACCACTCCAAATAGTAGTAGACATCAAGCTCTCCAGGGGAGGGCGAAGTGTTACTTATGTATAACCAAGTTACCCAGTGAAACAAACTGGTGGCCCGCCTGGAAAGCTGTGTTTTTGGCTTGGGCGTATTTTTCTCTTGTGAGTTTTGCTCCTGGGTATGCACAAGCCCAAGCCTCAGAAAAACCCACTTTTCACTGTGTAGGAACAGAACCCTTTTGGGCTTTAACTCTGACACAAGATAAAGCTTGGTTTACCCCTATTGGAGAAAGCACCCAAACCTCTGGGGGACGATGGATCACTCCTGCTGGTATGTTACCCAGCTATGCCCAACACTTCTTGGGAGATGATCTAGTGGCTATACTCGTAAAACAACCCTGTAACGATGGCATGAGCGATCGAGAATACCCTTATTGGGTCGGTGTACAAAATCTGAATGGCTCACAAGGAGGCTACCACGGCTGTTGCTTTCCTGCGGAGGCGGGAGAGGACTGACCGCTTAAAAAACAGCCAGCTGGGCATAACGAGCGATAAACTTTTTTACATCGCCACTACCAAAGCGTACGGTAATACGCATTTCTTCCCCTTGGCCCTCCGTGCTAATCACCTGTCCCCAACCGAAATGGGGATGCTGCACCCTTGCACCTACTTGATAACGAGCCCGATGAGGCTTTGGCCTTTGAGCGCCCTCATCCAAGCTCATCCCTGCTATTAAAGGAGGAAACTCTTGCACTTCAAATCCAGAATCTGCAAGGCGCGCTGAGAAGCCTTTGCGCTGAGATGAGGATGAGTTCCAGCGTGAGGCTAGACGACTTATTCCACTGCCTACTTTGTAAACGTATTGAGCGGGGATTTCAGAGAGAAAACGACTGGGCTCACGAAACTGCTCCTCGCCCCACACTCGACGCCTTGAAGCGGCAGACAAAAATAATCTTTCTTTTGCCCGAGTCATGGCCACATAGAACAAACGCCGCTCCTCTTCCATGCCTCCTTCGTCCACTGAGCGTCTAGAGGGAAAAAGATCTTCCTCAAGGCCAATCACAAAAACAGAGTGAAACTCTAAGCCCTTGGCCATGTGAGCCGTGCTCAAGACTACGCCATCGCTGGAGGAAAGATCAGACTCTTCCAAGTCTGTTACCAACGACATCTCTTGTAAAAAATCACTTAGAGTTGGCGACTCAGACTCGCGCTCAAACTGCTCAATCACAGCGGCAAACTGCTCAAGGTTTTCCAATCGGGCACGCGACTCATCGGTATTTTCCTTTTTTAATTCCGCTAGGTAACCAGAGCGTTCGAGTAACTCCGTGTAAAACTCCAACAGAGGTAGACTCGATTTAAGTTGGCTTAACTCCTCGAGAAGTTGAATGAAGCTTTTTAACTTGTTACTACTCGAGGAGTTAAGCTCACCACTATGAATCAACTGGTAACAGGCTTCCCACAAAGAAATCTGTCTTTCACTGCCTACAGATACGAGTTTATCCCGAGTACTTTTACCAAGCCCTCGTGCAGGCACATTAAAAATACGCAAGAAGGCTATGTTATCCCGCGGATTCATGATAAGCCGCAAATAAGAGATCACATCTTTAATCTCGGCACGCTCAAAAAACTGTAGCCCTCCATACACCCTATACGGCACTTGCCGCATCCTGAGTTGTTCTTCGATCAGTCTTGACTGGGCATGGGTTCGATATAACACGGCGATCTCAGACCAAGGCACACCCTCACGATGTAGGCTTTCAATTCCGTCAGCTACGAAACGAGCCTCCTCGGAGTCACTCATGGCTTGATAGTAGTGAATGAGATCACCCTTGGGATTTTCAGTAAATAGAGTTTTTCCTTTACGTTCTTGGTTATGGGCGATAAGGGCGGAGCTAGCCTCGACAATGACCTGTGTTGAACGGTAGTTTTGCTCTAAACGTAGCGTAGTCGCTTCGGGAAAATCTTTTTCGAAATGCAGGATATTTCGAATATCTGCTCCACGCCAACTGTAAATAGATTGGTCCTCATCTCCCACCACACAGACGTTACGATGTTTAGCAGAAAGTAACTTAATGAGCTCATATTGGATGACATTAGTATCCTGATACTCATCGACTAAAATATAACGATATTGTTCTTGATACCTCTCGGCCAGTTCAGGAAAATCCACCAAAATTTGATAGGTTTTCGCTAGAAGATCGGAGAAGTCCACACTATTTTGTAGGCGCATACGATCTTCATAGGCTTGCCAAAGATCCCATAGCGCCATCCCTCTGTGATGCCTTTGAAAATACGGACTGTGCATAGTCCACATCCGGGGGTGATCCGATTTGATCTGATTGATCATATAAGCTACGTACTTAGGATCGAGCACAGAATCGGAGACATTTTTTTCAGAAAAGACTGACTTAATCACTTGTAGCTGTTCAGCAGCATCTAAAATACTTAATTCGCCTTGGTAACCGAGCCTTTCTGCATGACGCCGTAAAAAGCTGGCGCCAAAGCTGTGAAAAGTGGAAATATGCAAACCTCGCAAAAAACTGGGCTCTGTCTTCCCTGAGGCCTGCATCATTTGCTCCATCCGCTCCCGCATCTCGCGTGCGGCTTTATTGGTAAAAGTCACCGCTAGGATATTCTCTGGGTAACAAATAGACTCAGTAATCAGGTAAGTCAGTTTATGAATTAAAGTTCTAGTTTTACCTGAGCCCGCTCCGGCTAGAACCAAAACCGGTCCGGAGTGATGCAGGACCACCTGCTTTTGTTGCGGATTCAGCGGATCGAGTAAAGGATGAGAAGAAGTCACAAGTGGCATATGGATTACCTCACAAATGCAGCCGAGACACAGCCCAGAGCTAACCACTCCACCGGGCGCGGTAAGCAAATCTCCTGGCTTAGGCCCTCAACGCGAAAACATGGCCAATCGGCGGAAGTCATCTCGAGGGGACGCTTTCTCCTCTTGATATAAACTTCACCATGAGCCAAAGCACCAGAGTCAGATTCCCGTCTAGAAATTTTCAACCTTTCTAGGATGAGTTCTGCACCGGGGCTATTCGAGGAAAAAGAGAGCTTACGTGCTTGCCACTGCCACTGCTGTTTCACTCTCTGCACTCGGTAACCTTGCAGCGTTAACCCCTGACCACTGGATTTTTCCGTAGAGAATTGGCAATCCGTCTCATCAGGCGAAGTTCGCCATTCTACGTCAACCCACTGAAAGGAAGAATCCGTCCACCAATCAGCCTGAGACACTAAGCCCATGTGACTTGAAGTTGATTGGATCTTCATCGTTGGGACTGGGGAACCCTGTGCCATTGGCTGCACCTTGGGGCGAAGCTCAAATATCCAAGTACCAGGTGGGCTTTGCAGCACCCGTAAAGCATAGCCATCAGCCATCTCTTCTGCAAATGTCGGATCGCTCCTGTTAGCTGATTCAGGGGGCTTTCCTGAGGACTCCCCTCTAGTGGGAAATGTCAATATCCGCAAAATGTTTTTAAGCTCTCGCAAAGTGAGAGTCGGAAACGATAAATCCCGAACACTCGAAAGAGACTGGCCACTTTTCGTTCGGGCTAGCATGAATCCATCGGTGCTTAACCAAACTCCGTCCTCTTGACTTATCTGGAGAGGGGCCACCGACAACTGCCAGCCTTGATGTACCGAAGAGGGATAGCCCATCAGGGTAAATTGAGCACTTAACTTAGCTCGCGCATAAGCTCGGTCACTGAGCCTACGCGACCATGCTTCCCACTCAGCGCCCCCCGCTTTGAACAGGCCTCGCCCATCGACCAGCTGGTTTAAAATTTGGATGATCGCAAAAGCCCCCTGCTCAATTCTCCCATCAACACTGTAAAAATCAGCTTTTTTATCCCACTGCAGCCTGAGGTCCCACAATCCCCCTTGAATGTCTTTACCGCTGATTTTAACCGAAACCATCTGTTGATCCGGAAAAATACGGATAAAAACATCAAGCTTCCTCAGGTGACCTTGCCACGGATCATAGCGAAAAAACAATTCTCCGCGAATTTGCGACTCTCGCGGCGATACAATTTCAAAACGCAAGGAGCGAACCACTAAGCCCCAGCGAGCCCAATCCCCTTTAAACTCCAAGGTATCAATGTCAATCTCCTCCACAGGTTGGGGCTTACGCAGATGAAACTCCGAAGAGGCCCCAAGCCCATCTCGAACCGACGAGGCTTGCATACTCTGCTGACCTATGGGGCCATCAGACGGAACATCATGTTTTTGCTCGGATAGGGCCATAAGCTCCCACGAGGGGAGACGTAAATCCATCTCCACATGATCTAAAACCACTTGAGACAGGGCAAATCGCCTTGTGACAATTTCCCAAAAACTCAAGGGAACACGCAGATAGTTGGTCTTCACCCGACTGCCTAGTAGACCGGGTAACAGCAGTTCAGAGTCCAATTCCTCGATCTCAAGGGACAAGCCAGGTAACCCCCAAGAATTACTGAGCGATAGCTGGGCTGAGCCAAAACCCACGCGAGCTTCGCGACTCATTTTTTCAAAGGCCAGTCGCAGCTCGCGAGATAAGCGTTCAGAACTAAAAAAGTAACGAAAAGATAAGCCAATGAGAGCGCAAACAAGGACTGTGAGAAGCAACAGGGGGAGACCCACCTGATCTACCACATAGGGACTAGAACGATGAGGTCCCCTCGGCCCCATGATCTCCTCCGTTAGACCTTATTTAAATTGAAATTCTATCACTTCGTATTCACGATCCCCTTTGGGGCTTTGCACAACCACACTATCACCACGTCCCTTACCAATCATCGCTCGCGCAATCGGAGAGAGGATGGAAACCTTGTTTTCTTTCACATTGGCCTCATCCACTCCCACAATTTGGTATTCCACCTCTTCATCGGTCTCTAAATCCAACAGACGAACAGTGGCCCCAAACACAATTTTATCTGACTGAATTTGCGAAGGATCGATCACATCGGCGCTGGCTAGTTTGCCCTGAATCTCGGCAATGCGACCCTCAATGTAGGCCTGACGATCTTTTGCCGCATCATATTCGGCATTTTCAGAAATATCTCCCTGGGCGCGAGCTTCTTCAATAGCTTTGATAACAGCTGGGCGCTCCACAGTGGTTAAATGTTTTAACTCGGCTTCCAATAGGGCCTTACCACGCAGGGTCATTGGCAAGCGGTCCATGATGCTCCTCCCCAAAATAATGCCGTTTTCCAAAAGCTCGATACTAGCCCGTTTCTCCTGCGAAAGTCCAGTTTTTCCGTTTATCCCTGCTGCTTTTTTTCTATCTCCGATAGAGAGGGTGATGACCACTCAACAAGTTAGCCTCGGCGAAATCGCAGAAAAAATTCGACTGGCTCACTCGATCGTGCTTTCCACCCACCGCCAGTGTGATGGTGATGGCTTGGGTTGCGAATTAGCTTTGTTTTTTGCGCTTAAGAAAATCGGCAAGTCCGTAAGGGTCATCAACATCGATGAAACACCGAAAAAATATGAGTACCTGGAGCCGGATCGATGGATTCAGTATTTTGAGACCAATCCCAAGCTTCCCGACACCCTGGATTTGACTCTCATTTTTGACACCAACGATGTACGTCTTCTTGAACCATTGTACAAACACTTAGCTGAGAAATCGCGTTGGCTCTACTTTATTGACCACCACCCGCTACTAGAGAACGGGCCTCAACCGCCAACCGCACACATCAACATGGAGGCAGCCAGCACGGGTGAGCTCGTATACCATCTCATTAAGCAACTCGGCATAGAGTTCGATGTGGATATGGCTCGTGCTTTGTACACGAGTATAAGTTTTGACACACAACTGTTCCGCTTTATCCGCAACTCTCCTAACTCTCATTTGATCGCTGCAGAATTATTGCGCCTGCCGATCGACTCAGAGACGATCCATCGCCATTTGTTTAGTCACCAAACCCCACAAAAGATTGCCTTTATGGGCAAGGTGTTTTCCCATTTGGAATACCATGAAGAAGGAAAAATCGCTCTCACACGCATCAGCTCCGAAGACCTGAAACAGTATGGACTAAGCTTTGACGAGGTTCGCGATGTGACCGATCAGATTATGAGTATTAATACAATTGAGATTGCCATCATGATTCGTCAGGAAAGTCCTACGAGTCACCGCATTAGTATGCGCTCCAAAGGGCGCTATCAAGTCCTACAAGCTGCTGAACTTTTGGGCGGTGGTGGCCACTGGTATGCCGCTGGAGCCAGTTATCACGGCCCCCAAGAAACTTTAGTAAAAAGTCTTTTGGAAAGTCTACGAGAACAATGGAGCAAAAACTCGGCTTGATCGGGGCCTTTTTTGAGCTCACTGTCTCGAATTGAGACACTCCCCATCTACGAGATACCAATGAATTTCATTTGATTCACTAGCTGGCTTGGCGGGGGATTTGCGTAGGAGAAAGCGCTGTCTTTTCACCAAGGAGTTGAGCTATGTCGAAAAACCCTTTTTCCATAAAAACCGCTGGTCTTGCTGTGTCCATTCACCTGATGGCCTTTGGTGTAGCCCAAGCTCAAACAATCACCCTCGTCCCAGCGACTGGAATGACAAACAAAACTCAAAACGTCGGATTAGTGAATATCAGCTCCTCGACTTTGGGGACTAGCGATACACAAAACAGTTGTCGCGACAGAGCTAAAGAAGCTGCGAGACGAGCTTACGGCTACTGCC
>CAZZMS010000121.1:0-7347 GCA_964655485.1 uncultured Pseudobdellovibrionaceae bacterium | reverse complement strand
ATACTGCTCCAAGGCTTCCTTGAGGAGGAGTTCTTGCCCCGTTTGATCTTGCGTTCCGTCACTTTTTACTGGGGTTAATGCTCCCGTGAGGATGGCTTTGTCGTAATAGAGCTCAGCCAGCATGAACAACAAATCCGCCGCAAACTTGGTATCACGCTGCGAGCGCAATTTCTCTTGGGTGATTTTGATAGAATCATCGATTTTTTTTAGTTTCGCTCGTTGGTTTTTCGACACGTTCTGGGCTAGGCTCGCTTGCGCCAAGGTCAAAGAAGCAAAGGCAATCAAAGCCAGAAACCTCCATCGATTCCCAGATCGCCCCCCCTTACACTGCACCAATGCTTCCGATGTTCTACGCCACTTCCACTCATCCATGAGTGAGCTCTCCTTTTTGATCCGCGGCTATTTCGCACACAGATCTTCCGTGAAGACTTGATAGTAACTAATCTCATCCATCCAGTATTCTTTTTTAAATGGCCAAAAAAGCTGTTTGAATGTGGAACGAAATTCCAGCCTCTGCTCTCCATCATCCACCTTGGAGCGAGCTTGAGGGCCCATGGTTTTATCTAAAGCGGTGAGATATTCCATAAGTTTTACTTGTTCATAATAATCTAGTAACTCACGTGCTTTCTCTGTCACCGCTCTATGATAACGATAATCAGCCTCCAAGGAGATTTGGCCCACAAAGCTTTGGACTTGAGAAATCAATAAATCTCTTAAACCCGCGGGTAAAAAGGACTCCTTTGCTAGAGCCTCTTTTTCCTGATTCCACAAATACATGAATTGCCATTCTCCATTCAATTCCACATCCATAAGAGTCCATTTGGCTAGGGCGAGATCGTTTTTCAGATCTTGATTCTTTTTAATTTTTTCAATGCTCCCTCCATACTCCGCCGCAAATCGATCAGCCGAAGTTTTGATCTCGTCAAAGTAACATAAGTAGCGCAAAGACAGCATCTCTAAAAGATAGAGCTCGGGAGACTGATAATTTTTGTATTTGGGGGAACGCAGAGTATGGATGATACCAAAAACTTCAGGAAATTTGCGCAACCAGTAGTAGGCCCACGCTTTTTCTAGTGAGATTTGATAGGGCATCAAAGGATCAGGAAGGTGCTTCTCATAAAACTCCAGGGCTTTAAAATAATTTTTCTTTTGAAAATACCAGCGTGCTAACCACAAATGGACTTGATTTTTTAGGTCCTGAGGCAACTGAGGATCATCTAAAAGTTCCTGGGCTTGGCGTGTGCCCCGATCTAAATCTCCGCTGGCTAGCACCTCCTGCCGCACTCGATCCCAGCGCCATTGGTAACGCCAAAATCCTTCTCTGGGCTCCTCCCCGAGAAGCCACAAGATCCACGGGTAGTAAGGCTCAGGCACCTCTGTCATACGTCCTGAAGTGAATAGTTCGATGATTTTAGGATGAGTCCAGCGATACTTCTTCTGATAATCCTCTAAAGCTTTGAGGCTGCGGTAAGCGGGCTCCGAGCTGGGTAGAAAGGAATTCATTTTCAGTGCTAAATAGTACGGTAACACTTCATAATTTTTTTGTCGGAGGATCTCAATCAAGTATACCAAGGCTTCAGCTTCGATCAGTGTACCTTTTTGAGTTTGCATTTTTTTTTGTGCATTCTCGGCAATCCAAGCATAATTTTTGTCACGCGAGGCTTTTTCCAAAGCCGCCCATTGCTCCTCATCTACGGGAGAATACTCCCAATTATTGATGGGTCGAATCATAGCTGCGTGAACTGTTGAAGCTATCAAAGCCCCAACCAAACACAGGACAGAGCCGATACCTCTCATGGAAAGGAATACCGTCAAAATTGTTCGAAGCCCAAAAAACTTCCTCACTCCCATGGGCGATTATCTCCAAAATCGTAAGCTAGGCCATAGGATACCAACATAATCATATCGCTACTTTTGCCTGCAGCAGTATGAGCGTAAAGACGAAAATCAAACTTGGAGGAATACTTGGGATTGTGGAATACCCGGTAAATCAGGCCTCCGCCAAACATGGGGGCCGTTTGCCCACTGGAAAAACTAACTATTCCTCCGCCGAATACAAACGATACGTGACTGTGAAGAATACTTTCATTAAACAATAAGTTCTTAGCGTAAATGGGAGTGTAAACAAAATTACTGGTAGCAAAAGTGCTGACGTGATCTAAAATGCCTTTCGGAGCCACTCCGAAGTTTTGGATAAGATCTTGGCGCAGGCCAGTATCTTGCTTGCTGTTAAACTGCGCATTGACTACCTCCCAGGACCATGCAGCACTCCACCCATGAGTGTAGGCCACTCCTAGGGCCCAACCCTTGTAAAAGGCGTCGATGGGCAAAGAGGAAAAGTAACCGGTAACATCGTAACGAGGATTATAGAGTCGAGGTTCCACCGCAGCAATTTTCGGTGCCTTGGTTAAGGCTTCAGGAAAAGCTTCCCCTTTGATAGAGTAACATAGGATCAAACTCCATAGACCGATAAACAATCCAGTCCATCGAATTTTCAAAAAGTTTGCTTGCCGCCAATATTCGCATAACTGCACTTAGACTCTCCTTGTCTTAGGCCATACACCAAGGGACTTCACTTCTTCCAGCCTATCCCTTCGGTGCCAACAAGAGAATCTGAGGTGAAAGAATTTAGCCTTAGGCCTGGCCTTAAAGAACTGCGACCTTACAAGAAATTCATGTCTTTCTACCGAAGCTCGACTTTCAACAAGGAATCGAACATCGAGGACATCGCTTTGCAGGACTCAGTCTAGCTCAACAGGACATCCACTAGGAGAGGCCCGCTTTTATCCTCCCATGAAGGGTGGCTCTTACTCGCATCCAATCCTCTCAACACAATCTTGACATGACCCCAGATAGGTAAATTTCTAAGTATAAGTTTTAGTGTTCATGAACTGGGCTTATTCCTCATTGATCTTCGCACTCTTCACCATCCTCGTTGATCTATCGCTGGCGGCTCCTCGCCCCCGTATTTTCATCGATGGTAGCTCCACCGTTTTTCCTATTAGTGAAGCCATGGCCGAAGAATATCAGACCTTGAAGCGGGGCCGGGTACTTGTTACCGTAGGAGTCTCCGGTACGGGTGGGGGAATGAAAAAGTTTTGCCGGGGACAAATTGATCTGGCTAATGCCTCCCGTGTGATCAGCCCAGAGGAAAAAAAGAAGTGCGAATCCCAAGGCATTCGATTTTATGAAATTCCCGTGGCCTACGATGCCCTCACGGTGATGGTCCACCCGAGCAATACTTGGGTCAACGAACTAAGCCTTGAGGAACTTCATCGCATATGGGCTAGCGATTCACAAAACAAAATCCGTAAATGGTCACAAGTGCGTAGCGGCTGGCCCGAGCAAGACCTTCATCTGTATGGTCCGGGAACAGATTCTGGAACTTTTGATTATTTCACCGAAGTCGTCAATGGAAAGGCTAAATCAAGCCGCGGGGACTACTCCGCAAGTGAAGATGATAACGTGTTACTCCAGGGCATGCTCCAGGACCCGCTGGCCTTAGGCTACTTGGGATTCGCTTATTACAAGCCTTTTAAGAATAAACTGAAGGCCGTGCCGATCATTAATCCCCGCACTCAAAAAGCCGTGTTACCATCAGAATCAACTGTATCTAATGGCAGTTACTTTCCACTCTCTCGACCGCTATTTATTTACATCAATGCGAAAGCCTTGCTGGACAAGGAATATCTCAGAGAGTTTGTGACCTATTACTTAGACTCTGCCCCTACGATTGTGCCCGATACAGGTTATATTCCTCTATCACCCAAAAGTTACAACTTAGCCAAAAAAATTATAAGCTTGAAACGCGAGGGCTCTTACGCACACGAAGCCCAAATGCGCTCTCTGGAAGCGCTCTTAGCTCAATTCCTCCATGCGCAGTAAATTTTACCCCCCTCCTTTTTATTGGCCGAACCGTTGGCGCAATCGCCTGTTTCGCGGGTTTTTATTTCTCATCTCTTTGACTTCTGTTTCGGTGGTAATCACGCTTTTAGTAACACTTCTGACCGAATCGAGTCTTTTCTTTGTTCACGCTTCCGTGATCGATTTTATAACCGGTAACACTTGGACTCCTCTTTTTGAAAATGCCCGCTACGGCATTTGGCCCCTACTAGCCGCCAGTTTTTCTATCACGGTTTTAGCCGTCGGACTGGCTTTTCCTCTCGCCCTCGCTTTGGCGGGATTTTTCTCGGATTATGTGGCTCCTCATACCCTAAAGTGGCTGAAACCCATCTTCGAAGTGTTAGCCGCTATACCGACCATCATTCTAGGCTTTATTGGCGTATTCTTTCTGACTCCTTTTTTACAAAGATGGTTACCTCTTGAAGCTTTCAACAAGTTATCCGCCGCCCTCATGATGGCTGTGTTACTCATCCCCTATCTCACCACACTGATCGAGGAGGCCCTACGCAAAGCCCCCCGAGATTGGCGAGAGTCCTCTATGGCTCTGGGAGCTAATCGCTTGGAAACCCTTTGGTACATCTTAATTCCCGGGCAAAAATCAGCGATTGTTGCAGCCCTGTTACTCGCCACAGCTCGTGCCTTAGGCGAGACGATGATTGTTACTATCGTGGCTGGGGCCCAGGCCAAACTCAGTGTTAACCCCTTGGAAGGAGGGCAAACCTTAACGGCCTATATTGCTTCGGTCAGTCTCGGAGACAGTCCCCATGGGAGCATGGCTTATCAATCTATGTATGCCGTGGGTTTAGTGTTACTTTTGCTGAGTTTAAGCCTTAATATCGTCGGATTGTACTTAAAAAATAAAAACTAGGTTGTTCACTCATGAGTGTTCTTGCAAAACCTACGATGGACTTAAAAAGTTTGGCTAAAAAAAAAGAGGCTAAAGATCGCTGGTTTCAGGCCATAGCTTGGATCTTGGCTCTACTTATTCTTTCCTTCATCTTCTTTGTTATATTTGAACTATGGTGGCAGGGGCGAGAGCGTTTGCATGGGGATTTTTTTCTCCAGTTTCCCTCGCGCAAGCCAGAAAAAGCGGGTTTTTTGTCTGCGTGGGTGGGTTCTCTTGTCATTATGACCCTTACAGCCATCTTCTCTGTATTCATCGGTGTGGCTACCGGGATTTTTCTTGAGGTTTATGCCGCACGCTACAAAATTACAAAAATCATCGAGCTATCCATTCTGACGATGTCGGGTATTCCCTCAGTATTATTTGGCCTTTTTGCTTTGAGTTTTTTTGTCCATGGTCTGGCCTTTGGTGAAAGTATTCTCACGGCAAGTCTTACCTTAAGTCTATTGGCTCTTCCTATCCTCATTGTCACCACCCGAGAGACCCTCCGCCTGATACCCACAAGCTGGCAAGAGGCAGCTTTCGCTTTGGGGGCCACCAAGTCTCAATGGGTGTGGCATCATCTGTTACCCTACTCCTTAAGCGGTATCATCACCGGGGTAGTTTTAGCTATGGCGAGAATTCTTGGAGAGGCCGCCCCACTTATTGCTATTGGGGCATTAAGCTTTATTGCTTTTTTGCCAAGCCCACCGATAACTCTCGAACCTTTTAGCATACAAGTTGATTTCTTATGGGACTCATTTACGACGATTCCCATCCAGGTTTACAACTGGATTTCTCGCCCGGATGAGAGATTTCATCAAAACGCAGCTGCCGCCGCTTTTGTTCTCCTAGTAGCCGTAGCCATTTTGACCTTACTCGCGCAAGCCATTCGTCATTATTATCATAAAAAATATCATGATTAGATTTCGGCTGAGAGTTAACTATATGATTCAAAAATTCTTAATTTTCCGTTACATTCCCACAACTTTTTCCATATTTTTGAGGTCTGTATGAGCCAAACTTCCTCCAATGCCCAAGCTATTAAAATTGACATCAGCAACTTCTCTTTTTCCTACGGAGAGGTAGAGATTTTAAAAAACATCAACCTTCAGTTCGCCCCCCATAAAATTCATGCTCTCATCGGCCCCTCGGGTTGCGGCAAATCAACTCTTCTTCGTTCATTAAATCGCATGCATGATCTTTATCCCGGCGCACGTTACCAGGGAGAAATCCTTCTGTTACCGGATCATTTGTCTATCTTGAAGGCTGAACCGATCTATGTTCGTTTACGCATTGGCATGGTTTTTCAAAAACCTAATCCTTTTCCTAGAAGTATTTTTGAAAACATTATTTATGGTCTAAAAATTCGTGGCATCAAAAATAAAAAAGTATGGCAAGAAAAAGTAGAGAGCACTCTACAAGCCGTGGGCCTATGGAATGAGGTCAAAGATCGCCTGCATCAACCGGCACAAAAGCTTTCGGGTGGTCAACAACAGCGCCTGTGTTTAGCACGGGCCCTGGCCACAGACCCTGATGTTCTCTTGCTCGACGAGCCAACGAGTGCGCTAGATCCCCTTTCCAGTGAGAAAATCGAAGAGACTTTAATGACTTTAAAAGAACAGCTCACTTTAATTTTTGTTACCCACAATTTGAGAAGTGCAAAAAACGTGGGCGATACCCTGACTTTTTTAAATCACGGCCAAGTGATTGAACACGGCCCTTGTGCTGAGGTCTTTAGCTCCCCGCAACACCCGGAGACGCAAAAGTATTTGGACACTTTATCTTGACAAATTTTTAGGAGGGGGAGAAAGCTTGGGGCCATGGGAACTAAACTCTGGCGGGGCCTATGTCTTTTCATAGCTCCCCACCTCGCATGGGCCAAGCCTTCTCTCTCCCCGGCTTGGCGGGAGCCCAAGGCTTTGTTGGAATCGCAAAATGTTCTGGTCAGCAACGCCGAGGTTCTAGGGGGGCTCGAATTTCCGCTAAGTTTTGTTTTTGCAAGCAAAGAATGCCATCACGCCGGGCAGCTACAGCAGCCGGAATGCCAAAAGCTTTGGCACGAGGAGTTTTTAAAGCACAAGCCGTGGTTCATGAAATGGCGTTGGGGAGTGCCAGAAATCATCGCCTCCAAGTATGAGTTCTATCAACTCGAGTTTCCCGCCATTGGACAACAAGGATATTTATTTTGGAACCCTGACCCCAAAGCCAAAGATCTCTTTATCTTCCGCGGTGGGATTGGCTCGCGGGCTGATGCTTTTGGTGTCGAACGAATCTACATTTATTCTCTTCTTTCACAGCATCCGGCCCATATTTTGTTCATTGGAAGTTCGTTTAATAACAATAATATCTCCCGCAAGGGCTGGGGTAACACAGGACCGCTGAAGGCCTATGAACACAATTTGTGGCTTTTAGAGTTTGTCCGGCAAAAGCCATGGAAGCCCTGGATCCATCGCATTTATTTAATTGGCCTATCCATGAGTGGGCTCGGGGGTTTTTGGAGTATCGCTCCCCCACAGGACGTTACCGCTCTCCCCTTTGATAAAGTTTTTGCCCTGCGG
>CAZZMS010000120.1:0-10974 GCA_964655485.1 uncultured Pseudobdellovibrionaceae bacterium | reverse complement strand
TATTGTGATAGTCCCGATGTTACTTATCGCTTGAGTATTGACGATATTTGCTGGATCTAAACTTAAAGTCCATCCCGTAGCATCTCCTTGATAAGTGGCGTTCCAATTTAAAGGCTGATTAAAACCCGTTTGTAAGGTCTGATTTAACAAAGCAAACTGACCGGCGGGTACGATAGGACCTGGCCCACCCCCACCGCCTCCACCAGAACCAGAGAAAATCGCCGGAGCACAGTTTTGGTAACCAACAAGTAACAAAGGGACACCTATCAAAGTAAGTAACCAAAATGGCCACCAATTTTTCATAACTCACCTCAAGTGGATCTGTGCATGCGTTATAAACAGATCACCTAAGTTCGTTATCGTTCGCAGGCGACTAAAAAAAAGGCTAGTCGAGGAAAAAACATCAAAAGACTAGACTAAAGTGAGAAGCAAACGAGCTCACCGGGAGTACATAAGAACTTTTAAATACTCCCCTTCTGGAAAATGCGCCATCACCCGATGATCCAAAGCTTGAATGCCGGCGTAGACAAGCTGCATGGGCTCACTCTGAGCTTGCAAGACTTCTGTTACCAAATTTTGAAAGCTTTCACGGCTCACAGCCCTTGAGCAAGAGGCGGTAATAAAAAAACCTCCTGGGGTAGACAGCTTGGAAAGAGCTTTTTGGTTAAGTACCTTATACCCACGAAGGGCGGAGCTTAGATGCTTTTTGGATTTTGCAAAAGCAGGCGGATCGCAAACTACGATATCAAACTCTGCATCAGGCAATCGATCTAGGACCTCAAAGACATCTCCGAGATAAATCTCTGCTCGCGTAGCACCGTGATTTATGGCGTTTTCCCTTGCCTGCGCTAAAGCCTCGGATGATTGATCCACCAAGTGAACTTCAATAGCAGCGGCACCCACCAAAGCTTGCGTTAAAGCACAGGACCAAGCTCCCCGGTAACAGCAAAGATCCAAGATCTTTAGAGCTTTTCTGTCGGGTGGCGCTGCCAAAAATGATGTTTGCAAACTCGGCCCCACCCGACTCTGTGTCCACAGGTGTTGAACCCAAAATGCGGCCGCTGCGAGATTGTCCCGCTGATCTAAAAATAACCCGGTCTTTTGACCCCGCAAAAAATCGGTCTGCAAATGAACTTTATCATGAGTCAACTTAGGTCTTGGAGGTAACATCACCAACGCAGTGGCTTGATGCAAATCAAAAAAACTTCCTGAAGTAAACCCATGCTCAAGGGACTCTGAGTAAGTTTTTTTAACCACCCAAGCTCTGGATTTGGCCACATCACTCGCTTGAATCCACCCGTCTTGAAGCAGCCACTCCACCACTTGAGTGATAAGTAAAGATGGATCGGAAACCAAATAATCCCAAGCTTTGGTGGATACTTGAAAATACCAGACCTCGGCCCCCAGCTCGGGGAGCTCATAAAGATCCAAAATCACCCCACTAAGCCCATCGGCCTCAGAGTACAAAATTCGCCTGGACCCCAGAATGCCTAGCCGTTGTCTTACTATCCAAGCTTGCACAATTCGACGCACAAGAAAGGACAAAGAAAAAAAATCTTTTTCCTCGGGATGAAAGCTCCAAGCTCGAAAAACGAGCTCCTCTTCGTTATCCGCCACACCATAGGCTAAAAAACGACTCTGTTCATCCACCACTTCCACCGAGAATCCAGGTTGCACGGCCTGCAGTCGTTTGACTGAGAAGTGACGTCGAAACAACCACGGATGTTTCCGCGTCAAACGTTGGGCCCCCTCTTCATCCACGATCAATCTCAACATACTCTATGATCTCCAAAGGTGTGACTAAGAAAAACTCTACTTTCGATTGATATTTTTCAAACCTCATAGTCAGTTTTCCTGAAGGGGTTTTATCTGGAGCTTAGCCAAACGCATAAGATTGACCATCACCATAGCCACCGTGACAGGCCCCACACCTCCCGGTACGGGAGTCAAAGCTGTCGCCCAGTCTTGCAGGGACTCTTGGTCACAGTCCCCCGTCAATCCCTTTGGTTCCAAGCGATGAATCCCTACGTCAATCACCACAGCGCCTTTTTTTACAAAGCTCCGATCAAACAGATTTTTTTGGTGAGCGGCAAAAACACAGATATCGGCTTGAGAAGTCAACTCAGATAAGTTTTTTGTCTTGGAATGAGCTAAGCTTACCGTAGCGTTTCGATGAGTTAGTAACACAGAAAGAGGCATTCCAACGATGAGACTTCGGCCCACCACGACGACCCTTTTTCCTTCCACAGGAATGGAATAATAATCCAAAATTTTTGTGACCCCATGAGCCGTGCAGGGTGCTACTTCAAATTGATTAGCCATCAGTCGCCCGAGATTTGTCCAAGTCAGAGCATCAACATCTTTTCGAGGATCAAGTCCTGCGAGAATGTTTTGCCGGTTCAGATGAGCCGGTAAAGGCAGCTGAATTAAAACACCGTGAATCAGAGGGTCATTTTGAATCTGATACAGGGCTTTGAGTAGCTCACTTTCGCTGATGGACTCAGGGAAGCGAAACGTCTCGGCTCTAAATCCAAGTTCTTCCGCCTTTTTCTTTTTAGCGGCCACATACACCTCACTGGGGGGATAATGACCAACCAAAATCAAAGCGAGCCCTGGAGCTTGGCTTTGGCTCTCTTTCCAGACGGCTAACTCCTCACGGACTTCTGCTAACAAGTGCTTGGCCACTTCTTTCCCACACAGTGTTTGTGTTTGCATGACAACTCCTTCCTTCACAAAGGCAGGGGCTTTCTTGACCTCAAGGCTCTTCAGCCCTCTAGCTCATGCCAAAAGCGAGCAATCTTCAATATGGTATAGGTGACCACACCCTTGGGCGTTTGCACCTGCACCTCATCACCTTCGACCTTGCCTAAAAGAGCTGACGCCAGAGGAGAACGCCAAGAAATCAGCCCACGCTGGACATCAATCTCATCTTCTCCCACAAGCTGATAGCGAACCCAATCACCCGCCTCATTTTCTAGTAGGACACAGGACGCAAATACCACCCGATCCGTGCGGATCGTTTGAGGGTCTATGACTTGAGCCAACTCTAATCGCTCCGTCAGCCAGCGAACCCGACGATCAATTTCTCTCAGTCGCCTTTTGCCGTAAATATAATCAGCATTTTCGCTGCGGTCTCCGTTGGAGGCGGCCCAGGCTACAGTCTCAACAACTTTAGGACGCTCGACATGGAGGAGCTGGTGCAATTCGTTTTGCAAAGCTTGCAGACCTTGCGGGGTGATGTAATTTTTGTTGCCAGTCATGTCGGTAACACCTGTTGCTACGTAGTTCTCTGACAAGGCCATGCTACCCCATGGTAGCATCCCAGTTTTATCACAAAAACTTATGCGAAGAACAAAAAAAATCGTTTTGCCCCTCGGATAAGATTTCGTTAGGAAGGCCTCACTTTAATGATGGGGGATTGCCATGGTTCTAAACAATCGAAAAAGCTCTCAAAACAAACACGGCCTGAAAACTTTCCAGTCGCTTAAAGACAGGCCATGGCTACCCTTTTTTCTAAGCTTGATTCTAGGCCTGCTTTACGCCTGCTGTGCCCCAGCCCAAGCCCATCAATGCCGGCAAGTGTTTACGGGAGCCAGCACACCTCAGTACTCCGCGGCCGAACTTCGTTGGTTATCTTTTTTGAAATCTCTCCAAGCAGAAGGTCAAAAAATCTCCACTCACCAGCGAAACGATGAAGCCAACGCTCATCTTAGCCAATGGTTAGCTGAACTCAACTGGCTATGGGATGAAATGGCCACTCAACTCATTCTCCTTAAAAATCCGAAGGTTCCCCCAGAAACCCGATCCATGTTGCGTTTTCAGCTGGAATCTGGTCTTCACTTTTTCAGTGAACTTCTTGGTTCAAAAGATCCCAGGCAAACTTTGCAACTTCTTGCCAAGAAATCGCAAAGGATTCTCGATGAATGGCAGGAGCAGAACCACAAACAGGGCTACATTGGGTTTATTCCCCCTGAGACTCAAACCCAAAGCTTTCGCCAAAACGACGCTGCAGAGTCTCGCGGCCTCGACTATATTGGTTTTCTCCCAGCGCAGGAGGCACCGACGAAAACGTCGGAAAAACCCCATTTTGGTTTTATTCCCCACGACTCCTCTGGCGACACTCAAAGCACTTCTCAAACTCCGCGTCCGATAGGCTTCATCCCCCCCAGTGACTCCTCCTCTCGTCAACCGGCTCAACAAGACTCCTCTGGCGAAGGCCCAAGGAGCATCGGATTTACCTCTGAACTGAATCAAGCCGGAGCCGATGTTGGCTATCGACTTCAATGGGGATACGATACAAAACATCACAGTTTTGTTACGGTTCGCGAAAGTCCCTAGTTATCCATGAACCATGTTCTTTGTGGTTGATGCGGATCCATGCCAGACCACAAGAAAAAAGCCCGAGGGAAAAATCCCTCAGGCTTTTAAAAAAACATCTGTAGAACTATTTCGAGGAGTTTCCTAAACGACAAGTGTTAATCCCTAGCAAACTGTAGGGAGGGCACCAACCTAAAAGTCCAGTTAACAAGGGGACAGCCCCCAAAAAGAACCAGGGATTTTGCAGGCCCATAAAGGCTTGGCTTAATAAGGCAGCACCGACCACAATACGAACGACTCTTTCCACCGGGTGAACATTCTTCTCGAGTTTCATAGTAGAACTCCTTTTTTTCTTGGTAAGCTCACTGTTTAGGCTCCCAAGTCAGCACCTGGGAGAAACCCATTTAAGATGCATTCACTTTTAGGGCCTTAGCAATGTCTTCGTCAATCTGCTCGGGCGTAGTCTGCGGAGCGTATCGTTGTATAACCTTACCCTCGCGGTCTACCAAAAACTTAGTAAAGTTCCACTTAATCGCCTCACTCCCCATAATACCAGGAGCTTTAGACTTCAGGTGAACATACAAAGGATCTGCGTTGTTACCGTTGACATCGATTTTCGCAAGCACAGGAAAAGTCACCCCGTATTCGTTCGAGCAAAAAGTCTGAATCTCCTCGTTACTCCCTGGCTCTTGCGCCCCAAACTGATTACAAGGGAAACCCAAGACAACGAAACCCTGATCCTTGTATTTTTTATAAAGCTTCTCCAAGCCCGTGTACTGCGGGGTGAACCCACAACGACTAGCCACGTTCACAATGAGTAACACTTTTCCCCGGTGTTGTGACAAAGGATAATCCTTGCCCGTGGCATCTTTTACGGTGAAATCAAAAACACTCATGTTTCCTCCTTTTTTTTCATAAGCTTGCGCAGTAACACTAAAACACCCCATGGTAACAAAAGCTACCAGCAACCAAGACCCTGCCAAAAAACCCTGCCTTAAGCGTGTCATTTTCCCTCCTCACAGACTTATCCAGAGGACGCCAAGTCTGCACAAAAGTTTGGATGTTGCCCACCACTATGGTTCAGGCCTAGCAGGCTCAGGGATCATAACGAAGTCCAGAACACTGGCTCTGTATCTTGCCGCCCTGACCACTTCCCTAGTCAACCACAAGCCATAACTTTTTGGCACCTGAATAAGATCGATTTGATGATTAACAAATAAAATAAAATCCATAACTTAAGCCCGCAAACTCCACCCAAAGTCCAAAAGCCTTGAGTTTTTCTAAAGCCCGTCGATGGGAAGTTTACGGAAGTTCGTCTTCCTACCACCGAAACCACTTTGACCACACGAAGGAGGCCCAAATGTTTTCACCCGATACTCGCTTTTTAGTCGTCGATGATTTCGCTACCATGAGAAAAATCGTAAAAAAAGTCCTCATGGAGCTAGGATACAGCCAAATCGAAGAGGCTGACGACGGCAAGCCCGCTTGGGAGTTAATCAAATCCGCTCACGCTTCGGGACATCCTTTCGGTGTGGTGATCAGTGACTGGAATATGCCGGGAATGACAGGGATTGATTTGCTCAAAGCGGTTAAGGCTGACCCTCAATTAAAATCCACTCCTTTTATTCTGGTGACCGCCGAGAGTGAGCAAAAAAACATCATAGAAGCTGCTAAAGCGGGTGTCTCCGACTATGTGGTTAAGCCTTTCAATGCTCAAACCTTGAAGGCGAAACTGGAGCGAGTATGGCAAAAACACCATGCACCCAAGGCGGCTTAGGCCTCCATCCTTCGCTCCCTTTTGGTAACAAATTTCTAGGAGGCCTGTTATGTCTGCCGCAGAGAAAGTGCAAAACCCTTTATTGGATAAAAATTTCCTCAATGCCTTCGTGGATGGCGTGATCAAGACGATGTCTTTGATGGCCTCTACGGTTGTAAAACCTCAGAAACCCCTTATTCAAAACAAATTTGAGCCGAAAGGCGAGATTGCTGGGATGGTCGGCATGGTGGCGGGCCCCATGAAAGGCACCCTCACCATCAGTTATACTCGACCAGCGATATTTAAGATTTTAGAAAATATGTTGGGCGAAAAATACACGGATCTCACCACAGAGGTAACCGATGCCGTAGGTGAGCTCACCAACCAAATTTATGGCTCAGCTAAAACGACCTTGAATCAAATGGGTTACCAATTTGAAATGGCTATCCCTACGGTCATTCAAGGGCAGTTTCATATTTCTCAGTATCATTCGGGAACAACTTTGGTGGTCCCCTTTTTAGTTGACGAATGTTCCACACCTTTTTTTGTGGAAATTACAGTACAAGCTTAAGGGGTGAAAAACTTAAGAGAAACAGCGCGTCTTTTTGTATATCTCCCTGGGCTTTTTCTTTCCCCCGGAGGCCTTAAGCACCATGGATGGCCAAGGGCGTAAGCCCTTTACAGTTGAGCCATGGATGGCGTGCCACGGGGCGAAACGAAAAAGCCCAGGGAGGAAATAACGGCAAAAGACGGATTATTCAAAGCCAACGAAATACTGAAACGAAACTCCTACACCTAGCACGATCACGGATAATCCCCAAAGTCCCCAGCTCATACGACGCAAACGCAAACATGCGCGAGCCAGCTGGGGATCCAAAGGACAAGGCTCATGACGTTTACGCCAAAGATTCCAACCATTAAGACCCACACCGAACAAAGCCAAGAGAGATAAAATACCTCCCTGTTCCCCAAGCCATAGCAGGGCTGGGAAACTTTTCCATAAACTCAACCATACCCCACCCGCTCCCAAAGCTACGAATAAAGCCGGTAACACACAACAAAACCAAGTAGAGCTTGAAAGAATGAGACTAAGCCAAGGATTTTCCACTATTTTTTTAATACCTTTCATGGTTCACCCCCCGCCAAGAACACGCAAAGAATCAAGCTCATAGCCTGCTTCCTCCAGCAGGTGACGGTAATCATTTTCTTGCAAAGTCGAAGGATTATCTCCCCAGTCCACCTTTACGGTTTTTGCTTTAAGATCCACCTGCACCTGTTTGACTCCAGAGTGTTGTTTAATTTTCTTTTCAATCCCCTGAGCGCAAAAAGAACACACCATCCCTTTGACTTTGAGCTCTTGCACTTCCGCTTGCGCAAGGGATGTTACCATCCCAAGCCATGCTAAAAGGCCCCAAGGAAGAATCCGTGAGAGCTTGATTTTTTGTTTTTGCATATTCACCTCCTTTAAAAATGCACCATTAAATTCACTAACCATCCTCCTCTAAGCGAGCCTCCGATTTCATAGAGAATGTTTCTATAGTAAAAACGAAGAATTTGCCTAAGTTCCTGATATTCCCATCCCATACTCATGTTTTCCACGATGAGCCAAGCCGACCACTGATCAAAGTCGGCCAAAAAAGGGGCCACACCAATACGCTGACGACTCATAAAAGAAGGCCCAAGATCACCGGGTAAGCCCTGATAATCGAGCATAAAATACACCTCACGATTTTCCCAATCGAGTTGCGTAAAGGGAAGCACTTGTCCCTGCTTACTCACTCCGAGGCCCACATACCAGTTACTTTGATAGTCAAGTTCGTTACCCCGCCACAGCAGATAGTTCACACTGGGCCAATAATGGGTTACCAGTGATCCAGACTTATTCCACCATGCAGCTCCCTTCGCCCATAAAGCCGCTTTCGAACTAAAAGACCAACCCAAACCCACTGCGCGAAAAGAGTCGCTAAATTGAGAATCAAATATCATACTCCCCTTAAAGCTCGTGGGATGAGAATAAACGGGCCGACCTAGGGTAACACATAACAGCATCAAGCCCAACAAACGGAACAAAAAACTTAATGGCGAGGTGCGATCGGTAACAGCTCTCATAGGGCCTCCCCTGTCAAACGCGCTCTAAACCAAGTGAGTCCAGAGAAAATCACCTGCGCTCCTAGCACGGCCCCAAAAATCCATAGGAAAGTTAGGGTGTCCCAAATATCACTGCCACCCAATACAGTAAAAACAAGTAGAGAGACCACACTGAGTAATATCACCCCCACACTCCACCAGGGTTTTAACTTTTTGACCTCAGCTGCGGAAAGCACTCCCGGTAACACCAGGGCGGTAACCGACATATACAACACTCCACACCAAAAGCTGCACCAACCCTCACCCCAATGCATAAAAATGTGATCCAAACGGGCCCAGTGGGCCAGGCGGTAGTCAAATTGCGGGCAAATAGACAGTGTGAACAATGAAGCAAACCCGTGCATAACTAAAGACTTCGTCACAAGACGCCCCCATGTGACTTTCTCCACTTCTCTAAGCGCGGCATACTCTTTCCAGAACTGAGTTTGCACGCCCTGAGGCACTCCCTCTTTGGTCGTACCGGAGATAAACTCCAGATATTCCTTCTGCACAAGGGCCTCATGAGTGTTAGGAGCCTTTGGCATACGCCCTCCTGAGTTTCTTCAAAGCACGAGATAAAATCTGGCGCACATTGGCCTCGGACGTTTGCATAGCCACAGCCATATCGCTGAAGCTTTTTTCATCGAGGAAGCGAGTGGCAAGGATCTCCTTCTCCCGGGAGCTAAGGGTTTTATAGGCCGCACTGCTCATGACTTGCTCCACTTGAAGCTCTGGACGACTAGTCTCCTGGGGGAGAAATGAAAATTCTGTCGCCTCATGGGAATTTTGAGAAAGCCACTCCTCCAAGGACACCAGCCCTTGGTATTTTTTTTCCGCCCGCCAAAAACTCACTAGCTCCTGGTAACAGATCTGAAACAGCCAAGGTAAAAAGGGCCACTGCGGGTTAAAAAGCGCTCTTGTCTTATGCAACTTTAAAAACACACGCTGAAACACTTCACCGGCCTCCTCAGAGCTTTTGAGTCTTTTTCGTAAATACGCCCACACCCGATTTTTGTGACGCTCATAAAGTTCACGAAAGGCTTTCTCCTCGCCACGTTTGGCGTAAAGAGTCATAAGCTCTTCATCGCTCGCAGAAGTCCAATCCATATTAAATATCACTCCTGTCTCATTACAAAACACCAAGAGGCCCACGAATTGACGAGGGGATTATTTCGAGTATTACGCGGATAACAGCTTTTTGTGACAAAAAACTAGACTCCCCCGGGCTCCTCTTAGTTTTTAGCATAGAGCCATGACTTCAAAGACATCGCCACAAAGCCCACAGATTTTTTTCCAAAGCTTCCCCCAACTGACCAGTGCTTGGGGGGATGACCCTTGGTTGCGCTGGACTTGGGAGCGTTACTTTCCTAGCAAAGACCAAGAGCATGAAGAGTTACAGACTCTCGCGCAAGCTGTGGTGGAAAAACTTGAGCCCCTCTCAGTTTTGGCTGAAGCCTTCCCACCCCAGCATCATCCCTGGGATGCCTGGGGGCATAGACAAGATCTGATCCTTACTCATCCTGCTTGGGATGAAATGAAACACTTTGCAGCCCGTTGGGGACTTGTAGCCAGCGGTTACGAAAGATCCCATGGCTCTCTTTCACGAGTCTATCAGATGCTAAAGCTCTATCTCTATCACCCAAGCTCTGCGCTATTTAGTTGTCCCCTCGCCATGACCGATGGGGCCGCAAGAGTCTTGGAGTTGAACTCCCAAGATTCCCGTTTTCAAGATTTCTTTTCCCATCTCATCAACCGAAATTCCCAAGATTTTTGGACCAGTGGACAATGGATGACCGAAACTACAGGGGGTAGTGATGTAAGCCTTACCCAAACCTTAGCCTTCCCTGTTACCGAGGCAAGTACAAGCGCAACCCCCCCCACGCATCGTCTGTATGGTCACAAATGGTTCACCTCGGCGACCACCAGTGAAATGGCGCTCGCCTTGGCCCGCTTACCAGAGGCCCCCTCGGGTAACAAGGGGCTATCCTTGTTTTTGGTTCCTATCAACAAGAGTCCTACAGGGGGCCTGCAAGGAATCAAAGTCGTGCGTTTAAAAAATAAGTTTGGTACCAAAGCCCTGCCCACAGCCGAATTAGAGCTAGAGGCATGCCCCGCATGGCTGGTGCAAAGCGAAGGTATTAAAGCTATCACCCCGATGCTACACATCACGCGGCTTTACAACAGTGTTTGTGCTCTAAGCTCTCTCAGTCGAGGAGTGCATTGGCTGAGACTCTACTCCGGGCATCGACGAGCCTTTGGCTCTCTCATTAGGGATCTTCCTTTATTTCAAGTGACTCTCCGTGAGCTCTACGCAATCGCCTGGGGCCTAGGGGATTGGTTATGGTCTTTGATTCAGTTATGGGGCGAACAAGAAGTGTTACCTACTGCGGAGAAGGCTCAGCTTCTACGTTTCCTCAATCCTCTGGCTAAGATTTTTTCTGCACGCTGGAGCGTGGACGCGCTTAGTATCTGTATGGAGTCTTTCGGTGGTCAGGGTTACATCGAGGACACACCTATCCCACGCTTGGTGGCTAACGCCCATGTGTTTCCCATTTGGGAAGGCACGGCCCATGTGCTCACCCAGGAGCTAGAGCGCGTGATGCAAAAAGAAGAAAGTCACAAATTGTGGTTAGGCACTTTGGACCAGCACTTGCTCCATCTAGAGCCAAAACTTCAGGAGTCTCTCCAGCGCTTGTTTGAGCTAAAAGACTCACTGCCCCCCCACTCTAACCTTCGTTGGGCTGAGGCTTTGGCTAGTTGGCAAGTGTGGTATG
>CAZZMS010000119.1:0-12083 GCA_964655485.1 uncultured Pseudobdellovibrionaceae bacterium | reverse complement strand
CCCCCCTGACACCACCGCTCAGTTGCAACTCTTTTTTGCCGATTAACACCTTCAGGTGACCACCTACCAAATGTCCCATCAGTGGATCTTCCACTTGCGCCTCACTTCAAGTAAATAAGCGTTTATCTCCCGCTTGATATTCAACTTCCTTGGTTGCGACCTTCTGTCCATCCGAAGTTTCAATATGGACCTGATCAAAGATCTTTAGTGCACGAGATTGCATATTGAAGATAGCACGCTCACCGGTAACAAATATTTTTTGCCCTTCCCGGCTGTAAAAGGTGGTTTGCACTTTTTCCAAGTCCCACAATTGGGTATCTTTTTGATTTCTCGCACTCTCTGCCTTGAGTTCCCACTCCTTGTTGTCGTATAGAGACTCGACTAAGTGAACCCCTTGCAAAATATGTACATATGGAGCTTCATCAGTCGCCGCAGGAGTTGCGCTCTGATTCAAATCCAACCAACGCCTGAGAAAAGTCTGATCGAGGATAACCCCGATGAGAAAGGCTAGTATGACACTCAGCCAAGTCAGCCAACGCACGCGCTTAAGTTACTTTTTTTCCTTAAGAACCGCAAAGTTTATTTCACCGGCACCAGCTTCAGTGACGGTGTATAAGATTTTTTTGACAACACCAAAATCAATCCCACGATCGGCCTGAACAGTCACCTTCTTCCAATCGGGGATGAAGCTTGCAGTTTTTGCGTCAGAACCCATAACTTTTTGCAAACGCTTATCGATACGCGACTCTTCTTTCTGTCTTGCGAGCTCCAGATATTTTTCCACCTGCGCTTTGACTTGGGGAATAAGCCAGTCAGGATGAGCTGCGACATCGACCGTAAGAATCACCGGATCTTTATCGACAAAGACCTGCTTTTGCGAAATCGTGACTGCCACAGCTGGCTTAAGCTCCTTAATTTTCTCTGCTTTGGGTAACTCCACTTCCTTGGGCAGAAAAAGAACTTCTCCAGTCGCATTATAATTTTGTAACAAAAAGATCACCAAAACAGTAAACATATCCACCATGGCAGTTAAGGACAAAGTCACCACGACTGAGCGTTTACCACCACGCTTGGACAAGATCCGTGAGGAGCGAAACTTTTGACCCGGAGGATGTATAGCCATTAACGGGGCCCTCCTGTTAGTACTGAAATTTGTGAAAATCCGGCAGATAAAAAGGCATCCATTCCTTTGATGAGACGCTCATAAGGAAGCTGATCTACCATCGCTAAGGCCCCGTCTATTTTTTCTGGATACAATTGCTTCACTCGCTCAAGCCTTGCCAACAAACCAGCATCATCAAACCGCCCAGCAATCAAGGGTAAAAAGGTTTGCTCACTTCCCACGGTTAACACATAACCCTCGGGTTTTATGTCAAGTTTGAGGGGAATCTCAGCTTTTGGTGGCACCGGAGGGCGCTCCTGATTGTTTGGATCTTTTTTACCATAGATACTTGATCCGATTTGAATCATCGAAACTTGAGTCCACACCGCAGTGATCAACAAAAAGGTGATAAGCACACTCATCAGATCGATGAATGGCACGAGGTTCGGCTCAAAGTTTTTGGGGCGCCCCCCACCCGTTTCTTGAATCTCTGCCACAACCCCTCCGCTCGTGGTTTTAGTCGCGAATTTTATCTCGGTTAGCTGCAACTAAGTTGAGCACGCTCATGGAGCCTTCGACCATCTCGTTCTCAAGGCGTTGAATGCGTAGTTGAAGGTAACCATAAGCGATGATCGAGATAATAGCTACCAGAAGACCAAAGGCGGTACAGTTCAAGGCGTGGGAAATACCCTTAGATAGCTCCTCAGCTTTTTGTGCAGGATCCGCAGCGGCTACGGCGCGGAAGGATTGAATCATACCAATAATTGTTCCAAGCAGTCCCGACAATACGGCTGTGTTACCCGTTACAGCGAGCAAAGAGGCCCAACCTTCAATCTTGGGCTGCTCACGCAACACAGAGGCATCCATGGCCACTTGAATTTCCTCGTCCGGCCGCTTGTTTAAAGCTTGAACCAGTCCTGCTTTGATCGTATTACTCAGGGGGGTTTTTTTCACATCACAAAAACTAATCGCCCCCCGCACATCGCCACGTAGAATCATGGAATAAACTTGATCCAAGAAGTCTTTTTTATCAACTGCAGCGGCCTTGAGTGCGATCAGCCGCTCAAAGATCAGCAAAATGGTGACAATACCGATGAATAAAATAATATACATCACCGGTCCGCCTTCAACAAAGGCTCTTTGAATAAATCCCATTTGTTCTGTGTTCACAATAACCTCCTTTTTAATTATTTTTGTGCATCAAATACGAATGGGTAATCGACGACTGCGATGGTTCCCCCCGGAGGCTCAGGAAAGCGCTGTTCCTGAATGCGCTCCGCCACACAAGAGCCGACAGAACTATCGGCTAAAGTGTTACTTTTGGGGCGAGCAGCCACCACTCGACCACCGGCTCCAATTTCAAAGTTGATCACCACTTTACCCGTGAGAGTGGGATCGCGCCGCAAGGATCGCTCATAACAAGCTCGAATTTGACTAAGAATCGAGCGAATCACTCGCCGTACCGCCTCTTTATCGATGGTACCTACGAACTCGGCATCGTTACCCGGCACATCAATGGTAACTCGACCTTTTCCAGATCCTGTGCCAACCGTCCCATAGCCAGCATCACCCGAGCCCCGCCCCTTGGTGCCAATACCTGAAATCCCTTCGGTAGCAATCCCTTGGCCACCTTGCCCCACCGTTTTTAACTTAGCTCCCAAATCATCACCACCATCGCGATTCTCCTTCTGGCCCGTGAAGCCCGTGGACTTACCCGCCATACCTAAAAGCTGACCACTACCGGAGTAAGCCTTATCTAACTTCGAACGATTACCGCCACCACCAAAAGCTGACAGCAGTCCGGTTTGAGATACATCAGCTTCAGCCGAGGCCGCATTGGCTCCCTCCTCTGGGGAAGTGGCCACAGAGGAGCCAGCTTTAAGACTACCAGCGCGTTGAGCCGCATTGGGATTTGGATTGGGCACTGGACGCAAGCCCGCCTTGGTGCTACCAACGTCTTCTTTCTTCGGCAACTGAGGTTTTTGATACTCCGGCTTTTTTTCGTCTGTAACCTTAATCTTTTTAGGCTCCTCCGGCTTTGGGGGCGGAGGCGGTGGCGTTTCCACTTTCGGCTCCGGAGCCGGCGGAGTGGGAGGTGGAGTTGGCGCAGGGGGCTTATTATAAACAAACTCGGCAATTCTTACTTCTTCAACCTCTGGAGGGGCCGAAGTTACAGGGGCATAAATGGACATATACAGAGCCAAAAGGCCCACAATCACTAGGGAAACAATTAATCCAGTAAGCTCTGTAGAGGAAACATCAAGAAATCCAACGGGAATAGGCTTTCTAGATTCAGGAACTCTGCGAACATAATATTCTACGCCATCAAGCTCAGACAGTATTTCGACCAACTCCCCATCCTGGAGCTTGTAACTCCAACCACGCTCGGTCATCACTCCACGCCCGAGTCGAGTGAGCTCATCCTTGGAAAATCGATTTTTGGCGGTAACGACTTCGACCCGAAAGTGGCCTGGTAACAATAAGGTCAATTCCCCACCCGTGCGGATGACCAAGGGCTTATCCGCAAAAGCTTGAGGATACAAAGGTAACTCATTCCAAAGAAGCTGCTTTTGCTGAGACGAAACATAAATAACCTCAAGAACTCTTTCCCGCCATGCCATGATGACTTGAACTCCCGGCCCCTCTGAGGGCTTCAGGTAAGACTTCAAATCCTCTACGGGACTAACAGGAGCGAAAGTCACCTTTTTCCGGTGCCAAGGGGCAGAGCCCTTTAAAGCAGTTGCGGAATAAGTCACAGTCTTGGCAGCAACAGCTGAAGCTGTTGTTACCGTCTTAGGTGCGGCAGAGGAAGATGTACTTGTTGCGGCAGCACTGCCCGCCGAGGAAGACGCAGTTTTCGCCCCGACAATTGGCGCTTCATTTGATGCTTGAGCGACTGAACCAAGCCCCGGCTTAGCCAAATCCGCAGGTATGGAGCTGGAAGATGGCGACGAAGAGTCCACGATGGGCGGCGGGGGAACCGCTGGTTTTTGGGCCACTTCTGTTCTTACCACCCGGTCCTGCGGGCTCACTGGGGACTGAGGAGCCACTTGGGACTGAGGAGCCACTTTAGGCTTAGGAATGCCAACGATGACCTCAATTTCAAATACGCCAATCCGCAGGCGGTCACCAGAACGCAAAAGCTCATCCAGCACAGGTTGGCCGTTTTTAAAAGTGCCACCTTGCGAGCCCAGATCACAAATGTAGAACTCCCCCTGGCGCTCGTCGATTAAAGCGTGAATGGGGGATACGGTTTCATCCTCTAGAAAAACATGCACCTCAGCACCCGGACGACCGAAAACCACCGGGAATTGCAAGAATTGCTTTACCTCAACGAGGGCACCTGATTTGAAAATCCGTAAAATCAGAGGCTGACTCAACGCTCACTCCTTTGTCCGCGCAACTTCGCTTCGTCTTGGGCAGCTTCCGGAATAAAGTTTTCACGTAACTTGATTAAGCGCTTGTAATTAAACTTCTTCTGTTGCAGGAGGAAAAAGAGCTCAGGCTTGGCGTCACGCCCTTCGACCAACTCATCTTCAAAATTCAAAACCTGCTTTTTCACATCTTTTTCCTGCGCCATACCGGGGGTGATCTCAAAAAACAATGTTACTACAAAAAGTGTTACCCCAAAAAACAAGCCTGTCATGTTTTTTTTCACGGGACTCCTCGCTACCGGGACGCTAACGCCTTTTCAAGTCTTTGATAAATCTTTTCCTCTCCCGATTGAACACCAAAAAAGCTCCACTGATCAAGTAACTTCCGACCAAGGTCCATATCTTTGAGATGCTCAATACTGAGAATAGAGTAGTTGATAATGAGCGGCTTATAATTATCCTTGATTTGGTAACCGCGTTGAAAAAACTTCTTGGCAACATCAAAATCCTTATTCGTAAGAGCTATGGCTCCGATACTATTGGCTAAAGCTACAGATGAAACCTCCTCCGGGCGAATACGGCTGAGAATAAAGCGCGCCTTGTCCCATTGCTTAAAATGAGCATACAAAATAGACAAATTTAACTCGGCCTCTTTGACACCCTTCCCCTTCATGGATATCGCTGACTTGAAAAGATCCGCGGCCTTGCCCCATTCTTCTTCGCTGAGAGCCAAAAGCGCCATACCGTTGTAATAAATGTCTTCTCCCATTCCCTGCTCCTTGGCCTTACCCCAATAGTAACGAGCCAAACGCCAACGCTTTTGCTCATAGGCCTGAACACCTAGGGCATACCAACACCAGGCATCCTTACCATTTTTCTCTTCCAAATGAATGGAACACTCATCAAAAATCCTTTGCCATTGACCCTGTTCCACCCATTGCCGCCAAGGACGGACGGGCTCTTTTGCGAGTTGCTCTGTAAACCCAGATCCACGGCTTTCCATACTTTTTGATGACCCTCTAGAGGCAGAATTAACTTCATTTTCGCTTGCAACTGGGCTCGCTTCCATATGAGCAGCGTGACTTGTGTTACCACCCCCCTCCCGCTCCGCAGGATGAAAGCAGCTGCCCAACAGAGGGATCACCAGCCAAACAAAACTTACACCCTTGGCTCGTCCTAAAATACCCACGAGAGCCTCCAGTCATCTTCGGTAACAACACCCCAGTCCACAAAGGACTCCGGCTTAAGCTTCACTAGTTGCTCATATGTACGTAAGACCACAGGAGCATAAACGTCAAAAGAGCGAGCTTTTTCCCAAATCAATTCATAAGCTGAAACGGCGTTTCTCAAAAAACCTTTAACCATATCGTTGTTACGCAGTTGCTCTTTGTACTCCTTGATTTTCTCCTCGCTTTTTAACTCTTGAGGCGCCGGCGAGTTTAGGATCTCCTCATAAATGTTAACATTAGCGTGCGCCACGATTTCAATAGACTCAAGAGTCTCCAAACCACTTTCTTTTTTGACTATATTGGCAGACAACTGATTTATCTCATCCAAGATGGCCACTTTTTTATCGAGATCCTGCTTAAGAGAGGCTGCATTCTTCAAGCGAACGGCGTATAGCTTTTTGTAAAGAACTTTCAACTCATTAAGCTCCAATTTGGCCACAGCCGCAGCCGATTTCTTTTTCTCATCGGCTCCCAAACGAGACCAGATCTTGTAACAATCATCATTCCTTAACTTTTGATCCCCCCAAATCACCAAATAGTAACAGCTCCAAACTTTCTCAGGGAGTACTCGACCTTCTTTTTCGAAGAACTTCTGGTAGTAAAAGCGCGCTTTAGCCCTCTCCCCTTGCTCACGATAGACCTCGGCAAGACGATACCATGTCTCAGCGCTTTTGGCAGCGGATTGGGGAAACTCACGCTCCCAAGTGATATAAACCAACTCTGCACTGCGAGGCTCAGATAGGGCTTCGTATAAAATTCCTGCGGCCAACAAGGCCTCTTCCTTTTCTTTGTCTGTTTGAGCCAGTTTATGAAGTTGCATTTGCGCCTTTGCGGCCTCAGTTAGCCTACCAGCATTCATGTGAATCTTAATGAGTAACGCCAGAGATTTAATGTTTAACTCCTTGGCCTTAGCGTCTTGGCGTGACAATAGCAGCGAGATATTTTTCCTTGCTCCGTCTCCGCGCCCAGCCTTGTCCCAACTCACAGCCGCGTTGAATAGAGCCATACTCACTAATTCCGGATCTTTAGACTGTGCAGCAAAGGTCTCGTACGATTTAGCGCTTTCCGCAAAATTCTGAGACTTTTCTAGATCTTGAGCTTTCTTAAAATCCGCTTTTTCTAAAATCTTACGGATTTCCTCTCCCGTGCCCGAGCGGGCTATTGCAGGCACAGACAGAATCAAAGCAGCTTCTTTGCGCAAACCCTCCATATCGGAGCGTAGATTATGAATATCGAGTAATAAATTGGCTGAGTACTCAGCATACTTTGTGTCCGGGTAATTTTGTACGACTTTTCTGAAGTAAGGGAGAGCGGCGTCGAATTGATTATGCAAGTAATACAACCGTCCAATACGAAAAGTCGTCTCTGGAACCTTCTGATCCTGCGGAAACGAGCTAATAAACCAATTTCCTTGATTAATGTAATTGGTAACTGCTGAAGAAAGAGGAATGGGACCTTTATTTTTCTCAGCCTGCTCTATGAGAGCTTTCTCTTTAGGCAAGGCCTTTTCTGCCGACACCAAAATATTAGCTGCAGCCATGGGACGATATTTGCTATTTCCTCCATTTTCAACAACCCAGCGATATTCCACTGAAGCTTGATCATACTTGTTCATGTCATACAGCAGCTCACCAAAATAAAAATGCATTTCAACGGCGTTCGTAGATTGAGGGAAGTGGGAGAAATATAGTCGATAACCGCTTTCCGCAAGGTCTTGCGACGTACTTCCACGAGAGTTTTGCGCCGTCTGATGTTGTTGCAAAGTCCAAGTGCGCAGGGTTTTTTCTAATAACTCAGAGGCTTTTGCTATCAGTGGCTTATTATTTATGTTCGCTTTATGCCATTCACTGTTGGGGCCATAGCCTGTCACCCATCGATAGAGCTCCTCTTTGAAGCGCTTGGTATCTTTAGCCGTCGAGAAACTCCTGACAATTTGATACTGATAGTCAAATGATTTAGGATGAGTGGGATTTTGTTGAATCAAAAACACAAATAAAGTTCGAGCCGATTCGATATCTCCTCGATCGTTGTACAAATAGGCTAGCTTTTCTATAGCCTTGATGCCCTCTACCACCCCAAACAATGATAAAAAGTAATCCTTCGCCCGATCTGCGGGACCAGCTTCACTGTAGAATAGGATAATATCACGTCTGGCCTCATTTCCTAAACGAATCTCCTGACTATTTTTATCCAGTTTTTTTTCAGCAGTAATAATTTTCTCTAGGTCAATAATCCCCTTTTTGCCCTCCCCTAATTTATAGAAACACCAAGCACGCTTATATAAAGCAAATTTAGCCAATCTTCGATTGTTACCCTTTATCACAAAATCATAGTACTTCAGTGCTTCTTGAAATTTATTATTTTCAAAGTAATACTCGGCTAATGCAAATCGCGATTCAACAATAAACCTTGAATTGGCATATTGGTTGTCAAGCAACGAATAGTAATGAAAGCCTTTCTTGGTATCTCCTAATTCAAAATAGTTATAGCCCAAGAAATAAAGCACTTGGTCAGTGCGTGGATCTTTTGGATATTTTTGATAATATTGCTCATAAATTTTAACCGCTTGCTCGTTGTAGGTTCTTGCTGGGGCGTAGTTAGGCAACTTAGATGCGGAAGCCCCTGACGACTCGTGTTGCTGCTCGATGATCATTTTTGTTAAATCCGCTTTTTCAACGTATAGTTCGGCAAGACGCAACAACAGCTCTTTTTTTGCACCCTCACTGGAAGTTTTCTTGAGTAACTTACGCAGTTCGACCATTTGCTGATCAAGAATTTGATTGTACTGATTATAGTCTTCATTAGGACTTTTTAAAACCTGAAAGGCTTTTGATGGTCCCATCACAGCTGGAGGCAATTTATTTTCATTCATGGACTCAAATAAACTTTTTTGGGTCTCGGGCAAGGTCATCTGCTGCTTTTGCCCAGAATCAGACCAATTCATTTCTTTTCGCTTTTGCGCTAGTGCTATCTGTGCCGAGAGACCAACCGAAAGGGCCCCCGCAAGAAACATATACACATTTACTTGCATTGCTGCTGCCCCATAAAGTGATAGTTACCTAACTCATCCAACCAAACCTCTTGATCTACTGGCCAATATTCATAACCAGCAGCTATGTAAAAATCTCTTTTGATATCGGAGTCAATCTCAGTACCCTCTGTTTCCTTGCCTGCAATTTTTGATTTCAAAATTTCTTTTTTTCCGTTAATGATTTCATATCGAATAAAGCCAGCTTGCTCACTTAATTCACGCCATTGATTGACTAACGAAGACAATTGATTTTTAGCCAAATTCGCCAATTTATTTTCCACATATTTTCGTCTTTTCATAAGAGCTTTTTTTGCATAGTTACCTAAAGGTCCTTGGAGGCCCTGAGCCTGCTGAAGCTCCTGAGCTAAATAACGATGCAACTGAAGGTAACGCATGGCTTGACCATCCCGCAAAATCAGCTTGGCCACCGGAAATGGCAAAGAACCTTGGTAACTCCGATCCAGCTGATTTTGCGCCAAGGCTTTTTGCGCTTTACTGAGTTCATCCCACAAGCGATCCAAATTTTGACCGTGGTTATTGTAAAAGTTAATAGCAGCTCTGGCGACCGCACCTTGTTGCTTTTCAAAAACATCTAAAGTTTTTTCCGCCTCATCAAATCGGCAGATGTAGAGATATACAATGCTTCTCACAATGAAAGTTTCCGGCAAATATTCCTCGGCAAAAAAAGGCGAATGCAGAGTTTGCATCGTGCCGATCACAGAACGAAAGCGAGCAGCTCGCAGCTGAGCCCAAGACAACTCAAACAAGGACTGGGGCCAGTGCTGCGAATCTCTAGGAATAGAGCTGTAGAAAGCGATCGCACGATCGAAGTCTTTCTTTTGATAAGCGGCACGGCCCAAGGCCAGTACAAGCAATTCTCTATCTGATCGCGTGCGAGCCTGAGAAAGCATCTGTTGTGCGATGGTTAAGGCTCGATCCACTTGGCCAGCTCGTAAAGAAATCAAGTAGGCTTTGTACTGCGCCGAGAAATAACGGGAACTACTTACTGGCACCGTGCGAAGGAGACTCAGAGCTTCATCGTGCTGGCCTGCCTGCGACAACTCCTCGGATTTGTATAGAGCATAGATTTCACGCAAGCCCGGTGCACCACTGAAATCTTCGTTACTTTTCGTTACTGCGTACTGCAAGATCGCCTCATCTCCACTACGATCTGCAACTTCCAGTAACTGGCGCACCGCTGGAGAGTAATAGGACCCTTTGCCCATACGGATGACATCAACAAACTGCAAAGCAGCAAGCTCGAAAAATCCAGCAGCCTTCAGGGATAGCCCCAATAAGTAGGCAGCCTGTTGATCAGCACCACTAGCTGTTTTTTTTAAACGATATAGCTCCCCAGCTGCTTGAAGGTGCTGCCCGCTACGCATCAAGTTTTGAATCTGCTGGAAACGATTCGCAGGAGAATTTACAGGAGCAGAGTTTTTTGCTCCCATTTTCCTGACTTGAGCCACAACCCAAGGTTGATAGCCAAAGCATAAAAGACAAAGACATAAAACACTATAGCTCCATCTTCTCATCGCTTTTTCACCTCGGGTAAAAAGTAACTCATTCCTGCGCTCATAAATACTACTTGAGTTTGAGTTTTCTGGGTTTGTAGCGTGCTTTGCTGTTCAAACATATGTAAGGCAATATCCCATCGAAAAGACAGATTTCGGCTGAGAGCGAAAATCTGTCCCGCACCTAAATGCAAGGTGCCTACTTGGTTTTGCAAGGCTGCACTCAAGTTTGTCGAGCCATAACCCAAGGTAAAATAAACGTCGTAGGGAACAATACGCTTGTTAAGCAAACTCATTTTCCCATAAATTGGAGAAAGATACAGAGCTGCTCCCATATAGCTTTGTGGGCGGACGAGGGAAGCCACTTGTACCTGGAGATTTTTTTCCAACTGTTGCGCCATGGTGGAAGCCGTTCCACTAAAGCCAATCCAAGAAAGCTCCACTCCAAAAATATCTGTGAAGTGATACGTGCCCTTGGCCATTAAACTCAATTGAGTGTACCAAGGATCGTTGAGTACTGCCCCCCCTCCACCGAATAATTGAAAACGTTTGAACTTAGGCTGATATCGGGGATGAATAATCGCTAATTCCTCGAGGTTCTCTAAATAGATTAAATCCTCTGCCGAGCGCACTTCGTCTTTTTTATCGCGCATAACTTGCTCACTGCCACTTCGAACACCGGAACTGCTACTCGGGTTGTCTGAATCTTCTTGCGGTGTGTTTTTTTCTTTGGACACGGACTTTTCAATCTCGGTTTCAATTAAATCCAGCTCGCTCCACTCACTCTCATTTTGAGCTCGCACGCTGAGGGATAAAATCAATAATCCCGAGAATACCCATAGGCTTTTTCTTAAAATAACCATAAAAGCCCACCCTCAACTAAGGTTGCAAAGCGATACAAGTCTGAAAATTCCGATGGCGAAGGGACCGGATTAACCTCCTTAAGCTTTCCTCCCCCTAAGAAAGGATCCACCATACCCAGATATTGCAACTTGGCTTCGAGCTTCACGGCTAATTGAGGGGTAAAATAAAACCGCTGACCGATCCCCACACTAAGCCCTGGGTAACTCTTATGAGCAAATTGAGTCATGCCCAGTCCGAACTGAGTATAAAGAGACAGATTCATAACATCTTTTTTTGAAAGGGAAATTTTTCCGTGATACGCCTTGAGATGGTAGTAAGCCCAATAGCTCATCTTGGGTGCGGGAACGCGACTCATTTGATATTTTTGATTGCCTGTTCCCCCTTGCGCCTCAATTCCTGGAACATATTGACTATTCAGACCACTTTGCCAAGCGGCAATCGAAGCATGAAAGGAATGGGACTCCCTGAAGTGATAACCTAGTTCAAAACCGTAGCGCAGAGGATTGAAAATAGGTTCAGTAAATTGAGCCGCGCCAAATAGACCTGCCTCCCAACGTTCGGAAAAGCGCACATGGGGACGCATGACCATAGGGAAGCGATCAAACTTAGGCAACACGACATCGGAGCGGAGCTCTTCACCGGGAATCTCAAAACTCTCTGCTGAGTAAACCTCAAAACTAAACAGAACTAAGCTTAAAATAATTTTACCCGCAAGAAAGATCTTGCGGCCATACAAGCTCATCGCTTCTTTTTGGCGATGGAACAGTGGAACTTTTTTGCCAATCAACTTCTTCATGCGATTCCTTACTTGTTCTTTATACGCTTTTAGCCCCAAACTTCCGAATTAAATCACAAACCTCACGAACAGCTCCGTTACCCGCAGGGCGTTTAGCGATATAGTCCACGGCCTCTAAGACCTCTTCCATGGCATCACTGACTGTCGCAGAAAAGCCCACGGCTTGCAAAACC
>CAZZMS010000118.1:0-5044 GCA_964655485.1 uncultured Pseudobdellovibrionaceae bacterium | reverse complement strand
TCGGAGATGTGTATAAGAGAGCGGGCTTTACTGGAGTTGTCGGATTTAGTGCGTGATCAGCCAGGAGAGGTAACAGCCTTAAGCCTTTTTAGAGAAGCAAGGCAGTTGGTCCATGGGATTGGACAGGCTTTCTCAACATGGTGGACCCAAGAGGAGCAAGCCCGACTCGACCGATTTCATAACACTTACAACCAACTCGAAGTCCTCTACTCGCAAGGCCTGTGGGATCAAGCTGAAGAGACCCTTATTCAACTAAAAAAAATGGCTCCAAAGGATCATCGCTGGCCCGATTGGGAAATAAAAATTAAAAAAGAAAAAGCCCAAGCTGTTTTAGAAAGGCCGGTAACGCAAAAGCCCGTCTATATAAAATACTTAGCTGAAGCCGTCAATCCAGCTGTTGCGGCTGACAATCTTTCATCCAATTCCACCTACTGGAAAGAATACTTCGAAAAGACCCAGGTACAACCTTACGATCAGGCCCTGTTTTTCCTCTTTGCTGATCAAGTGGATATAGCGGAAAACATTCTTAAGGATCATAAAAATCTAGGGGATGCTAGATCCTTGTGGCTCCTCCTTGATTGTTACTTGATACAAGAAAAATTTATTGAAGCTTACGATTTGTTAGAAAATACGATCAAACAGCAACTACTAAAACCAGAGACTCCAGAAGATTGGTTACGTTACTATTACGAAATGGCCCGCATTCATTGGGGCTTAGGTGATAAAACCAAAGCCTTACAGTTTATTGATCACGTCATCGAGATCGATCCTGACTGGCGAGATGCTCTGTTGTTGCGCTCGCACTGGTTATCGCATGAGAGCACAGGCCGTGATTAAGAGGATTAAGGTCTTACTTTTTTTAAGCCTCGTACTAGCTGCTTTGATCGCAGTCCAAAGTATTTGGGATATGAGTCAGCGGTGGCTCAAATACCTAGCCTTGCAGGGAATCCATGGGTTAAGCCCTTATGCTTTAACATGGGACGAGTTGAGGATTTCTCCCTTGAGTTTAGGTGTTACTATAAAGGGACTTAAAGCCCAAGCTCTGGCTCATCAAAAAGATAGCCTCTTACAACTGCCCAGCCGTTGGAGCAGTGAAACCGTTGAAATGACCTTGCACTTACGAGCTCTGCTCCGTGGGCAACTAGAACTCAGATCTATTTTTATTAACCAGCTGGCAATAGATGAGTGGAAGTTGAGCCTGGACTCATCATCACCAGCTTTGAGTCCGCAACAAACTCTGGAGAGAATTCAGTCGTTCTTGAAAATCTTCTGGCAGAAGTTACCCAACATAACCCAGGACACTCAATTGATCCTTCAAAAGGCCTCTTTTAAAATGGAGCTTGAGGGCGACTCCTGGACTATACAAGATTTCGACCTAAACTTGAATATTCAAAAGAAAACACAAAATCTTAAACTACAAGGGCAAGCCCAACTGGCCTGGCACACCAAAGATCAAAGTCCTCCAGTCACCGCCCAACTGAGCGTGAATGGACTAATCACCAAAGACTCTCTGCATATAAATGAGTTTCATCTGACTAGTGCTGACCAAGAGCCGCAAAGCCATTTTTATCTCGAACAATTAAGCCTACAAAACTATGAAATCACGGCTAAAAGCCTTGACGTTCAAGCCTCTTTCGTAAATTTACGACGCTTTTTGCCGACGGCGTGGCATGATAGCCAGGGCGAATGCCGACTTACAGGAAATGGGCACTGGAATGTAGAAAATCAAGATTTCTTGTTTAAAGCGCGTGTCAAAGCACGATCTTTGGTAACACCTTTTTTAGCCCTAGGTGATATTCAAAGCAATTTGGAAATTACGCCTCAAAAATGGCAAGCACGTTCCTTGGAGTGGAAAAACCAATCCTTTATCCACCTGCAAGCTGGTCAGATCAGGGGAAGTTTGCAGATACATCCCTTGAACATAAATATCGAGGACAGTGATTTGAACCTAGAGTCCTTAGATTTACAGGGACTATTTCAGGCCTTGGGATTAAAAAGCATCCCTGTCTGGCTTCAGCTCAAAGCCCAAGCGCGGGTGCAAGGCCCCCTCTATCCAAATTTAAATCTTCACTTCCCTTCAGTAACAGTCATGGCTACACAACTAAAAGTGTTCCCTAGCATGGATAGCTCCTTACCTATTGTGCGAATCCAACAGGCTCAAGCCGAAGGACAAGTGACACTCACAAGCGAAAAACTAGGTTATCAAGGTCTTATGAAAATTGGATCCCATAGCCGAGTCCACTCCTCTGGTAACATCTGGTTTAAAAGCGGATTTGGTATAGACTACAAATCAGAACGCCTGCAGTTGGAGGATATAAGTCCCTTATCGGGACTTGACTTTGCGGGACGGGTCGCCGGGGAAGGCCAGGTGCAAGGCGATAGTCGGCAGGCCCGTTTTTATATCAATAGTCGTGGTCAGGACTTAAGTTTTAGTCGGCTCAAGATGGGGGAAGGACAATTTAAAATACAATATGCCAAAGGGGTTTTGACTTTTGATCCTTTTCAACTCAGCCTTCCGCATGGTAGCAAGCTCGATCAACTTTTGCGTCTGGATTTTCCTCGATCTGAAGTGGCCTACTATATGAAGGCCAAAAATTTGAAGCTACCAGATTTGGCCTTCGTATTCCAAAATGATTTGGGTTGGACAGCACCCTACTGGAATCATGGTTCAGGTCCATGCTCTCTGAGCTTTCAAGGCCCCCTTTCTTCTTGGCGAAGATGGGATCTACAGGCAGATTGCCAATTTCAAAAAAATCTTATTCTTAATGAGTTTATCGAGGAAATTCGACTCCAGCTACTGACACAAAATCAATGGCTCACACTGGGGCAATCTTATATACGCAAAGGCCCCTACCGCTTCCCCCTCACAGGACGCGGACATATGGAGAAAGATGCACGCATTGATTTTCAAGTAAAGTCATTTCCCATTCAGCAACTTACAAATATCTCCCTTTTGAAAAGTTATATTACAGGATATTTAAACTACGATTTCTCATGGGAACGCCCCTTCGGCGATTGGAAAATCAGTCAACAGTTACAACTTCAAGAGGCGAAGATCAACGGGGCATTAGCTCCTAGCCTCATACTTCAATCTATCATGAGCTCAGAGGAACAAGCGCTTCATATCAAAACCAATGACAATAGTTTAATTTTTGATATGCAACTCGCCTCACAGGAAACAAAAAATTCATGGAGTGAGTTGCAACTAGTAACCAAGGACTTCAACGTCGCTCTCATCGCCTCCTTGATTGGTAAAAACTATCCAGCGCAAAATTTTCAATCCGCGATCACAACGAAGGCCAGTGTGCGCTTCCCCAAACGTCACTGGCACGAAATGGAAGGCTCTCTCTATCTCGAACGCCTTCAATACAAAATCGCCAATTCAAGGATTGAGTTAGAAACCCCGTACTCTCTCTCGCTAAAAGCCAAAGAATGGCAAGAAACCAGCCCCCTTAAAATCAAAAGTGACAACAAAGAGGATGAACTTAAGTTTTCTCTGCGCGGCCCCTTGAATCAGCCTACACTCCTGACCCGTTGGCATCTCCCCATCAACCTTTTTGAACCTTGGCTACCATTCATTGACAGTCTAGCCGGTCGTTTTCAAGGTGAAATCAAATCGGTTATTAAGTCTAAAGAAACGTTTCTTGAAGGGGGAGGAGTGATAAAATATGCCTCTGCTCTTCCGTCGTTTCTACCCTATTCCTTAAATGATCTTGAGATGAGTTGGCGCATCTTACAAAATCAACTCTTAGTGGAAGACGGTAAGGCCAGGCTGTTGGATGGTACGGCTCAATTCTCAGGGATTCTCTATTTAGATAGGTTACCGGAACTTCATGCAGATTCAAAATTCAAAATTTCTCAAGCTAAGATTCAAGACCTCTCTGGTTTAAATGCCAGCATTGACGCCGACCTTGAGCTTAAAGGACAGGGATTTCCACTTACACTGTCGGGTCAAGTCACAGTAAGCGAGGGTAAAGTTTTGCAAGACATTGATTTTTCGAGCCTCCAAAAATCTAAATCCAAGTCCCTTCTACCTGCCCTCGTGACCAAACAAAAACCCAATCCCATTCAACTACTCGTCCATGTTGATGTATTACCAGTAAGCATTCGTAACACTTATGCCGACGGAAATTTGAAAGCTAAACTCATTATCAAAGACAATCCCAATCAGCCGAAGGTCTTGGGCCTTGCCGAAGTTGAGCCGGGAAGTCGCATTCTTTATCAAGATCGCATATTTTTCATCAATCAAGGACAAATTTTATTTCAAGACATCGAGCCCCCTGATCCCAAGGTGTATTTAACAGCGCAAACGCGAATTGAACGATACGAAATTAATCTCACAATCCAAGGCACTTTAAATAACCCCAATGTCGCTTTGTCCTCAAATCCAAGCCTTCCCGAGCGAGAAATTTTAAGCCTGATTGCTTTTGGTAACTTAAGCCAAGATGTTGACCGGGCTTTGCAACGCCCCACGAGTGAATTAAGTGCCGCCACCCAAGTGGGAAGTGTCCTCTTGCAAAACATCGGTCTCATCCGTAAAGCTCAGCAAGTCGCAGGAATCAGCATTCAACTACAAAGTGAATATAACCCGGATCAAAACGTGGAGCTTCGGAAAATCACTATACAAAAAAGGTTAGGAGAAAAAACTCGTATTAGTGCTGCGACCGGTGATTTTGGTTTTCGAGAGTTTAGATTTGAATACAGGCTATCTGATCGCCTGCGAGTTATCAGTCGAGCCAAGCAACAAGACTTCATTCCCGGATCGACTCAACTTGATCGCCAAAACCGTGCAGATAGTGTACTAGGACTAGATCTTGAGTTTCAGAAAGGCTTTCGCTGATGTTACGATGGTGGCAGGTATTCTCCTTGTTACTGACTCTAGCCTTTGGGCTAATAGCTCCCCCGCCTGTCATGGCTGCCGCAAAAAAATTTTCGCTTGAAGTTCATTCTTCAAATAGCGAGCTTAATATGCGTTTACAAGAGGCTTTGGAAAAATATGAACAGCGAGAGCTCAGTGAATCCCTACTTAAGACCCTTACTGAAG
>CAZZMS010000117.1:0-5837 GCA_964655485.1 uncultured Pseudobdellovibrionaceae bacterium | reverse complement strand
GATATTGACACCTCTCGCTGGGCACGTCCTTTCGACACCACTACGCGGGGTCAGCCCATTCAGAAGTGGTCACAAGCAATTAAGCCTTTGGATGTCATTGAAGTGAAGCTGGTGGCTGCGACTCCTCCAGTCAGTGTTCTGCAAGCGGTGAAGAAGCGTGCTGGTGATGTGTCCCTCGAGAACTATGCCTATTTTCATTTAGAGCAAGAGCCTCAGGTCGAATCAGCGACTCTCGTCTTAGATCATAATCAGCAAGAGGTCCTAGCGATGGTCACCGGTTATGACTTCGCTCGTTCCAAATTCAATCGCATATTACAAGCCAGACGTCAGACGGGATCATCGTTTAAAGCATTCGTTTACGCTGCGGCTCTAGATAAGGGTTACCGACCCAATAGTGTGTTACTTGATGCCCCCCTTGTGTATGAAAATCAAAACCAAGGACCCTTGGATGAGTGGAAACCTACCAATCATGCGGGTCAATTCGAAGGGGAGATTTTGTTGCGTAACGCTCTGGTGCGTTCACTCAACATCCCTGCTGTGCGAGTCATGGAGGATATTGGTGTTGGCTTTGCTAAGGACTATGTTCGGCGCTTGGGTGTTTATTCTCCGCTCAACGAGGATTTTACTCTCGTGTTGGGCTCCAGTGGAGTAACTTTGTATGAAATGACTCGGGGATTTGCGGTGTTTGCGCGAGGTGGGCGAGCGGTGATTCCGAGTCTCATTCGTTCGGTAACATGGAAGGGGCAAGAAGTTCCCGGTGTGGCAAAAAATCTGGACGATTGGTTTAATCCCCAATCTTTGGAGTGGGCCAAAGAGTGGGAAGAGCGTAGGCAAAAGTATTTCCAGCAAAAAGAATCAGAAAATCCAGACCAAGCTAAAACCGCGAATAAAGTCCTTAAGGTTGATGAAAAAGTGTTTTTTGAGGAGGCGGATCAGTGGATTTCTCCCCAGACGGCCTATCTCATGACGGATATTTTAAAAGGTGTCATTCGCGATCCTAACGGAACAGCCGCTCGCTATGCGGGAGAGTTACCGAATATTGAACTGGCAGGTAAACCGGGTAGCAAGAACGATTACGTTGATGGTTGGTTTTTGGGTTATTCCCCACAATATGCGGTGGGAACGTGGGTGGGGTTTGACCAAGAAAAAAGCTTGGGGCCAGGAGAAGTCGGAGGGCGCACCGCCCTACCCATTTGGGTGGATGTGATGAAATACCTTCACGAATCTGATAAGGATAAAACATTGAGCTTCCCTATTCCTGAAGGGATTGAAATGGTTACCGTAGATTATTACTCGGGTAAAATCTTAGAAAAGCCCAAAGGCTCACGAGTGCTGCGGCTTGCCTTGCGTCGCGAGGATGTGGAGCAGGTACAAACGGAAGAGGCCAAAGCACCGCAGGAAAATCCCGACTACTTAAAACAAGAGTTTGAGGAGTGATCTGCGTTTGGCTTTACGCAAGCTCCCGCAAGGAAAATTGCAAAAGCCGCATTCCCCCTTCATAATGGGGGCTTCATGACAGAGTGGATTCGCCTAAAAGGCGTCAGGCAAAACAACTTGAAAGATATATCCTGCGAGGTGCCACTGAATCAACTGGTGGTGATCTGTGGGCCATCCGGCAGTGGTAAGTCCTCCTTTGCCTTCGAAACCCTTTTTGCCGAAGGGCAAAGGCGATTTATTGAAAGTTTAAGTAACTATGCCAAACAATTCATCCAAAAGTTACCAAAACCCCAAGTCGATGAAATCAGTCATATTCCTCCGAGCATCGCTCTAGAACAAAAAAACGGCATTCGTTCCAGTCGCACCCGTGTCGGCGGATTAACCGAAATTTCTTATTACCTTGAATTGCTGTTCGATCATTTGTCTGAACCCTACTGTCCCGTTCATGCAGCCCTATGTGAAACTATGACTCCACAAAAAATTGTGGAACGACTCATGGGTCAAGGAGAGCGCGCCAATAAGAGAGGATATCTCTTGGTACCCTTGTACGGCCATCTGAGTGACCCGAAAGTTTTAATAGGAGAACTGATCCAGCAAGGTTTTCATCGTGTTTTACATCGTAGGGCATCAGAAAAAAATGATCATCAAGTCTTGTCTCTTTTGGAAGTCAAAGATCGAGATTTCATTTTGCGCACCCTTAGCTTGCCGGGGGGCAAGGCTTCCAAATCCACACGAGGGCGGAGCAAAAAAAACACAAAGTCCGATGACGTGTATGTCATCGTGGATAGAGTTTTACTTACCGAAGACGAGCGCTCTCGGGTTATTGATTCCATCGAATTAGCCCATTGGTTGCAGGGACGGCTGTATGGGCCAAGTCATATTAAACAGGTTATTTTCTTCGATGGGAGCGAGCTTTGGCAGAGCTTCTCGGATCAGATTCAGTGCCCTGAGTGTGACTTTACTCCACCGGCTAAAACTCGTGGAGTCTTTAATGCTAATAGTCCGCATGGAGTATGTCAGACGTGTCATGGTTTTGGTTACACTCTAGTCATTAGCGAAAAAAAGGTTGTGCCTCATCCTCAGCGCTCCATTAGTGAAGGTTGCCTCGAGCCCTTCGAGGTGCCATCGGCCAAGGCGGAGAAAAAAGAATTACTCAAGTTTTGCAAATCGCGCGGTATTCCTGTGGATCGGCCTTGGTCTGAGCTCAGCGAAGAGCATAGAAATTGGATATGGCAAGGCGATGAAGACTTTTTCGGAGTCGAAGGCTTGTTTCGCTATCTGGAGCAGTTGAAGTACAAGATGTATGTGCGCATATTTATCGCCCGCTACCGAGAGGGGGTGTTGTGTCCCAGCTGTGGCGGAGCAGGCATAAGATCTGATTATTTTTGTTACCGATTGCGGGGGAAAAATATCAAAGAACTTTTGGAAATGGATATTTCCGCTTTGAAGGCGTGGTTCGATCAGTGGGATGAGGGGCACAACTCCACTCAAGCTGTCATGGAGCCACTGATCCAGATCCGTAGCCGATTGAGTTATCTTGAAGAAGTGGGTCTTGGCTACCTGACTTTGATTAGACCCGCCAAAACTCTATCAGGTGGGGAATATCAGCGGATTCAATTGTCCAATCAGTTGGGCTTGCAGTTATCGCAAACGCTCTATGTTTTAGATGAGCCCACGATTGGACTTCATCCACGTGATACCGCACGCATGATTGGAATTATGAAAAGGTTAGTGGAGCAGGGTAACCATTTAGTTGTGGTAGAACATGATGAAGATGTTATTCGCGCTGCGGATTGGATTATTGAGTTTGGACCAGGTTCTGGGCGTCGCGGAGGGGAAATTATTTTTCAAGGATCCCAATCAGATTTTTTGTCAGGCCATTCGCTGACTGCGCAATATGTGAAGGCCCTTGTGCCCTTCCCAAGCCCGCGAGAGGCCACTGTTCAGTTGGCCCAACACCGCTATCAGCTGCATATTAAAGGAGCCAAAGGGCATAATTTAAAAAATCTCAGCGTGCGCATTCCTCTTAATCGCTTCGTGGTAGTCAGCGGAGTAAGTGGTTCGGGGAAATCCTCGCTCATTCGTGAAACCCTTTATCCTCTGGTCGCCCAACATTTTGGTCTAGATCACGAACCTCCTCTTGATTGTGCCGGTATCGAGGGGGTGGAACACTTGCAGGGAGTGACTTTGCTGGATCAATCCCAGCCGGTGAAACAAGAGCGCTCTATGCCAGTGAGTTTTTTAAAGCTATTTGATCGTATCCGGCAGATTTTATCTACGGCGGCCAAGAGCGATGGGCGTATCCTTAGCCCGGGTTACTTTTCGCTGAATACGGATGGGGGAGGCCGTTGTCCAGCTTGTGAGGGAAAAGGTTACCAAGAGATTGACATGGTGTTTATGGATGAGGTGCGTTTGCCTTGTGAGGAGTGCGGGGGCCAGCGTTATAAGCAAGAGGCACTAAGCGTTCGTTACCAGGGCAAATCGATTGTTGATATTCTCAATATGAGCTTTGACGAGGCGAGTTCCTTTTTCACTTTTGAACGAAGCTTGTTCGCCGGTCTTCAGGTGGTGAAAGAGGTGGGCTTGGGTTACTTAAGTCTTGGGCAACCCTTGTCCACCCTATCCGGTGGTGAGGTCCAGAGATTAAAAATCGCTAGGGAACTTTTGCGGGCCGAAACGAAAAGGCATCTCTATATTTTGGACGAACCTACCACGGGGTTGCATTTTCGTGAGGTCGAAATGCTTATCAATCTTTTACGCCGCCTAGTTCAATCGGGGGCTAGTGTCATTGTCATCGAGCATAACCTTCAGGTCATACGCCAGGCTGATTGGATTCTTGAGTTGGGACCAGAGGGTGGGAGCAAGGGGGGCTATCTTCTAGCTGAGGGCACACCCGAGGAGTTGCGAAAACATTCAGCTTCCATCACCGGAGGCTTTCTGTAATTGCAGAAATCCTTTGCATTGGATTTTGCTTTCCATTCATACTGATAGGGTGATAAGGGTTTCTTTATGCTCCTTTTTTGGGGGGAGTGCCTTTTTTTACTCTGCCAAACGATGGAGTATAATCGCATTATTTTGCTCTTCAGCTCTCGCAAATGTCGCAGAGTCTCAGCGGAGTTCACAAGTCAAGTTATCTCCCGAAGTTCAGCCTCACAACATTCTTCTGCAAAAGTTTTACAATGTGCTTTTGGTGGATAAATCTAAGCGCGAGCTGAGGATGTATGCCCCTAGCTCCTCCGGGCAGCCTCAGCTGGTAAGAGAGCTGCCTGCGGATATTGGGAAAAACCCCGGGGACAAGATGCGTGAGAATGATCATCGCACTCCAGAGGGTATTTATTTTTTCCAAAAGCGTCTTGCGCCTCCAGAAATTCCTTTTGATCTATATGGTCGCCTAGCGGTGACTCTTGATTATCCCAATGCTTTCGATCGTCTGGCAGGTAAAACGGGATATGGGATTTGGCTCCATGCTGTCCCTGATACGGTTCCACTAACCCGAGGTTCTCGTGGTTGTGTCGTCATTAGTAACCAAGTGATTGATGAGGTGGCAGCCCAGATTCACTTGGGTAAAAGTGCTATGGTTATTGACAGTGCCGTGACCCAGCTGAATATGGAAAATTGGGCAAAATCTCAAAAAGAAAGCTTGGATTGGCTCGAGTCGTGGCGGCAAGCCTGGGAGGCGCAAAGATTAGAGGATTACTTTGCTTACTATCATGAATCTTTTACCGGGAACGGTCAGATGAACAAATCGGCTTGGATCAGGCACAAGACAAAAATCAGTAAGCGTTACCAAAATATTCAGATTCGCGTTGAACCACGGCTTATTTTGCAGTTCCGTAATCAGTGGGTGATCCGCTTATTTCAACACTATCGTTCTGATCAGCATGAGGATCAGGGAGAAAAAGTACTTTATGTTCTGGCCTCCTCTAACGGGGTGCGCCAAATCCTAAAGGAGGATTGGGTGCAGGAAATTCCGGAAACCTCTGCAAGTCAAACTTTGACCAATTCCGTAGCCCCCGATAGCCTATCCCAATGATGATGGGGCGATGGCTTTTTCCTGTTTTAACAAGTTTCATAGTGGCTTTGGGTTTGGGAGCCTGTTCTTCGGGAGAAAAAGCGGCCAAAACAGCCGAGGAGAGATTTAAGCTAGCGCAGTATTACGAGGAAAATGATCGTTTTGAAGAGGCCATCCGACGTTATAATGAAATTCGGCAAGAGTTTCCCTATTCCTCTTGGGCGGTAGAAGCCGAGCTCAAGGTGGCCGATGTTTATTACAAGCAAGAAAGCTATGCTGAGGCGGCTTTGGCCTACGAAAAGTTTCGCGATCAATATCCCACTCACGCCAAAACCGATTACGTTCTTTTTCAGCTAGGAATGTCTTACTTTCACCAAGTCCCCGAGAC
>CAZZMS010000116.1:0-4014 GCA_964655485.1 uncultured Pseudobdellovibrionaceae bacterium | reverse complement strand
ACTTTTTCCAAACCGCCTCGGGCGAGAAAGAAAGAAGGCCCCACCCTGCTCCGCTAGGCGTGCCACCATAGGGGTTTTATCCACATAGTAACATCCCTGCTCACGAAGCTTGGAGAAGGTTTGAATCCCGATGGGTAACTTGCGCCGTTTTAAGAGTGGAAAAGAGGCTACCATGTCAACACTTTACTCGAATTAAAAGTCCTCGGCAAAGTTTTTAGTCTAGGGATATGACCTTTTTTTGAATTCAATCGCTGATATCAATTACCACGCCCAAAGATAGCCTAAAGACAAACTCGAATATTGAGTTTTTTCCCACCAAAATTGCCAATCCAGGCGTAAAGCTCCCCCATGATGATTCCAGGCCACTCCCGCTAAAGTCCCAGCCCCCATCACCAACTGAAAAGCTCCCGGGTACTCTTTCACCCCTGAACTCGTCTGAGCTTCAAGATCCCACCACTGGGCTTTCCATAGAGGACCAAAGCCATAATGCCAAGACCAACGAGGACTAAGAGACATCGAAGTGGCAACAAAGGCATGAGCTAAAAACAAAGCTCCTTGCGGTTCATGACCTAGTTTTTCCTTCCAAAAGCGCGGAGCTTTGGGACTCACCAACAAACCCAAATCCACAAAGCCCAACCAATCTAACCAACCTGGGCCTTGCCAAGAAAAACCCAAGGCACTAAGCACCTCCCGACGTGTGCCTCCTAAGATTTTTTCTTGGTAATTCAAACTATGTAACCGAAGCCCCCACAAGCGACGCTCTTCCTCGCTCCAAGCGGTGGCATCTTCTCGGTCAAAGCTTCCTCCCTGAAGGGCATTTTTTTTGCTTGCGGTCTTTTTTAACCCCTTAGACTTAGGACTCGTTGTGGATGCGGCTTGCTCTTTTTTTGCGGAAAGCTGAGTAGGCTCTTCCCCCTCGCCCTCGAGACTGTCTAAAAAAGGGTCCGTCGTTTCACTTAGCTCATCCTCTTTAAAGGGTCCACTGGGGGGGAGCATTTTACCGGGAAAATCTATGTCTAAATCGGTAACAAATCCTCGCTCCTCAGGTGCTGTGCCCCAGCGGATAAGAAAAAAACCCATGTTCTGCAGTTTGTTGATCACCCAAACCGATCGACCTTTCGCGAGAGTCGCCACTGGTTCAGCATCAAAATGAGGTTCAGCATAAACGGTAGCCGCATCGACCACGATTTTGGCCTTTTGCCATCGAATCTGAGATTTTTGTTTTTTTACCGAGGGTGAGACCTGAACACTTTTTCCTCCTGAAGCGCCATGCGTATCAGTTGCTGCTAACCCCCCCGTGGACCACACCACAGCCCACATCAAAGCCAAAATGCCCCACCTCATGCCTGAGCACCTGGATTCTTAAGGTTTTCGCGAAACTTGAGATTTTTTCTTAGATCTGGAAGGGCGATCCTCATCCCCGCTTTTTAGCCACTCTAAAACCTCGGCCGCATGACCATCGGCCTTGACTTTGCGCCACTCTTTAAGGACCTCTCCGTGGCGGTTCAAAACAAAAGTGCTTCGCTCGATCCCCAACACCTTTTTGCCGTACATATTTTTTTCTTTAATCACATCAAAGTGCCGACACAAGCTTTCTTCTGGATCACTGATTAACTCTACACTCAAGGACTGCTTTTCTCGGAAGCTTTCGTGACTTTTTAAACTGTCACGCGAAACCCCATACACCGTCACACCCAATTTTTGAAACTCAGGTAACAACGCGGAAAATTGTTTGGCTTCCAAGGTACAACCGGAAGTGTTATCTTTAGGATAAAAATAAAGCACCACCCGCTCTGTAGGAAGCTGATCTAAGGAAAAAGCTTTACCCGAAGTCGTCATCCAAGATTTAGCCCTCATAATTCCTCCCTGCGGCTCAACCTGAAAATCCCAAGCTCTCTAGTTTTCCCCCGCACACCCCTACCCTGTCAAACTCCAAGCCGTAAGCTCAACCTCAGAGAAGTTACCACGCGCTTCTCCATGTCTTGTTAAATCCCCTCACTGTATTTCCTTTTTTGACAGAATCTAACAAACCCCTTAAGGTCCTAAACGATGTCAGCGCTGTATCGCCCCATCTCGGAGTTTTACAAACAACGCTTTGGCCACAAGGTCTACAAAATCCCCGTGGCCGTCACTTACGACTGCCCGAACCGCCGCGGTTTAAAGGGCATGGAAACTTGTGTCTTTTGCGACCCTTGGGGTTCCGCGGCCAATAAAAACTTACTGGAGCAGAATCTTGCCACACAGATTGAAGAAGGCTTGGTGCGCTTGCGCCAAAAGTACAAGGCAGAAAAATTTCTCGTCTATTTCCAAGCTTACACCAACACGTTTACAAAAATCCTGGAGCTAAGAGAAAACTTCGACACGGCTTTACGTTACCCCGATGTCGTTGGCGTGGTCATTGGAACTCGACCGGATTGTTTATCTCCGGCTTTGTTCGAGCTGTGGAGTGAGTATGCCCAAAAAACCTACGTGGGGATTGAGCTTGGGGTACAAAGTTTCAACGATAAAGTTTTGCAATTCATGAAACGTGGGCATACTCGGCGCCAGTCGCTGCAAGCCATTGAGAAAATTAAAAAACACACGCCCTGTGATGTGGGAATTCATTTAATTTTTGGCTCACCTGATGAGGAAGACCGGGACTTGGTGGAGGCTGCCCACTTGGCGCACGAAATGGGCATTCACAACGTGAAACTGCACAACCTCCACGTGCTCAAAGGCACAGCCCTGGAAACGATGTATCTATCCGGTCGCTTTAACCCCATTGATTTTGATGAATACGCCCGACGGGTGCGGGTCTTTCTAGAGCACCTCTCGCCTGAGATTTATGTACATCGCTTGGCAGCTCTCTCCTCTCGCCCAGAGGAGTTACTAGCACCCGCCTGGACGGCTTTGAAAATGAAAACCCATCAAGATATTTTGGAACACCTCAAAGCCCACGGCAGCTTCCAGGGGCGCCACCATCATCACTGTCAAGTGAAAAGCTCCAGTTGATTCAAAATCAGGCAAGAATCCCGACCAAAATCCCAAGTCCAGTTGTTTTTTTTCATGAACCCCTTGGTCAAACTTTGACAGAGGAATAAAAAAACTTAAATCTAGTGACAACACAAGGATTGTGGTTACCACCTCAAGGATCCACTAGATCTAGTGTTAGACTCTTTTGAGATATAGGAGGTCCATATGCTCGACACCTTTCGTGAAGAACAACCTTTACTTCCTCTTCTTGATACTCCTGACAACTCCCAAAGCCCTGTGGGTTCAAAAAAAGCTCTGCAGGATGGAGCTGAAGGAAGCGGTCCCCACATCATGCGAGTGAGAAAACGCTCGGGGATCTTGGAGCCGGTCGATGTCACCAAAATTGTGGAGCGCGTGGTGAGTTGCTGTCAGGGGCTGACTCAGGTGGACCCCCTACGGGTAGCGACCAAAGCCATCAGCGGGCTCTATGACGGGGCCACGACTAAAGAGCTCGATGATTTGTGTATTCAAATGGCCTCTCTACTCATTGGAGAGGAACCCGAGTACTCCAAGCTTGCTGCTAGACTTTTGGCTATGTACATTGATGAAGAGGTTCGCTCCCAAAACATCAAGTCGTTTTTTGACTCCATCCGTGTGGGTTACCAAAATGGCCTGATAGCTGAAAGTACCTATCAATTTGTACAAGAGCACAAAGCCTCGCTATCTGCGGCCATTGAACCTTATCGCACCGATCTGTTTGAGTATTTTGGCCTAAAGACCGTTTACGATCGTTACCTACTAAAAAATCCCAAGTCGCGGGAAGTGATCGAAACTCCGCAGTATTTTTTCATGCGAGTGGCTTGTGGTCTGGCTCGCAGTGTGGATGAGGCCATCGAGTTTTATCGCTTGATCAGTAGCCATGAGTACATGGTTTCCACACCGACTTTGTTTAATTCAGGCACTTTACGTCCCCAAATGTCCTCTTGTTACCTTTTGGACTCTCCCGAGGATGACTTGAGGGCGATTTATAACCGCTACACGGACATTGCCCTTCTTTCGAAG
>CAZZMS010000115.1:0-13283 GCA_964655485.1 uncultured Pseudobdellovibrionaceae bacterium | reverse complement strand
TCACCGTTTGGCTCCTCAAGTGAAAGGCTGGGACTTGAGTCGTTCTCCCCTGGAGCTGGGTCCTTGGTTACTGAGCTTGGAAACCATTGGTAACAAATCTGGGTTGGGAACGAATGCCATTTTAGCCCTGTCCTTAGCTGTGGGTCGTGCTGCAGAAGTGGCGCAAGGCATGCCCTGGTATCATTACCTTGGTGGGATTCGCTCTTATCGACTTCCCGTGCCGCTTATGAACGTCCTCAACGGGGGAGCCCATGCCAATAACGGTCTTGACGTTCAAGAGTTTATGATTGTGCCACATGGTTTTTCTTGTTACCGCGAAGCTTTAAGGGCGGGTAGCGAGGTTTTTCATAGCTTAAAAAAATTATTCACGACAAAGGTTTAAGTACGGCCGTAGGCGATGAAGGCGGTTTTGCTCCCCGGTTGGCTAGTCACGAGGAAGCTTTGAACTTGCTTTGCCAAGCGATTGAGAAGTCAGGTTACCGTTTGGGCGAGCAGGTAGCACTTGCGCTGGATGTGGCAAGTAGCGAGTTTTATCAAAATGGTCGCTATGAATTTGCTGGTCACAGCCTGAGTGCTGCGGAACTTACGGATTTGTACCAAAAATGGATCAAATCCTATCCGATCGTATCGATTGAGGATGGTTGGTCTGAGGAAGATTGGTCGGGTTGGCAGCACGGGACAAGGCTCTTGGGACCGCAGGTGCAGTTGGTGGGAGATGATTTGTTTGTGACTAATCCCCAGCGTCTGCAAGAGGGTATCAATCAATCTTGTGCTAACGCCTTGCTTGTGAAAATGAATCAAATTGGCTCCATCAGCGAAACCATTCAGGCCGTGAGGATGGCTCAAGATGCTCGCTATCGAACAGTGATGTCGCATCGCTCGGGGGAGAGTGAAGACGCTTCGATTGCTCACTTGGCTGTGGGTTTAGGTTGTGAACAAATTAAAACCGGTGGTTTGTGTCGTTCTGAGCGCATGGCGAAGTATAATGAATTGCTGCGGATCGAGGAAGAGCTTGAAACGGCTCAGACAGCGATTTATTGGGGGAGTCAGGCCTTCTTTAAACGAGCGTAACCCCCAGGTTTTGTTGTTTTTTAGCCTAAAAGTAAAAAAGGAGCTCGTTTATGCCGCTTATTCGGTCTGTGCGTGGCCTACAGCCGCGCATCCACCCCACGGCTTGGCTGGCGGAAAATGCGACCGTCATTGGAGATGTGGATATAGGTGAGAGGAGTTCTATTTGGTACCAGGTCGTGATTCGTGGAGATGTGCATAAAATCCAAATTGGTAACCATACGAATATCCAAGACGGCACTATCATTCATGCAACTTATCAAACGCATCCCACATGGATCGGTGATGAGGTGACTGTGGGGCATTTGTGTATGTTACATGGCTGCACGATTGGTCATGGCTCCCTGATTGGCATGGGTAGCATTGTGATGGATGGTGCCGAAATTGGCGATGGATGCTTGGTGGGGGCAGGAAGCCTGGTAACTGAGGGTAAAAAATTTCCCTCTGGCCATTTAATTCTGGGGCGCCCTGCAGTAGCCAAGCGACCTTTACGTCCTGAGGAGATCCAAGCCCTGCGGGAAAGTGCGCAAAACTATCTCCTTTATACTTCGTGGTATGTCGATGATCTATAATTTTTTAAAGCCGGTTTTTTCAGGAGGGCGGAGGTATGGCCTACTCATTTTTACAAGAAACTTTGACCTTTGATGATGTGTTACTCGTTCCGGCCTACTCTGAGGTGTTACCGAGCGAGGTGTCCACACGTTCTTTTTTAGCTCAAGGCCTTGAGTTGGAAAGTCCGATTATTTCTAGTGCTATGGATACGGTCACCGAAAGTCGTATGGCGCGAGTCATGGCCCAGCTGGGTGGTTTAGGGATTATTCACAAAAATTTGTCAATCGAGGAGCAAGCCCGTGAGGTGGAGAGAGTAAAAAAGTATGAATCCGGGATGATTACAGATCCCATCACCTTACCTCCGGAGGCTCCGGTGAAAGAGGCTTTAGAGTTGATGCGGCAGTTTTCCATCTCGGGGGTGCCGATTGTGCAGGGAAAGAAATTGGTCGGTATTCTCACGAACCGGGATTTGCGATTTGAAACCAACGTGGAACAACCCGTGGCGAACATTATGACCAAAGAGCGTTTGGTCACTGTACCCCCGGGGACCACCTTGGATGAGGCGAAAAAGATTTTACACAAACATCGGATTGAAAAACTTCTCGTGGTCGATGAGCAGTTTCATTTAAAAGGCCTGATCACGATCAAAGATATTGAAAAGGCCGAAAACTTCCCCAAGGCCACGAAGGATAAAAAAGGTCGTTTGGTGGTGGGGGCGGCGATTGGTGTCAGTCCCAAGGAGCGTGAGCGGGCCGAGGCTTTAGTGAGTAAAGGTTGTGATGTGCTGGTGGTGGACACAGCTCATGGGCACAGTCGTAATGTCTTAGATATGGTGAGGGATTTAAAAAAATCTTTTCCCGATACCGTGATTGTGGCGGGTAACATAGTGACCGCCGAAGCTGTGGAGGCCTTAGCCCAAGCTGGTGCCGATGTGGTGAAGGTTGGAGTAGGGCCTGGGAGTATTTGTACCACTCGGGTGGTTGCAGGTGTGGGAGTGCCGCAGATTTCCGCTTTGCTGGAGTGTCATAAAATGGCCAAGCAGTATGGAGTGACTTTGATTGCCGACGGAGGCATTCGTTTCAGTGGCGATGTGGCCAAAGCCTTGGCGGCAGGGGCTGCAGCGGTGATGGTGGGTAACTTACTGGCCGGTACAGAGGAGGCCCCCGGAGAGACGATTCTCTATCAAGGACGTAGTTATAAATTGTACCGGGGTATGGGTTCTTTGGGTGCTATGAGTAAGGGCTCCAAAGATCGCTACCAGCAGTTTGATATTCAAGATGAAAACAAACTGGTACCCGAAGGGATCGAGGGGCGAGTCCCCTTCAAGGGTCCAGCCGCACAAGTTGTTTATCAACTTATGGGAGGGCTGCGCTCGAGTATGGGTTACTTAGGAGTGAGTCACATCAAGGATCTGCAAGAGAAAGCCCAGATGGTGCGCATTACGAGTAGTGGTTACCGAGAGTCACATGTTCATGATGTGGCCATCGTGCGCGAAGCTCCCAACTACAAGCTGGAATCCTAGGGTATGCCTATGTTAAAGAGTTTAGATCAGCGAGATACCATTGCAGTGGTTGATTTTGGGTCCCAGTATACTTGGTTGCTGGTGCGTCGTTTTCGTGAGCTAGGCTATTACGCCGAAATGTTACCTTGGCAAACCAGTGAAACTTACCTTTATGAGCCGCAGGTGAAAGCGGTTGTATTGTCAGGTGGACCAAATTCTGTCTATGAAGCCGAAGCTCCGCGTATCGACGTGAAGAAATTAGTGGCCAATAAGCCCGTTTTAGGGGTGTGTTATGGGATGCAGTTACTGGCTCGGGAGCTAGGGGGAAGGGTTGAGGCTAGCGCCACGCGGGAGTACGGGGCGTGTCAAGTTTATTGGGAAAAGGATCAACCCTTGATGTCTGAGACTTCTCAGCCAGTTTGGATGAGTCATGGGGATGTGGTCACCCAAGTTCCTGAAGGCTTTTTTATTTGGGCTCGCTCAGAAAATGGTTTAATCAGCGCCATGGGTAAGGATCGGGTGATGGCCGTGCAGTTTCATCCCGAGGTGGCCCACACTAAAAAAGGCGAGGAGATTCTTTTGGGATTTGTGCGTGTGGCGGGATTAAAGCCGAATTGGCAAACTACTGATATGCTGCAGCTTGTGAGTGAATCCCTCCGGCAAAAGCCCTTACAGGGAAAAGTGCTGTGCGCTTTGTCGGGAGGTGTAGATTCCACTGTGACTGCCATGTTCCTCAAGCGTGAGCTTGGGGATGAAGCTTTACATCTAGTTTTCGTTGATACCGGGCTGATGCGAAAAAACGAAGCCAAGCAAGTCATGGAAATGTATAAAAGTCTTGGACTTTCTGTGCAGCTCGTATCTGCGCAGGATCGATTTTTGACAGCTCTCAAGGGCGTTGAGGAGCCCGAGGAAAAACGGAAAATCATCGGTCGCGTGTTTATCGAGGTATTCGAGTCCTTGTTACCGGCGCTTAAAAATGTACACTATCTGGCTCAAGGGACCTTGTATCCTGATGTGATTGAAAGCCACCACTCACAAGGACAAGGGGTCTCTAAAACCATTAAAACTCATCACAATGTGGGCGGCTTGCCAGAGCGCATGAAGCTGCAGGTGATCGAGCCTTTACGTTGGCTTTTCAAAGATGAAGTGCGTGCGATCGGTGAGGCTCTGGGGTTACCCCATCACTTCGTGCATCGTCATCCTTTCCCGGGGCCTGGGCTAGCCATACGCATTTTGGGAGAGGTTACCCCACAAGCTCTTGAGATTTTGCGCGAGGCTGATGATATTTTTATTCAGTCGCTAAAAAGTCAGGGCCTATACGATTCAGTCTGGCAGGCTTTTGCCGTGTTGTTACCTGTGAAGACTGTAGGAGTCCAGGGCGATGGGCGCACCTATGAGCAACTTTTGGGTTTACGTGCGGTAACAAGCTTTGATGGAATGACGGCCGATTGGGCTGAGTTACCCTATGATTTCTTGAAAAAAGTTAGCCGAGATATTACCAATCAGGTGCGGGGGATAAATCGGGTAGTTTATGATGTTACCAGTAAACCTCCAGCCACGATTGAATGGGAGTGAGTTTGTGAGTTTCGTTCACTTACACGTACACAGCGAGTACTCCTTGCTTGAAGCGGCCTGTGAGCTTAAGCCCTTGGTGAAAAAGGCCGCCGCCTCGGGAATGCCGGCTTTGGCTCTGACAGATCATGGGAATATGTACGGGGCCATTGAGTTTTATTTTGCGGCTAAAGATGCGGCAGTAAAACCGATCCTAGGGATAGATGCTTTTATTCATCCTCCCTCACGTCGAGAAAAGCCCCAAGGCTTATCCCTGGAGAGATTAAAAAATCCGCCACAACTTGTTTTATTAGCGACCAGTTACCGTGGTTACCAAACCTTGTGTCGCTTATCCTCTTTAGCTTTTTTGGAGGGGTTTTACTATCGACCCAGGTTAGATTTTGAGCTTCTTCGAGAGCATAATGAAGATGTTATTTGTCTCAGTGGAGGTTATCGGGGCTTACTGTATCAAAGTTTCATTCATGAAGGTGAGGAGAAGGCCCTTGCTCATGTTAAAGAGTTAAAAAGTATTTTTGCAGATCGGTTTTATCTGGAGGCGACACGTACGAGGAAACCAAAAGAGCAGGAGTTTGAGGCTTGGTTGGTAAAAACCTCTAGGGCCGAGAATATTCCGATTGTCGCAGCTCAGGATGTGCTTTACCTCGAGGCACAAGATGCCCTCACGCAAGATGTTTTATTTTGTATCGGTAACAACTATCTTTTAAAAGATCCCGAAAGGCCTCGTCTGCCTAGTCAGGACTTTTATTTTAAGAGTGCTGACGAGATGCGCTCTTTGTTTTCTGATCATCTCGAGTGGTGTGATGAGACCTTAAAGATAGCGGAAAAGGTGAACATTAGCTTTCGGCTTAAAGATGACAAAGGGCGCCCTATCTATCATCTCCCAAGTTTTCCAACCCCAGATGGGCAGAGTCTTAAAGATTATATCCACGAATTAAGTTTCAAAGGCTTGGCTGAGCGTATTCAAGAAATCCGTGACCGGGGCGAGGCCTGGGATGAAGTCCAAGAAAAGCGTTACCAAGAACGGCTCCATTACGAGCTCGATATTATCGATCGAATGGGGTTTAATGGATACTTTTTGATCGTTTCCGACTTTATTCAATGGGCAAAAAATCAAGGCATCCCGGTCGGACCAGGGCGGGGAAGTGGAGCTGGCTCCTTGGTAGCTTTCTGTTTGCGTATTACGGATTTGGATCCCATGCCTTATCACTTGCTCTTTGAACGTTTTTTGAATCCTGAGCGTATTTCCATGCCCGATTTTGATATTGATTTTTGCCAGGATCGACGGGCTGAGGTTATTCAGTACGTGACCCAAAAATACTCTTCAGAGTCTGTTTGTCAAATCATCACTTACGGAAAACTCCAGTGTAAAGCCGCGATCAAGGACGTGGGACGCATCCTTGGAATGAGCTTTTCCGCTGTTGATAGTGTGACCAAATTAGTTCCGGAAAAATTGGGAATTACTATCGATGAGGCCTTAGCGAGTGAACCTCGGTTGAAAGCTTTAATGGAAGATGATCCTGAGGTGGCTCAGCTCATCGAGCTTGCCCGGCGTATTGAAGGATTAAATCGTCATGCGGGAATCCATGCAGCCGGGGTGATTATTGCTAATGGGAAAATTATGGACTATGCGCCCTTAGCTCGCGGAAGCGATGGGGAGGTTGTGGTCCAGTACGATATGAAGCATGCTGAAAAAATCGGCCTTATCAAATTCGATTTTCTTGGGCTTAAGACTCTCACGCAAATCCACTCGTCGTTAAAATTAATTGAACAAAACCATGGAAAGACGATTCGGTCCCAGGATGTCTCCCTGTCTGATCCGGGTATCTATGAAATTATGACCGAAGGGGATACTCTAGGTATTTTTCAGTTCGAAGGAGAGGGGATTACTGACGCTATTACCAAAATTCGGCCTACAAATTTTTTCGATATTACGGCGATCAATGCTCTCTATCGTCCAGGTCCTTTGGCGATGATTCCTGTGTACGCCAAGCGCAAGCATGGGGAAGAGCCGGTGGAATACATCTTTCCTGAGCTTAAGGATATTCTTGAGGAGACCTATGGAATTATTGTCTATCAAGAGCAAGTGATGGCTATTGCCTCTAAAATTGCGGGTTATACCTTAGGTGAAGCGGATATGCTCCGACGAGCCATGGGTAAAAAAATTAAAGAGGAGATGGATAAGCACCGGGAGCGATTCTTAAAAGGTGCTACCGAAAGAGGATTTGATGCGAAAAAAGCCGAAGAGGTTTTTGAGTTGATGTATAAGTTTGCGGACTATGGCTTCAATAAAAGTCATGCCGCTGCTTACTGTGTGGTGGCCGCACAAACGGCTTGGCTAAAGCGTTACTATCCCGTGGAGTTTTTTGCTGGCTTGCTATCCACTGAGCTTTCAAATACCGACAAAGTGGTGCAATATGCCAAAGATGCGTGGCGAAGAGGGATTGAAATTAAACCTCCCCATGTGAATCACTCTGACTATGGATTTACGGCTAAAGGTAACACCATTTATTTTGGCTTAGGTGCGATTAAAGGAGTAGGTGAAAACGTGGTATACGAGATCCTCGAAGCGCGCAGACTTCAGCCGCAAGGGCGCTTTGAATCCTTGGAGGATTTTTTTCAGGCCGTAGATGCTAAAGTCCTCAATAAAAAAACCTTAGAGGCATTAATCAAGGCAGGGGCCCTAGATGGGCTAGGAGCCCATCGGGCTCAGCTTCTCCAGGAGTTTCACCGCTTTGTGGAGTGGGCTCAAGAGCGGCAAAAAGAAAAAGCGAGTGGACAAGGGTCCTTGTTTGATTGGGGAGGAGAAAGCAAGAGTGTCAAAGTGGTCCTCCCACCGGTAGAAAGCTTTTCCAAATCTCAAATTCTTAAATACGAAAAAGAGGTGATTGGGTTTTATCTCTCCGATCATCCGCTCAAAGCTTATGAGCGGTGGATGAGTCTGTGGAATGTGTTACCTTTGGGTCAACTGGACGCTTTTACGAAGGAGTGGGAACAGAAAAATCCCCTCCCCCAAGACAAGCAAAAATATAACTTTAAAAACCCAGATGGGAACAAACCCAAGGTGAATGTATATGGATTATTAATTGGGTTACGTGAAGTAGTTACGAAAAAAGGGACGCGTATGGCCTTTGCTGACTTGGAGGATCTTTCGGGTTTAGCTCCCTTGGTTATTTTTCCTGATACTTATGCGAAACTGGCTTCGGTTTTACACAACGATGGACCTTTTCTTGTGCAGGCTTTTGTGGAAAAGCAAGAATCTTCTATTAAATTGATTGTGAGTGAAATGACACCCCTAGCCCAGGCTTTCCAAAAAATTCGTCGCCTGAAGGTGTTTACCGAATCTTTAACCGAGGACGATTTGGATTGGTTACAGCAAAGTTGGAGCAAGTATCCTGGCTCTGTGGCTGTGGATTACTACTTTCGCGATGCTGACAGCGGGCTTACGGCTCAGCTGTTTGTTTCTGAGCCGCCAAAGATTCAGTTAAGTCTCGAATTGTTAGAAATGCTAGAAAGTCGTTTGGGCACTCTTGAGGGTGTACAGCCTGATTTTCACTAATGAATATTCTGGTGCGAGTGGGAGCTTTTTAAGGCTCCTTCAATGATTTCTAAATACACCTCAACTAATAGGGAATAGCTTTCATGGTCTAGTGTTTCTAAGAAATGAAGTTTTTCTTGCAGGGTATTGCATTCTACTAACTGTCGGATGAGCTGCTCACGCCTTTGTTTCAATTCCTGCTGATTAGGCTCGGGTTCTCTTGCGGGTCGTTGTTGCAAGGCTTTTTTTATTTTTTGATTAGGGAAAAGAGCATGAATTCCCGAAAGAGAATGCAAAAGTATGGCTTCCATCCGTTGGATTTTTTGCTCGAGAGATCCTGACACGTTCGCCTCCTTGCGGTGGTATCAAGAGTCTCTTATAGGATACGGTAACATTTTTGGATTCAGGTAGATTTTTTTTTGACTGCTAGCGAAACGAAATTTGATTGAGCTTTCAAGTCGAGGTTTTTTCAATAAAAGTCATGAGTAAAAAAGAATTGTCGCCCACCAAAGCTCGACCTAAGTCTGTTACTCGCTTGCATCTTCGTCGCCCTAAGCGCAAGCGACAAATTTTTATCGATGCGGAGCGGGCTTGGGTTTTTGATAACGAAAAACAAATGAATGAGTTTTTTGCCCCCTTGGTGAAAAGTTTAACCGAGGAATATGGGGCGCTCAAAGATGATCAGGAAATTCCCATTGAATCGGTTCCTGATGCAGAGACAAGACTCAATGTGACCATCGAGTCTCCTGACGAGGTTTGGTTTTACGAGCGTAGTTGGGTGGAAAGGGGTCTTGAAAAACTTCCCGTGTTTATCTTTCATCGTTACTTTGATGATTTGGCAGTAACCCATGTGGTGTTGTTGCATGCGACCCGGGAAGATATTCCTACTTATGTCTATTTTCACTTCCTCACTCGCTCTCAGTCAGTGATTGAACGTTACCGAAAAGAGCATTTGGCTTACAGTAGAAAATTGGAACAAATCTCTTTTGGAATGCTGGAAGGGGATGCGCTAAGTGAGGGGGATGACTTAGCTGTGGGGCTCTTTTCTGCCATGCTGAAATTACGTCAGGGGCATGATATCCCTGAGGATAAGTTTCAAGCTATAGGTGAAGCCTTGCGCGATCAAACTATTGAGTCAGCTGACGAAATCTGGCGGGATCAGGATTCTTCAGGTCACGTATTGGTAACCTTCATTCGAAACTTTCCCGACCACGAAGAAGGTGATTTGTATTATGTGGTAGTTACCCAGCAAGACCCAGGGACTAATGTCCACTCTTTGCTTTTTTCCTTTCCGACTTTGGATGAGTCCCTGGTGGATCGCTATCGACACGGAGAGAATCTCGATAGTGAAGGCGGGGAGCAGGATTCAGCGCATTAATAGAGTATTGTTTTCTAATCAGATTGCGGCAAATTTGCTCGATAAATGCCATCATCGGCAATCCAAAAAATATATTGTTGATGAACTGTAGCTGGATTTTTCTGTAGCTCTTGAGCTACGTAAACATTCAATTGTTGGATCTCTCCTCTATGATATCTGATGAGATCTTTTGTTTTGACTAAGTAATTTCTAGTTTCGGTGGGTAAGCATTTTGAATCAGGTAGATTTCTATATGGACATCTCAACTCTAGTAGAATCCACTGTTGTGCCTGCTCGGCCTTATGAAAGTAACAAGTGCTCTCAGAGCCAAATTGTGATAGTGCAGTTCTGTGTGATACTTTTTGGCTTTCTAAGTTGAGGGTTAGAATATCAATCTGACTTTTATTAAAGCCTCGATTGTGTGATAGTCTCAAAAGGTTCACTTGAGCTCCATCGTTTCTGGAATCCTTTAGGCTTAGCCACGCAGCGGATCCCCAACGCTCAGGTTTTTCCTGCTCAGGCCCGAGAGGAATGAGCTGAAAAACACCCTCTTTCCATTTCAGAAGATGATCTGGGTTATGGGGTCTATCTGCAGCGCAGTCGCATCCTCCAAGAATCCATGTCGGCTCTGGAGAGGGAATCCTCGAGAGAGTCATGAGACATAAGTTTGCGGAGGGATCATAGCCTTGTATCTTTTGAGGTATCAGGAAAATCCGATTATTAATAGTTTCAAAGCGAAATATCTCTAAGGTGGCTCGACTCTGAACCTTAGTTATCAGTAAATATCGCTGCAGAGAGTCAGCCTCAAACACGTCAACATTAAAGTAAAAGGCTTCAGGCATTTCCAACTTGCTGGCGATAAAACGAGATGGATCTTCTTGGATCAGATATTTGGGTTGAGATAAAGATGAGTCAAGGTCATGCCCGTGATCAGCTATAAGAATATCGATCTTCCCATCACGATTTAGATCAATACATTTTATTTGCCTAGCATGCACTGGCCATGAAGTTGCTATAATTTGACTACGGAAATACCCCTGTTTTAAGTCGGAGATAAAAATCTCCAGAGAGTCGTGGTGTGCAAATCTTTGATCCAAATAATTGATGTGGCTTACTATGAAATCCAGCTCTCCATCTTGATTTAAATCGCACGTCAGAAACTCAGAGATTATGTCTTGTTTTTGATAAAACGAATGTTCCACAAGTTTAATTGAGTCTTCCAGTATAAGAGAGTTTTCTGCGAAATTTGTGTTCATATTCTCCTCTTGGGTTGATTTAAGGAAATTAAGGAAGATCAGTGTGAGAGCTGCTCGAATGGTGATTTTAATCAGGCGGTAAGGTCTCATGATAAACATTTAGATACTCTTTTGGGACATCGCTTTTCAAAACTAGATAGTTGCCCAGAACCAGAGCGTCAAGATGGGTTCCCAGGAAGCATCGAATGGCATCTTGCGGACTTTCAACAATTGGCTCTCCCCTCACATTGAAGCTAGTGTTGACTAACATTGGAAATGAGGTTTTGTTTCCAAAACTTTTCAGAAGCAGATACAGCCAGGGTTCGGTATGGTAATCGATGGTTTGAACTCTGGCACTATAGTCGATGTGAGTAACTGCAGGAAATGGTGAGCGAACGTGGTTGACCCAGTCTATGTCCGGTTGTTCCGATTCATTCATGGGGTTATTGATCCAAAGAGATTTGATCTTAGTTGTAACTAACATGAAGGAAAAATCACCTATTGGTTCAAAGTACTTTGCACAGTCGTCTTGACAAACTATGGGTGCGAATGGTCTGAACGATTCGCGAAACTTTATTTTCATGTTAATTCTTTTTTGGGCATCATGAGGCAGCGGACTGGCTAGGATAGAGCGATGTCCAAGGGCTCTGGGGCCGAACTCCATGCGCCCCCTGTGCAAGCCAATAACAAAACCATCAGCTAGCAGTTGAGCTACTTTTTCAATCAGAGATGGCTCGTCAGAGATGTGAATAAATGCTAGTTGGCTATGCTCGAGAGCGCGTCGATATTCCTCGTCTGAGTAGCAGTTACCCAAGAAGGCGTCTCGTAATTTAGATGGTAGATGATTAACTGATGGGTTGCGATAATAGTAAAAACTTAGTGCTGCCCCCAAAGCTGCGCCAGCATCACCGGCTGCGGGCTGAATCCAAATTTTTTGAAAGAGGCTACTTTCGTAGATTTTTTGATTAGCTACACAGTTGAGTGCGACTCCTCCCGCGAGACATAAATTGTCGTATCCTGGGATCTTTTTCTTGATCTGCTTCAGAAGGTGTAGAATGGTGTGTTCAAGTGCTTTCTGTATGGAGCAGGCAAGATCCATGTCTTGACGTCGAATGGGGCTTTCCGGCTCGCGGGGGGGAAATCCCACGACTTTTTCCCAAGCATAGTTGAAGCTTTTTGTATCTACAAAGTAGTTAAAGAAATCTTGATTCAAAGAGAAGGAGCCATCCTCGTGCAACTCTATGAGATGTTTTAAGATGTGGTCAAAATACTTGGGTTTACCATACGGAGCTAGTCCCATAAGCTTATACTCTCCAGAGTTCACTTTGAAGCCACAGTACATCGTGATGGACGAGTACAATAGTCCTAAGCTATGAGGAAAATGAATCTCTAAATGTGGAGTTATGACGCTGCCCTCTGCTGTAAAAACTGCAGTGCTAGACCACTCTCCCAATCCATCAACAGTTAGTATCAAGGCTTTATTTAATCCACTAGGATAATAGGCACTCGCAGCATGGCTAAGGTGGTGCTGAGAAAAAAGAATTTTATCAGGGTTTACGTTGATGCCAATTCGCTTTAAGTTGTCGTTAATGAGTTGCTTTTGATCTAGCTTTTTGGTCAGCCATAAGGGGATAGCATTTTTAAAAAACGGCCATCCGCTGGGTCCTGCTTCCAGTAAAGTGTACATTATTCGTTCAAACTTCAAAAAGGGTTTTTCATAAAAAACGATATAATCAATCTCTATTGGGCTCCAGTTGCAAAACTTTAAGCCTGCTAAGATAGACCTCTGTGGAAAGGAACTATCATGTTTCACCCTAGTAAATCGTTCCTCTTGAGCACAGAATTTAATAGAACCATTTTCTATGAATGCAGCGGCACTGTCGTGATAATAGGCTGAAATACCCAGGACGCGCATCAGAATAGTGAGTAAACGAATGGCGTTAGGGATGAGCTACCGGCGATTAAGGCGATTAGGGTAAGCAAAATCAATAGACCTGCCGATAGAAGGAGTAACCAGAATTGTCCTCTGCGAATTAAAAACCAACAGAATTCGAAAAACGTTTTGATCATGTTCGAGGTTCAGTAAGGCTGTTCATATCTAATTTCAGACGCAGATAGGCTCCAGGTCGATACCGAGTTGTCGACATTAGATTTGCGTCAATAGGATATTTGCTTTGTTAATCTGTACAAAAGGGATACTGGTGTAAAAAACAGCCAAAAGAGGAGGGCTAGTGCTACGGTTGAGATGAGGCGTTGAATTGCGGTCAGGGCAAAATAAACATGTTGAAGGAATCGTACCATAAGAATATGTTTTTCAAAAAAAGATAAGTCGTCAAACAATTATGCGTAAATGTTGTAACACATTTGTTACAATGGTAACCTCTATACATGTTCATTCGTGTCACTCTCTATATTGTTTCGCTTTTGCTGCCGCTTTTTCTCGCCCTGCAGATTTTTTCAAGT
>CAZZMS010000114.1:0-9179 GCA_964655485.1 uncultured Pseudobdellovibrionaceae bacterium | reverse complement strand
CGTAGTTCGTCGGCAGAGTCAAAGTGGTATAAGAGACAGGGCTAAGTACCACTTCTGAACCTCAGGCCTCCAACCCAACCGAGGACGACCTTTTACCTGAGGGCTTGGAGCTTGCAGGGTTGGCCTCGAATAACCCAGCCTCTCCTACCGACACCACGCCTTCGCTCTCAGACAGCTCACCCGCGATAACTGTCAGTTCACAAGCTCCATCGCCAGACCTCCTTTTCGAGCTCCCTCCGCGCTACAAGGGCTGGGGGACTATGGAGTGGAAAGAGGGTTACTACTATCTCACCTACAGCAGTGAAGCATCTTGGCAGCCTATTCATCTATCTGCCAGCGACCCTTCCCCTATTCGTGTGATGAGCAAAACCCATAAGCCTTATCATGGCAGCCTTTATCCCAATGGAGTCTTAAAAATTTGGTTTGAAGATGGGCTCGGCATGAGAGGCATTCCGCGTTGTTTGACTGCCGTCCCTATCAAGATCGAGCAAGGACATATTACCAAGATTCTATTTGCTTGGAGCGATCAAGATGTGCGTAGCCTCAAGCACTTAGAGCAGTTCACTCAAGCGGTGGCCAAAGCTATCGGGGATAATTCGGTTTTATTTGATCTCAACTCCTTACCTAACCAATTAGCAAACGCCTCTTAGTAGAAAACTTTTTCAAAAATCTTGTGGAGAAAAAAGGAGAACCCTAAGTAAAGCCCGAGATAGGAGAAGCCCATGAGACCTACACATCGTTTTGTGACTCAGTTATCCACGGCCACTTGTGACTCATTCACAACTCGCCTCCTCCTTGCCCTTGCGGTCACGCTTTCACAAACTTCGGTATTCTCAGCTACCCACTCGCCTCTCTCCTCGGATTTTCGCCAAACCGAAAAAAACCTGGCAGTCACCCCATTACCTACACTTGCTCTAAAGGAATCAAGTCGAGATCCAAAAAGCCTTTCGTCACATTCTGCTCAAATCTTTATGCGTTACCGGGAGTTAGTCCCAGAGTTTTACCAGTTTGTAAAAAATCACATGGAAACTTTCCCCTACCTGAAAAGTCTCACGAAACAGTCTGGGATCACCATGGCCGACGCCCATCCCGGTAACTTTGGCTACATCACTCTTGATGATGGGTCTTTGGTTTTTACCTATAACGATTGGGATGATTCGGATTGGGGCCCTTGGATTCTTGACCTGATAAGGTTTATGGGTGGAGCTAGCCTAATTGTGGTGGATCCAAAAACCAAGGATTGGGAGGAATGGTTAGACCACTATTTAGATGGAATCGCTCAAAAAAATGAGAACAAACATTTATCAAGAATTACCGCTTGGAGTCCAGAGCGCAAAATCCGTTTACTGCCGCCTAAGAAAAAATTGACAGAAAACGGCAAGATTAAACCCGACGAAGAGGTGAGGACTCTGAGTCTGGAGGAACAAAATATCCTCCGCCGATTTCTCCAAACGGCTCTGCCCACACTAGCACAGGCGCAGTAGCTGGATGGCGCGCGTTAATTCCCGACCACTGGGGGCTCGCGAGGGCGTGAGCGGCTGCAAAGTTTGTGGCAAATAAACTCCCAAGAGCGGCTTCTTCTCGAGATGAAGCCTTACTTAGAATCCTCCATGGGAAGCTGGACCGAGGGTAGCCCATGGAAAGGAACTCCAGCGATCCGGTTTCAGGAAGTGCTTAAAGTGGTGTTACCCAGTCAGGAGTCGCAAAGAACTTACTATCGCACTCTTAATTACTCAGGGACAATTTATCAAACTCGTCCGCTGCGCACAGGTAGCGAGGGTATTAAGTGGGAAAAGCTATCCGAGAAAGAAAAAAAGCAGCACCTAGAGACTCTTGCCTGGGTCCTGGGAACTTTGCACAGGAAAAATCTCAAAGTAAATCCTGAAAGCTGGATCAAAGACTTTTCAAAAAAACGGTTTTTGCAGGAGACACAGGAGCTCGTACAGCGGTGGATAAACAATCTTTAAGAATGGTTTACCTTGAGTAATTCTAGAGCGCTTTGAAATGAACTTCAACATTCCACCTGACTCTTTGAGGTAACAAAATACTCCTCGGCGTTTTGATAAAAATTGTTCAAAAACCAAGAAAAACGATGCGTAGTTAGTGGTGGTCTCTCTGGGCTTTTTCTTTCACCCGGAGGCCTTAAGCACAATGAATGGCCAGGGGCGAAAGCCCTTTGCAGCTTAAGCCTCTTGAGGGCGTGCCCCGGGTCGAAACGAAAAAGCCCAGAGAGGAAATGACTTTAAAAAAACCGATTTTTCAAGGGGTCAATGAATCAGATTCAATTAAGAGTTACCATTTTTTGTCCCGCCCTGCAACTTGCGAGCGGCTTGCTCAAAAATCATGTGCAGCATCCTAAGCTCCCGATGCGTAGGCACGCAACGAAGAAAGTATTGCCGAAGAGCCGTGTACACACTCACCCGGCGCCCTTCCCAACTTAGGCCCAAGGCGCGCAAAAATTTTTGAAAACTCTCATCACAAAACCATTCATCTCCGGTGGCCGGGATAAGTTCGTTATAGTAAGTCCTTTGCTTCAGGGGAGTGGGGGTTCCTCCCCACTTAAGACGCACGGAGTAGAGCGCCAGTAACACCGCTTGCGCGAGATTCAAACTAGGATTGTCACCAAAGGTGGGCAAGGCCACGCATTGATGACAGAAACTAATATCTTCGTTGTATAATCCATGGTCCTCAGGACCAAACACGAATATAAAGTGGTTACTATAACTTTTTCCAACATCTTCCCAATGTTTTGATGCGTCGTTTTGCCAATGGGGTAACACATCCAACAGAGAATGCACAATCCTTGACTGTCCATCTTTGGGCGTAAAAGCCCAACGTACTCCCCTCGGGTAACTGTGATTAAAGTCCTTCCAAGAGGAAAAGATTTTCACTTGCTCTAGGGGCTTTTGCCCTGTAGCTGCCGCCTGATGGCACTCATAATCAATTTCACAATGGGGATCAATGAGCACCAAATCTTCAAACCCCATGTTCACCATAGCTCGCGCCACGGCTCCAACATTGCGGCTATACAGAGGCCGCACCAAAACGACAGTAAGAGAGTAATCACGAACCATAAGTTGTGCTGGGGCTTTGAACCACCTCATCTTTCACACACGGCTAGGATGAGCCCAAAGCCCAGGAGTCAAAGTACTCAAGACAGCCACGACTTTCAATCAAATACTCACTCCCCTGGTCCTTACCAAAACTGGACTCACTTTTGAAAAAAAAACCTGGCATTCTGAGTGTCCTAAACGATTTTCTCTTTTCTCCCAGGCATCACTTATGCATCCGCAAAAAGATATGAAAACACAAGAGTGGTTACAGTTCGCACAAACAGAAGGAACCAAGATTCTATTTTCCTTATTCACTTTGATTCTCGCAGCTTTTATTGTCACTCAACCAGAGCGACACCAACGTAACATAAACCAGGCCAGTGACAGTCCGAGTGCTTCTGTGCGAAGCGCAGTCCCCCAACTTCAGAGCATTTCCCCCACTCACAAGGAAGACGAAAAAGTTCATTCCCCTAAGAAATGGAGCGTAAAAAAGACTGCAATGTCTCCCGATAAAGCTGTGGGTCCGCTTTGATGGGGGTTAAATGAGATGCCGTCTCGAAGAGGATCTCTTTGTACTTCGCATGGGCCGCTCGCGGTTCGAAAGCACGTTTGATTTGTTTTGGAGAAATCAATAGATCCTGTCCCGCTTGAATCGATAGAATCGGTAAGTCGGGAGGTAACTTCGCCACCGCCTCACGCACACCTGCGTTCCAATCCCAGCCCCACAGAACATAAAAAACACCAGCCATGGGCCAAGCCAACCAGGTGGGCCATTTACGGTAGTGCGTGAGCAAACCTATAATAGATGGAAAAAAATCTCCGCTTGGCCCACTGTCAAAAATAAGCCCACGCAAAAGAGGCAGGTGGGTTTCACTGATTGCTCTTAAACTAGCTGCACCCGGATTAGAAAAGCTAAATAGAATAAACTCTTCTTTTTGGCCTTTGAGGTACTGACGAATAGGGTCTGCCCAAAACTTCTGTAAACTACGGTAACGAATAAATTCCCGTGCTTTCATATGATAGGGTAAAGGACAAATGTCACTGGAGTAACCCAACTCCCTCAGTAACTCTTGATGCCGTTTTAACATAGCGGGTTTGGCTTCATAAAAAGGGACGATGATGATTTTCATTGGTCACTTGGATTGACAATGGTTTTACTTACCTAAATCGCGCCAGCTTTTTCCCTCACGCGCTTTTTTATCCAGCTGGTAGGTTTTCACGGCTTGCAAATGCTGTTCATAGGTTTCACTAAACACGTGCGTGCCATCATTTTGGCTCACAAAATAGAGGGCACGAGTAGTTTCAGGCTTAACCACAGCCTCCATAGCGGCCCACCCGGGATTCGCAATAGGCCCCGGCGGTAAGCCCATGCGATAATACGTATTATACGGATGCTCGAGACTCAAATCCACGCGACGAATGTTAATCTCATACACGCCACTCAACAAAGCCTTGGCATAAATAATCGTAGGATCCGTTTGCAACTTCATCCCGCGCTCGATGCGATTCCAAAAAACACCGGCGATTTTCGGCCTCTCCCAAGGGGCTCCGGTTTCTTTTTCCACGAGGCTTGCAAAAGTAACCAATTGATGACGAGATAAGCCTTTGGCTTTGGCCAGAGGCTGTAACTTTTCCCAATGGGACAAAAAGGTCCGCACCATAGTTTCCACTAACTCTCTGGCCGTGGTTTTTTTGGTGTATTGGTAAGTATTGGGAAAAAGATAACCTTCTAAATTGATGTAAACCTCTCCCAATAAAGAGCGCATGAAATCCTTGTTACTCACCAAAGCCCACCATTCTTTTTGATCCTTGATCAAGCCTTTTTGCTCAAACAAAGGCCCAATTTCAAACAGATTGTAACCCTCCGGGACCGTTAAACTGTATCCAATACTTTTACCCGAAGATAGAACACTAAAAAGCTCCTCGGGTAACATATCCCCACGAATCAGATATTCCCCGGATTTAAGGGATACTTTTTGCCAACGGGCTAACCAATAAAGCTTTTGCGCTTCTGCCACTACTCCCTGCTGCTCAAGCTGTTGCAGCGTAGATTTCAGAGTCATCCCTGGTAACACTTCAAAGATGATCGAAACTCCCGGGTTGTTTGGCTGAATCGGCGATTTTTCTAAGGAGACTTTCTGCTGCCTCAACCAAATAGTAGCTCCCACTAGAAGTAAAACACTAGCCAGCGATGCAAAAAGTAGAAGTCGCTTCATGATCATTTAACTTAACGACCATTCTATCCCCGGCATCAGCTTCGCTGGTAACTCTCTGGAGGGATCTTCAAGACAGCCCACGGGAATCGCGCAATATTGAATGGCAAAGTGAGCTGAAGGTCTGTCGTTACCGGATTTTAGCATGCCACCGAAAGGTAAGCGCGAGCTGGCCCCATTGGTTGTGCGGTTCCAATTTAAGAGTCCGACTTTGTAGTCTAAGAAAGCTTTCTCATAGAGGGATTTCTGCTCTGTAAATAAGGCAGCCACCAAACCATATCCGGTGGAGTTTACAATACGCACAGTTTCTTCGTAGTCTGTCACCTTGTAGATAGCCACATTAGGACCAAAGATTTCGGTTTTTTGATAAACACTGGCCGGATCCCATTTTTTCACTAAGTTGATGGAGGGAGTCACATAATGACCAGGATGCGATGTGTTTTCTAAAACCTTGCCTCGCATGAGGCTTTCCGCTCCTTCACGCTTGGCAATTTCTTGAAAGCGCAGATATTTCTCTATGGCTCCTTCGTTAATCAAGGGCCCCATGAAGGGATTATCTTTATAATGCCCAATTTTTAAACGCTTTGCCCGTTGATAAAAGCCTTCAACGAATTGATCGTAAACCTTGGCATGAACCAACACTCGACTCGTGCCACTGCAGCGTTGCCCACTGGTCAAATAGGCACCAATCAAAGTCTCATAAATCGCTTTATCTAAAGCGGCATCCTCCCAAATAACCGTGGCATTTTTACCCCCCATCTCAAGCGCAAGAATCTTCCAGTAGTGAGTCATAGTTTCTTGCTTGATCTTTAAGCCCACCTCGTAGGATCCGGTGAACAACACACCATCTACATCCTCGGCTAATACTAAGTTCCGTCCACTTTCGCCATCTCCTTGGACAATATTGACCACACCAGGGGGCAGTCCTGCCATTTCAACACATTCCGCATACAACTGACCCACTAGGGGAGTTTGCTCAGAAGGTTTAAACACCACGGTGTTACCCATAATCAAAGCAGGAATGATGTGCCCATTAGGCAAGTGAGCCGGAAAATTAAAAGGACCTATAACCGCCATCACTCCCCGAGGCTTGAAGGCGATTTTCCCCACGACTCCGGGCAGGGCCTCCGGCACTTCGGTCGTCGCCACAAGTTTCAAGGACTCATTCAAGGTGATATCCACCTTGTTAGCCAAAGCTGTGGCCTCGGTCAAAGCCTCCCACAGTGGTTTACCCGTGTCGCGCGCGATAGCTAAAGCCATGTCTTCTTTTTTGGTCAAGAAAGCCTCTTGAAGTCGCCACAGATAGGCTTTTCTTTCATCCAGACTTAAACGCGCCCAAGGCAAGAAGGCCTGCTTGGCCGCCTCCACCGCCATAAGCATACGCGAACGCTGAAAGGGAAACACCCCCACTTCGTCTTTTAAGTCCGCTGGGCTTAGGTCACGAAACTCCCCGTCGGCTTGAGTTACTGGCTGAAAGCGACCGGCGATAAAGTCTCCCTTATACATGTTCCCTCCTTTGGTAACGCCAAGGGGCTACTCGCACCTGAGTCCCTTCGCTAACCTCCAACAAAGCTAAACTGCGTTCAGGTAACAAAATCCCTTCCTCACGCAACTCCGCTACCGTGCTAATGCAGGAGAAACTTCCTTCTTCGGCATAGGCCACCAAATAAGGACCTTGCCAATTCTTGCTGGTACCCGGTAGCACTGGTAACTTGCGCGATTGCTGAATGACAGAAATGCGGTCTCGTTCACATTCGTAGTGTGGACCTCCGTCAAAAGGATCAACCTCGTGAATATATTCAAAACCTACACTTTCCAGAAGATGAACCGCAGGCTCGGTGGCCTTGGCCACTCGCCCTAAAACAGATCTAGCCTTGGTATCCAACAGACACAAATAAATTTCTCCCATGGGAAACAGGGAGCTAATAAACTCTTTGTGAGTCTGGCTCAAAAGATCGGCCTCCTGATACGGCAGTCCTGTAAAGCGTCTTCCGATAGCTTCCCAAAACTCGCTACGCCCGTCTTCAGTCAGGGGAGGTGTAAACTCCACGAGCACGTGCGGTTCAAAGCGATCAGGATACTCGGCCATATACAAAAAACGAGCAAAGGAAATGAGCTTTCCTAGTTTTTCAGGACGGGAACGATAGTTACGGTCTAGTAACAATCCGCCAATTTCCGTAGGACCATCCGTGTCCACTTTCAGTTTAAGCACTTGATGAATAAACCCCAGTCCCAAATCTTCGCTAAAGTGGTTCCGGCGATACACCTCGAAGGCATTGTGCGGCACTTCCTCCGTGCCGTGCTTGGCCATGATCAAACTGCTACCAATGACTCTTTGTTCTTCAAGATCCTCAAGAATAAACAAGTACTCTGCTTGCTCTTTGGGTAACAGGCCTTGAAAACTGTCTTCGCTCACTTGCAGCTTTGTGAGTAAGCGTTTTTTATCCGCCGGCAAATTAAGTAGGTCAAACTGGCGAGCCAGCTCAAATAACTCCGTTAAATCATCAAGCCTCGCTGGGCGAACACGAAAACTCATGCCGACTCCATCAAGGTTTTCTCAATAATTTGCAAGGCCCAATCCAGCTCTTGATTGGTTACACTAGCTGGAATCAGGAAGCGGATACGCACCGGATTTTTGCCACAGGTAAAACTGATCAGGCCATTTTGAAAAAGCTTTTGCGAGAAAGCGTTCACCTTCTCTTTGCTACCATCTAAAGGGGTGAAGGCGATCATAAGACCCAGCCCCGCCACATCACTGACTTTTCCTTGGCAAGAGCTGTTACCCAGCTTTTCAAGTCCCTGAGTAAAATACCGGTGAATCTCGGCAATTCGCCCTTGCGGACCAAAGTAACCCCCACTACGCATCTCTTCAAGAATACTAATCCCTGCTCGCAAGGAGCTGCTGCTACCAGAAAAGGTTCCCGCAATTAAACCTGGCTTAGGATTCATTTCCTCCGTGTAAAGAGTCGCACCAAATTGTGCGGTTTTAGCAATGGTCACCAAATCGGCGTAATCACCCAAGTCTAGGGTTTGAAAGGCAAAGGCCTCGCCGGTGCGTAAAAAGGTTTGCACTTCATCCATCCACACCGGAATCTTGTGCTCCCGACAAAGCTCTAGAAGGGGCACAAAAAATTCCCGCGGAGCTGGCATATAACCACCCTCACCCAACATCGGCTCAAACACAAAAACCCCAATGTTGGAGCCGTGTTTTTCCACGTGCTCTTTGAACTTCGCCAAAGTGATCTCGGCAGAGCGAGGATTATTTTTATCATACCAAGGTAAGCGCAGAACTTCGTGATACTCCGGAAGACCTTCGCGATAGGCAGGATTATCGGTAATCTCCGCCATCAAGGTGGAGCGTCCCGCAAAAGCATTTTCAAAGGCCACGATCATGCGAGCGCCTCCTCGCTTTTGTCTGGCGATTTTTAAGGCAGACTCGTTAGCCATGGTTCCACAGGTCGCAAGCCACCCGTAACGCAATCGGCTTTTGGGGCGAGCAAGTTCCAGTAACTTTTCTAAAGCTAGAGTATATTCGCGATTGGGCTCTAAGTTACCCTGCATCACCACATCTTGCAGGGCGCCCCACAAGGCTGCTTCCATGACTTTGGGATGGGAGTGACCAAAAATATGAATACCAATCCCGTTGATGAAATCCAGCTTCACCGAACCATCCATGAGCTCCACAAGAGCTCCTCGCCCCAAACCAGAGCCAATAAACGGATAATGCAGAGGACGGCCGCGGATTTGGGCGGTGCGCTCTCTCCAAGCTTTGCCTAGCTCCTCCGCGCTGGTTTGCGGAGCTCGCACCTCCGTGAGATGACGGGATTGTTCGCCAATCAGTTGTACAAGCTCTTGGATTTTTGTGTGCAAACGCTCCTGAAAGCCTTTGTCATCGGCATAAATCATAAAAGCC
>CAZZMS010000113.1:0-4154 GCA_964655485.1 uncultured Pseudobdellovibrionaceae bacterium | reverse complement strand
AGACTGTTGCCTTACGGTGGCTACGGGAGTGGCTTTTTCCCACATCGCCTCGGGAAAACACTCGCGCCATGCCGGATGCAACATGGGAACAGATACTGAATTTTTATCAGTCGTCTTGGAGTTTTTTTTTCTCTCTATCGTCTTTGGCTTTGATGGGGCTTGTGGTCCCTTTTCAAGACAAGAGGAAAGATCTCCGCTGAGAGGCCCTACGTATTGAGCCAAATCTGCAGCCGACCATTTCAAGGCTTCCACAAAGCTGGGCATCAAGGGGCTGAGCGCTGGCTCTATGGAAGTTTCATTACCAAGAGCTTCACTGGCTGCCACCGCGCCCAGCACGGGAGAAATCCCCCAGAACATGAAAGTCACCAGGAGGGCTAAAGCTTTTTTTATCGAGCAAAATTTCATGGTATGATCATTCATATGATTCAAACCCGATCCTCTTAAAGGGAAGATTCTTCTATTGTAGATTTTCCCTTGGGGCTGGCAACCTCTTTCCCTATTTCTTACAAGCTTGAGACAGCCTTTAGCCTATGAGGCCTGGTGTAAAATTTCTTTGTAACAAAAACGGTAAAACTCGGGAGCCTCTCTCCACCAGGACTTGTGATCGGGCCAACCCCATGAGTGTAAATGGGGCGGGTACCAGACTTTTTGCCACTCGTGAAAAGCTTCTGGTGATGAGAGTTGGAAATACTCCAGCCACATCTGCTCCTGAGCCTCCATGACTGAAGTCCCTAAAGCCCAGTGGGCCAAGCTTGCGAAAGCGGCTTCTGCTTCTTTGATATGCCATAGCTCATAAATTTGATCCAATTGAGGATCAGGAAGGTTAAAAAAATGAGCATAGTCCTCAAGCCGCAAAGGCTCTGAAGTTGCTCCTTTGCAAAAATAACTTCGACACCTAGAGCCATTAAATGGCCAAATAGAGCAACGGCCTTTCACAAAAAAACTACAGCTAGGTCCTTGGGTATCACCAAATCGTCCCCTCTGCTTTTGCCACAGTAACATTTGAATCCGCGGCAAACGTCCCAGGGGCGTCCACACATAGCTGTCCTCTACGGTAACCTGAGAAAAATCGATAAGGCCCGCGGAAAGAGCGGCACCTATGAGGAAGTTCGGTAACCACGGCTCGTAGGTACAACACTTGTTGAACGACCCCATGGGACATTGGGCGCAAGGCACTTTGTTCGCCCACTCTTGCCAAAGCTTTTGATCGTTTTCACCTAACCCATCAAACAGCCAACGCTCATAGTCATTCTTCATGGATTCTCCCAAGACACCTCTGAAACGGGGCAGTATACCATTTCCAGTCTATCATAACTTGACAAAGGTGCATCACCACTCAGTGTAAGTATGAGGCAGTTTATCGCCTGCGTGTGTATTTTACCGTATGCGCTATTTTTGACGTAACATAGTGTGAGCTTAAGAACAAAACAAAGGAGCCTACAATGTCCAAAACCACCCACCACTTTCAAGCTGAAGTGAAGCAACTTTTAGATTTGGTAATCCACTCCTTATATTCCAAACGCGAAATTTTCCTGCGTGAATTGATCTCTAACGCCTCGGATGCGATTGATAAACGTCGCTTTTTAGCTATCACTCAGCCTGAGTTTGCTAGCAAAGACGAGTATCAAATTGAACTTCAGACGGATGAAAAAACAAAAACTCTAAAAATCAAAGATAACGGCATCGGTATGACCGAAAGCGAGATGGTGGAATATTTAGGAACCATTGCTCGTTCCGGCACAAAAAAATTCGCAGAGCTTAAGCAACAAGCACAAAACTCCCCCGACCTCATCGGACAATTCGGTGTCGGTTTCTACTCCTCTTTCATGGCAGCTTCCAAAGTCATGGTACACAGTCAAAAAGTAGGAGAAACACAAGGAGTTATTTGGGAATCCGAGGGACAAGGCGAATACGCCATTTCGCATGCGCCTCGCCCTGAAGGACCTGGTACAACCATTACTTTGTTCTTAAAAGAATTTCCCGAAGAAGAAAACGTCCTCCCCTTTTGGCAAGATTGGGTGATCAAGGACTTAGTTAAACGTTACTCGAATTACATTGCCTACCCGATTGTGCTTGTGGATAAAGAAGGCAAGCGAGAGACCATCAATAGCCAAAAAGCCATCTGGCAAAAAAATCCTTCAGAAGTCAGTGATCAAGAGTACACGGAGTTTTATCGCCACGTAAGCCACGATTGGGGCGAGCCCTTAAAATGGTGGCATTGGAAAGCCGAAGGTAACGTGGAATTTAGTTCTATTTTATTCATTCCCAAGCAAAAACCCTGGAACTACTATATGAAAGATTACGAATACGGCTTAAGCCTATATATTAAGCGCGTATTCATCATGGATCACAATAAAGACCTGCTACCTCCCTATTTACGCTTTATCAAAGGAATGGTGGATTGCTCAGATTTACCTTTGAATGTTTCCAGAGAAATCCTACAACACGACCGACACATTCAAATCATCAAGAAAAATATCTTGAACAAGGTCTTCTCCGGACTCAAAGAGATGCTGGAAAAAGATCGCCACCGCTACGAACAATTCTTTGAAGCCTTCGGTCCCACCTTAAAAGAAGGCATACCTATGGATTTATCTTCCAAGGATAAACTTGCCGACTTGTTACTGTACAAAACCAATATTGGTCATTCGTGGAGTACACTGGATGAATATGTTAAGCGCATGAAAAATGGCCAAAAACATATTTACTATCTCACCGGGGATTCCTTGGAGCGAATCCGCAACAGCCCTTATCTGGAAAGATTACAGGAGAAGGGCTTTGAAGTGTTACTCATGACCGATGGCGTGGATGAATGGGTAACTAAGGAACTATCCAAGTACAAAGACTTTGAACTTAAGAATATCAGCACAGACAAACTCGATTTAGACAGCGATGAGGAGAAAAAAGAAAAAGAAGAGCGACTGAAAGGGCTACGCGAGCGTTATGAAAATGTGTTTCAGTCCTTGAAACCTCGAATGAGCAAGCTCATCAAAGACATTCGCCTGTCCGATCGCTTAAGCCAAAGCCCCTCATGCTTGGTCACAGAGGATGGGCAGCCTTCAGTGTTTATGCAAAAAATCTTGCAGCAAATTGGTGAGAATCAAGCGGGTATACCTAATGCTCAACGGATTTTAGAGCTTAACCCTACTCATCCTCTTTGTGAGCACCTGTTGAGCCTTGGCTCTGAAGATGAAAAAGCAAGTTGGCTAGAAGTGCTTTATTACCAAGCCCTTATCGCTGAGGGTTCTCCCTTGGACAATCCCAGCCGCTACAACGAGCTTCTCACCAAGGCCATCACAGGGCAGAAAAGCTCTAGTCACTTAATTCTAAACTAGGCTATTGTGGATTCACAGATTCCCGGATCCTTTTCTAAGGGCTCTGTGGCCACATTTACTCCGGTATTACCTCAATGGGGCGACCCAGCTCGTCCCGCAGGATACTCTCGATGGCCATCAAAGTACCGGTGGTGGAGCTAGGACAACTCCCACAAGCCCCTTGGTAACGGACGAAGAGTTGATCGTTTTCAAAGCGCAACACCTCAAGATCTCCCCCATCGCCTTGCAGACCTGGCCTTACCGTGCGATCTAAAATGTCTTCAATTTTTCGCACCTCTTCCGGTAACAAGCTTCGATCGACTTTAGATTTTTCACTATGCTTTTTGTTAAAAGCAGGATCATGAATCGGCATACGCGTGCGAATCACCGCGATCAGCTGAGGTTGCAATTCGTCGAAGTCTTGATCGAAGGCTAAAGTGATGGTGATCACATTTTCGAAAAAATGCACTCCACGCACTCCGGGAATCACCAAAAGATCATAGGCCAGGCGCACCTCACTGGCCTCTTGCAAGCTGGTAAAATTAGCTTTTCCCTCTAGTAACACCGGCTGACTCAAAATAAATTTACGAGCATTAGGATTGGGGGTGGGGGCTACACGGATTAAGAGCTCTCCCGATGAGTTGGCGGCTTCTGCATTTTGCGGACCCTTACCCGACTGGCTCGCCGGGGAAAACGACTGGCCTTGATGAGCTCGTTGGTTGTTTTGATCGCTAGACATAATCATACCTCTTTAAGTCTTGAGTCCTAAAATGTCACAAGCCTGTAGAAAAGCTTTTTCAAAGCGCTCCACATCGCTTTCATCGTTGTAAACGCTGAAAC
>CAZZMS010000112.1:0-16735 GCA_964655485.1 uncultured Pseudobdellovibrionaceae bacterium | reverse complement strand
GTGGAGACCAGTGTGTCTATGTTCTGGAAAAAATTTTGTTAGCCAATACGGTTGAAGTGCAAAGTCAAAAGGATGATAAGGGCTATGCCACGGGTAACATTCAGGTAGAAAACAAGTCCGGGACATCTTGGCTACGCCTTGTGAAGCATCAAAAAGCGGCCCAAGTATCTCAGGACCGTTTATACACCTTCCACCCCCAAAAAATGATTTTTCTTCAAGACATCAAAGATCAGCTTTTTTATTATCGCCGCACACTAGAAGATGTGAGCAGCACGGTACAACTTTTTGGACCGGGCTTTAGTAGCGATCTTGAAGTAGTTCGTTTCATCATCGAGAGAGATCGCATCGTCATAAAACGTGCCTATAATTTAGGTTACAAAAAGAGCCAAAACTCCCTCGATCAAGAGGAGCTTCTCTCTTTACCAGCCAAATACTACACCCTGTACAACACGAAGGGCGAACGTCTGAGTGATCCGATTCCGTCCCGCTTTGAACAAGCCGATCTTGCTGTTATTGATTGGACCAGAAATCAAATCGAGGCCTCAGGTTCCCCCTTGTCTCGCTTTGGTATTGGGGCTTGCTTCGCCAGCTCTGGCTATCAGCAGGTGACTGATATCAATCAACAACTCAAAAGCGAAGGAACCTTGCATTTTAGTATCCTCACCAGTCAGACCTTCATTCCAGAATGTATGAGTTACTTTCGAGTCTCTGACTATTGGAATGCTCTGCGCGTGCAAAGTAACTTTATCCTTAAGGAGCGAGTTTCATTCCAAAAGATCACCGCTGACGAGCTACAAAAGCCTGCATTGCAAGAAATTCCCTTTCAAGCCCAAAATGCTTTGAACTTTGGCTACTTTACGATTTCACAAATGCAAAGCGACCATTTACCCAACCGCATAGGTTCGCAAAAAGCTTACCCCATGCTCCACGATTTTAAAGACAAGAAAACGATCACTTACTACCTAGGTGGATTGGATCAAACTCCCGAGCCTATTCGCTCCGCCATCATTGAAGTGAGTAAGCAAGTGATCAAGGACTGGAATGATATTTTAGAAAAAGCATTTGCCGGATCTTCTTTGGAGCAACCTAAGGGGCATCAGTACTTACGTCTTGAGCTGTTACCTGAAAATAGCTCAGTGAAGCTTGGAGACCTCAATGCTTCAGTGATCTGGAATTTTCCTGAGCCTATCGACTCGGGTGTTTTGGGTATGGCTCAGCCTGCGGCTAATCCTTTCAATGGGCGTGTTCATGCCGCTAATGTGTTAATGTATAGCGGTAATGTATGGCAGTACCTGCAATACATGAAAGAGCAAGCCAAGATCTTGAAACAATACGAAAATCTCAAGGCGCAAGCTCTCAAAAAAGCTCTAGCGGAAGCTGAGAACTCGACCCAATCTATCCGCCTCGAACCCCTTGGCGGGGGTACAACTCTTTCGAATGTTGGTCACCAGGAGTTTAAGAAAAAACTGAAAGGCTTCTCTAGTCAATCATCGATGAAAATGCCCTTAGCCACTAAGGGTTTGAGGGAACAAAAAGAATGGCAATCTTTTTATCAGAGAGACCTCAAATCCACGCGGGCTATAGGAAATAACCTCCCAAACAACTCCTTGTGGCTGTACGAACTGACTCGTAAGGCCATCAGTCAACGCTATGTTCAAGATCCCCGCTGGTTGCAAAGCTGGATCCATCAAGAACTTTTACAAAAGGACCTACTCCCTGGACTTAACCCAAATCAGAAACAATGGATTGCTTTAGAAGCACGCCGCCTCCACTTTCAAAACACCATCAGCCATCAGTTGCAGCGAGTGGGCGGTTGCGCTCAGTATCCATCTCCCATTCCAAGTTTCGAGGCTGATGACTTATTGAAGAACAAAGATATCGATATCTTTAAGAATTGGTTTGCTAAAACTTTATCGCACGAGTTAGGTCACGCTTTGGGACTCACCCATAACTTCAAGGGCTCCTATGATAAAGCTAACTTTCAGTTTTTTGATGGTGAAAACAAATTACGTCATTACTCAAGTATTATGGATTATCCAGACGGCATGGCTCAGAATTATCAGAAACCTGGACCATACGATCTGTATGCGATTCGCGCGGGTTACACTGGACGTTTAGAGACTCAAGAAGGGAAATTGATTTCTTTAGAGCAAATCAAACAAGCTCTGAAGCTCAATTCACTCTGGGACCTTAAAGCCATCATGACTCAAAAGTTACCTATCAAAAAGTTCCACTACTGCACTGATATCCACGCTGGTTGGGAGCCTAGTTGTAATCGCTGGGATCAGGGCACCACGCCTGAAGAGCTTATGCGTTTTTACAAAAAACAATATGAAAATAATTATGCCTTACTCAACGCTAAACATAATCGCATTCAAAGCGTCTCCCTGGGCTCCTACATTGGTAACATTATGTACTCACTCTACAATATACGTCAGTTTATGGATGAAACTTTTTACCGCGCCATCACCGGCGATCCCGAGGCTGGCCAATGGGCGCAGGCAGCTTTCGAAGGTTACCAAACTCTGCTTAACATCTTAAATACCCCCAGCGTTCAAGCCCGCTTTTTCGATCTGAATCGTTTCATCCCTCATAGCTATCAGAATGCTAAAGGCGAAAAGCAAATGACCCTCATCGAAGCTAAGCCCTTACAAAATATTTATCTTAGCGACAGTTTGGATGATATCGATTTGATCGGATATGAGTATGACAAAGCGCTTGCTACTCAATTCCTAAGTGTTTCCGACTTCGGTCATCCTCGTTATGACCAAATGGGCTTACGGGTCAACTACGCCCATTTTGAGAAGTTTTTGATGCAGCTAAGCCCCGAGCAAAGTCCTTTTTTGCAGCTGCTGACCGCCAAAATGAAAAATCTTCCTTTAGCTTTTTGGTTTACCGCTGATGGTCAAATCACTCAAATCCCCCTTATTACCGAGGATACTTCACTTACGAAAAGCTACTTTCTACTCACATCCCAGCTATTTTTGCAAAGTAACACCGTTTCAACGGATTTTAACTTTGCCTCCTTGTTTCAGCTTGTGCCCACACACCAAGCCTTGGATGAGGAGGTATCCTTTGTCGCTACTAATAAATCTTTTTCGCGTGGACGTGGGATCATGAAAATTTGGGCACCGGAGCACGCGAGTCTGTCTAAGGAGGTTATTGAATATACCAATGAATTACTACAAATGGCTGCCGATGCAGAGTCCATGAATCAGACGAAGTTAGAGAATAACTCCGCTAGTTGCCCAGGGGTATGTTTAAAAAACATGGAGCTAAACAAGTTCATTAATTTGTGGATCTCAAGGCAGGCTGCTGTCTATAAGCGGATTTTAGGAGATGAAAAAGTCAAGGCTGCTTATATCAAAAGCATTGTCCAACTCACCACCCAGTTAAACAATCTTATCTTAAGCCTCTCCAGCCAACTCAAACAACAAGGCCTGGACCTAAAATCTATTAAAGAGGAAGAACTGATGGCGGCCTTAGCCCCCATTGCACAACAAGTCAAACCACAACTGACTGAACAAGTGCAAAATGAGCCCCTCCTCTATCTTGCACAATCCTTAGCACAAGGACTTGCGGAGGAAAAAGGTGATGAGATTGAAAAGCTGCTTGCTCGCATGTTACTTGTTCAACCGGAAGAGGTCAGAGAATTAACTACAACACCGATGAGTAATCTGTTTGAGGCAGCTAAGCTTTCCGTGTTACTCAACCCAGAATTGGCGAATTAGTTGAGCCCTGAATAATTCCGTTTTCTCCAACTCTGTTTGGATCAGGTTAAACTCATTAGTCAGCGTCAGCGATATAATCTCTCTCGCACCTCCTGTTGGGCTAGTAACACAAGGTAAAGCTGGATAGGCATTTTAGGATCGACATACCCCAAGCGGACAAGGTCTCTGGCGTAGGTCTCTAATTGCAACCAGGCCACATCCTCCTGGGTGTGGCGACCTGTTTTGTAGTCCAGAATCCATGCTCCCCCACTGGGAAAGTAACCCCAAAGGTCAATACGCCCCTGACGAATTTCCCCGGAGGCCTCTTCGCGAATCGTGTAAGCCCACTCGGGAAATGCTTCTTGGAAAGAGTGTACCAGTTGAGGATATTTTTCTGCAAGCCATGATAACCATGGAGGCAGGGAATGCTTTGCCGCCAAACCATATTTAGCTTTAGTTACCGCAAGCTCCAGATGCCGGTGCAAACGGACTCCTTGGAATTGAGCCACCCACTTGTCCAATGACAAGGGTTCAAGCGACAGACTTTTCTCCTCAGGATTTTTATCATTTAACATCTTGGATGCCTTCCCTGGGATTAGAGACCACTCTGGTAACCAAGGTCTTTTTAAAATATCTGACGTCATGGTCGTGCCCACAGACTCATTTCCCAAGGTCACATCTAAGGTAACAGTCTCATCCACTAAATCCTCTAAGACCTCAAGAAGATGCTCTTTTTGATTTTCCTTAGATTCTGACGGGTTTTGTTCCTCGTTTTCGCTACGCTCCTCTCTTAAATAAGGGATCAACAGGCCACGTTTAGCACGAGTAATCGCTACATAAAACCAGCGCTTTTGTTCCTGCCAACTCGCTTGCGTATCACTCCGTCTAAGCTCTTTGACCCGCGGACAAAAACTCGACTCAGGGATTTTCAATGTAAAATACCCCTCCTCTTCCGCGTAAAAAATATCGAGATCCTGAGCCATGGTCTTACTCAGGTAGGGATACAACACATAATCGAACTCCAAACCTTTAGAGGCGTGCACGGTCATTAGACGCACCACTTGATGTTCCTTTGGCTCAGGAACACTTTCCTTTACTCCCGATCCCAGCACCCTCTGACGCAACAGATACGTGTAATAATCAGGCCATGAAAAACCCGGTTGCAGTTGACGTTCAAAAGTTTGCTGTACAAGCCGCCATAGGTTCGCCTCAGCTACCCCACTGAAATCCGTGCTCTTATAATATTCAAAAATCCCTGAACCCTGCAAAAACTCAAACCACTTCCAAAAAAAAGGATCCAGGTCCAAACCAATGAAAGCTTTCAGCCACTGCAATCTTTCCTCGGACAGCACCGATTGCGCCTGAACATATTGCCAGAGACTCTGCTCATGGCTTTTCGCCTTTTTCCATCCTTCCAAACTCTTGGGGTTCAATCCCCACACCGGGTGACACAGTAATTCGAAGAGATTTTCATCATCCTCGGGATTCAACATAAAACGCATCAATTGACCAGCGTAAGCGATCTCTTCTCGCGCATAAAAATCACCACCAGATTCTAGAACGAAGGGAATACACATCTCGCGTAAAACTTGAGCTATGATTTCCAATTCCGCATTGTAGTGACTTAAAATTGTAAGCCGTCCCCAGTGAAAGGAGTTATCTTTCATAGTAAACCGGGGTAGCTCACAACTCAGCATTTGCTTAAGCCACAGTTTTTTTACGTCTTGTATACGAAGCCCTCGGATTTTTTGATAGACATACTGACGCACCTCCATCCAGCCATCGCTCCTTTTTTCTATCGCTGGATTGGATAATGCCTCCGGCTCTTCCGCTGACCGCATGGGAAAAAAATCCGCGGATGAACTCACTCGATTGAGCAAGCTTGTAGCCTGATTAATCCTTTGAATCAGCCCGGGTCGACTTCTACGATTTACGTCAAGCTTGATAAGCTCCCCTCCCCTTTCTTGCACTTGGCGCCAGCGTTCAAAAAAAATCTCATGCTTGGAACCACGAAATCCGTAGATACTTTGTTGTGGATCGCCGACGAAAAAGCCCGGCTTGTTACCCATCAATAAGGTCAACAGTTGATCTTGAGAAGGCGAGGTGTCTTGATACTCATCAAAATACCAGTAGTCCCACTCTTGAGAAAATAGAGTGACTATAGAATGCGCTAGAGAAGACTCAAACACGTTCTCTTCAGAAGCTTTGCTCCCGTCATTTACCGACAAAATCCAATAAGCCATGGACTCGATGAAGGAGAGAGGAATCTTTTTTTCCCTTTTTAAAAACTGAATCCACTCAGCAAAAAGGTGCGGGAGTTGCTCACTCCACTGGGTTTGCATCTGGATCGCTTGTTGCCATAACGATTCCTCAGGCAAAGCCTCGATAAACTTTTTTAAGTCATCGTAGATCTGTTTGATATGCCACCACAAAATTTTTAAATGATCAGAGGGATCTTTGCCCAAAGGGCTTGAGGCGCGAAACTTACTGGCCTTCACTTGCTCTAACCAGATGACCCAATCTTCTAAGGAGCTTGATACTGACGGTAAGGTATCCAATAGAGTGTTCCATTTTTGCATTTTGTCTTTGTTTTTTTTATCAAGCTGCAAAGTGAGCTCTTCCACTGACTGTCTCAATTGTGATGCAAGCTGCAAAAGCCGCTCAAGATGCCACTGTTTTTCAAACTTTTCATCGCGACTCCTCCACTCACCCCTCGTGGCGTAGGCTCTCAAACTGCTTTGTAAGAAGGGTAACACAGAAGAAAAGCCATAGTTATCGATCAAGGATTCCACAAGAAACCGAAGAGAGTCCGACTCAAAATAAACGCTTTTCAAAAATCTCGAATAAATTTCTCCCTCTTCCGTTGTGATCTCAAAATCGTCAGGAATTCCTTGTAAACCAGCCCAAGACCTAACGACTCGTAAAAATAAACCATCCAAGGTAGTGATCCATAAGGCATCACTCAAAATCCACTGCAATAAGGCGGAAAACATCTCCTCACTCAATCTAGCGTTTTTCCACTCTTTGAGGCTCGATTGAATCAAACGCTCGCGAACTTCTGCCGTGGCTTTCACAGTAAAAGTCGTTACCACAAGGCGCGGCCAGCGCCGATACTCTTGAAAGTGAAAATAGCCGAAAGACAAAACTCTTCTGACAAGTTCAGTGGTTTTTCCAGCTCCCGCCCCAGCTTGCACCATGACCCAGCCATGGGAGGCCTTATCTTTTAGGATGTAGGAAATAGACTGATTTGTTCCTGACGACATGCCCAGCTCCATGAACACTTAGTGCAATCTTGTTTGCGTTGATCCCAACGAAGTCGCTCATAAGAAGGACTTTGAAGGGCTCGCTCGAGCTGATCAAATAAGCTTTTTTCAAGATTCTCTCGATACTCCCTCCACTCCTCAGAATCATAGTAAACTAAGGCCCTGGAAGGTCTTGCTTGGTCCTGATAAACCCCGGCGAGTTCCCCTAACAAAAATCCTTTTTCATATTCTAGTTTTTTGTAGTTATAAAAATGAGCACCCATCCAAAACCACTTTTTGTTACCATAGAGATGGGATAATTTTTCCGACTGTTCCAAGGCCAGAGCATACAAAAAAAGTTGGTAATAAGCCTGCTGTGGCCACTGTTTCCAACCGTGCTTAGTGGCCGTCGAACGCTTGTAATCGACGACCACGAAAGCATAAGCGGATTCGCTAGTCCCCAAAGTTGGTAAAGGCACAACATCCACTCGATCGATCTGCCCGCGCACGTGAAGATAATAATGATGCTCGGGTTTTTCTACCCTAACCTGCCTTGCGCGCATATCAAGATAAAGCTCAACAGGCTCCTCTAACAGGGCTGTTTCCACTTGTGGGTAACGACGAAACCAATCACGGTGCTGATCCAAAAATCTTAATCCGACATCCAGTAAAGAGCGTTGCAAAATCTCTTTTTGGTGCTGAGGAAGGTCTGCCTCGTACGATACGAGAAGTTTTTGGATAAGATTCCCCATCTCCTCCGTTTTCATGGGGGTGCGTCCCATTTTCTCCTCACCCAAGTTCTTAAGGATATTCTCAAACAACTTATGAAAAATGGTCCCCTCAACCGCGGACTCCACCTCGAAAGGGCGAGCTAGGAAAGGCTTCAAGGATAAGGATCTTTCTGCCCAATAGCGAAAGCCGCAGTATAAAAAAGTCTCCAGCTGGCTTGCATTCATGCGCATAGGCCATGTCACCCAAGCCCTTTGTGGATCCCATGGGGCCGTGGGCTCTTCCGCGGTAACCGAAGGATTTTTGATCAATTCTGCGATGAAAGATTTTTCGTGAGCTGAGCTCTGTCCATTGATCTCCTCTTGCAAGGCCTTTATCTCGCTTTGCGAATCCTGCCGTAACTCGCGGAGAATGAGGTGTAGAGGGTGGGGAGTGGTGGCTCGTTGATCTTGCAAATAATGACTACGGATCAGTATTTTCTTTCCCCTTGCATATTGCAGAGCCAGATAGAATTGAAACTCCCGCTCAGAGTAAAACGGGTGATCAACAAAATATCCAAGCTCACAGTGAATCGCATCAAGATCCTGCACAGGAATATTCACCGCTGCACCGGATGATCTGAGCTCCTCTAAATTCGCACCAAAGCAAAAGATATAATCTGCGGCCTCAAAGCTCCACTCCTCGTAGGACAGCACCTCAATCTTGCTGTCGTCCATCTTTTCAAACTCTTCAAGCCGCATCGACTCGTAGGCGGACTGGTAACTCACTCGCTCCATCAACCTTAACCAAGAGGATAGGGGCCAACGTTCCCTCAGATCCACTTTTTCTGACCACGAAGTCATCAGACGTTGTACGGGCAGAAAAAGGCTAGGATGATCGATTTGTGAAAATAACCAATCTACAAACTCATCCCAGGAGAATCTGAGGTGAGACTTGGCTTGCCTTTCTTGTTCCAAGGATTGGAAATGAGAGGGTTTAAGCTCATAATCATGTTGTAAATAAAAGTAGTTATATTTGGCTTGGGTATCACCCAGCTGCCTCTCAATATCCATCCAGGTGAATGAGTTCTCAAAAAAACGTAGCCGACGGATAAATCTCTGAACTATCGCAAGCTCTGAAATCCGATGATAATTTCGTAAACGCAGGGGAATCTCATGATCTTGCCTCAGGTGTACCAAGTAAGGTAACACAGACTCCACATCGGGAAATAACCAGATGATACGCGCAGCCGGTTCGCGTTCTAGGATGTGAGAGGAAAGCTTGGCCATATCCTGCAAAGCACTCGTTTGGGTCACAAAATCATAAGTAGCCGTATTTTGGCCCAATTCCTCCCAACTTAGCGACTCATTCTGCTGGGGGGCCCCATGGTTACCCGAGGGAGCCCATGGCTTGGCTTGTCCCAGAGAGCTAAAAATATCGTAGGCACGCTTATAACCCGCTTGATTCCATGGACTAGGCAAACGTAACTCCGGTTCAAGGACGATCACTTCGCTATCACAACGCGACAGTTCTTTAATCCATTCCGCTTCGCTATGTCGCAAACTTAATCCTAGATCAAAAAACACTCGCCGGAAGGGGAGTTTAAACTCATGGGAACGGAGCCACTCCGCAAGAAGGTGAGGAAACCACGCAGACAAGACCCACTTTTTTTGAGTATAAATCCACCGAGCGAGGCTTAAACTGAGGCGGTAGACCTCACCCCAACGCCTTTCTGATTCCGGTCGGCTACTGAGAAACTCGCTGAGAGAACGCCCCTGATCACCGCGTGCCTCGAGGGATAATGGACCTAAAAAAGTCATCCACCGCATCAAAGTATCAGCTCCCCAATGCGCAATGAATGGACCTAACTGTTTTCTTAGCTCCTCATCTTGCGGACTTAATTCTACAGCGGACGAGCCACTCAAATGATGAAGCCATAACCGCAAAAACTCTCCATCCACCCAGCGCAGCTCCTCAGAGTAAATGATTTCAAAGAGGTCCTTTATCCATTCCTGCATGCGACGATGGGCATGATCAGCAAAGGAGTTTTTCTGTTGTAAGACGAGATGCCTGAGGCTTTCTTTGGCCCGTAAATGTGATACCACCCACAGATCTTGTTGCGCATCAAACAAAGAACTATAAAGCTCCCACCTGTCCTGTGGTGAGCGAATGAAGTAACGCTGAAAAGGCATCCTCCATAGAATAGCTAAGGGGACCCTCCTGAGCAAAAAAGAATCTCTGAGCGTCCAGATATTCTCCTTTGCGTCTGGACTAAAACCAGCTAGTGATGAAGATATGTTTTCTTCTATCACTTCATCCCTCAGGTGGAATCGCGCCCAATGGGCATGGATTCTTGTGGATTGGGGTAACTCAGCCTATGCCACTTCGGTGATGGCAGGCTTTTTCCCTATTTTATTCAAAAGCTACTATGCCTATCCCTTGAACTCGACAGAGAGCACGAGTTGGCTTGGGCTGAGCTTGTCTATAACAAGTGTTTTTTTAGCGGTAACAAATCCCATCATCGGGTGGCTTACCGATCATAAACCTTGGAATAAGAAGGGAGTGTTGTTTTTCTCGGGGCTGTCGTGGTGTGGGATTCTTGGGCTTATTCTCGCCAAGAAGGGTCATTGGCAAATGGCTTTATGGAGCTATGGGCTTAGCCTTGTTGGCTTTAACCTATCCATGAGTTTGTACGATGCTTTATTAAAATATGTGACTTATCGCTCGGAAGAACATCGCTTATCAGCTACAGGTTACGCCGCTGGATATTTAGGTGGAGGTTTGCTGTTTTTAGGACAAGTTCTCTTTATTCAATCCCACGCGGCCTGGGGAGTGGATGATCCCGTGGACGCCGTGAAATGGGCATTCGCCTCGGTGATTGTGTGGTGGGCCTTGTGGTCCCTGCCGCTCATTTTTTGGATCAAAGAGCGTTCGGTGCCAGAACTCAAGAATGTAGCGACTCCTAAGCCGGATGGAGGAGGCCATGCCGCTCAGACGCAGGGTAACCCTTTAGGAATAAGGTTCTATGTTCAAAGCTTAGTTCATGATACCAAGCATCTGCTCCAAAATAAATCCGCTGCCTATTTCCTCCTCGCCTACTGGCTTTACATTGACGTGGTTTACACCATTATCAACATGGCCACTGACTACGCTACTGCTTTGGGACTTGAAGCGAAAGATTTAATGAAAGCTTTATTATTGGTTCAATTTCTTGGTTTCCCTGCCACAGCCATCATGGGTTACCTCACAAAATATTGGTCAGCAAAGCGGATCTTAATAGGACTGTTACTCATTTATGTGATCATTATTGTTTGGTCCTACTTCCTTACCCGTCCCTGGCATTTTTGGACTTTAGCGAGTTTGATTGCTGTGGCTCAGGGGGGAGTCCAGTCGCTGTCGCGCTCTTTGTTTGCGAGGATTCTTCAAGAAAAAGAATCGGGATATGGATTTGGCTTGTTTAATATGGTGGGACGAATGGCTTCTATTACTGGTCCCTTGGTCTTAGCCGGGATGACTTACGGCACGTCCTCCCACCGGCTCGGGATGCTGAGTTTGCTCCCGCTCTTGCTTGGTGGGTTGTGGATTTTGCGGCGGGTGAAGGTAGAGCGCGCGTAAAACCGAAGTTAATCGCGGATCACCGTTTTTAATAATCTCAGTCTTTCCTTCCGGAGTGATCACTTTTACGGGTATTTTTAAAGGAGGCTTGAGGTAGGCCCGAGGGTCTTTCGATCGACGTTCGAGGGTAACACGCACTTTTTCGGCAGCTTTTGCTGGATGAGTTTTATATATTAAGGGGTCAAATCCACATTCATGACAAATCAGACTCATACGCCACCGCAGATGTACAAACAACTCAGCAAACAACAAGAAAACAGGGGACAGAAGAATCCACTTCCAATAGAAAGCTCCATCACTAAAAGCCAACATAAAAAACACCGCAAGTAACACGCTGTAAAAAATATGTTTGATCGAGATATGTTGAGGATGATACACCCAATGCGGATGGGAGCAAAAAGCACAATACACCTTCTCTTTTTTCATCATTCCTAGTGTATCAAATCCTGTTATGAAAAGAGGATCATAAGCTCTCATACCTAGGCTAAGGGCAGGCGTTCAGGACATATATAAAACTGAACTTATCCCCTCCTCTTGGGGCGGTCTAAAATAAAGACATGACAAGATTATCCTTGATTGCTGTGGCCTTGACCTTGATTCACCTACCCGCCTTTTCGCAAGACTACGAAGAAAAAAGTTATGAGGACCTGATCCGCGAGCTAAGCTTCAAAAAAGCTCGTCTTGGTAAACTGAATCAGAATGATTCCTTAGCCCAAAAAAGCATGAGTTTGGGACTGGTTAGTTCCTACAATCAAGTTAGTGGCAAGGGCTTAAACTCAGCCGCCTTGCAAGGCTTTGAGGTAGGATTGATCAATGATTTTGGCACTACGGATAGCGAAGGACGCTTGAACTTTCGTTACTTTTTTAACAATAGTAACGTGCAATCTCAGGAAACCTCTTTACGTGAACTCAATTTACAAATGGTAAAAAAGAATAAGGCCTCACGTTCAGGACAATGGCTGTATGGTGGGGGCTTTTCGGTAAGACACTTGATCGCTAGTAACACTCAAACTAGCTTGAACGAAGCTTCCATCCAACTCAATGCCATGGGCGGATGGGAGACTCGCTTGAGCTCCAGTAGTGCTCTAAGCTTCGAAGGTGGCACTCGCTTCCCCTTTGGTGTCAGTGGGCAAGATCGTTACTCTTTTGATGTGGCCGTGAAGCTACGCACCGAGATGGAGTAACCCGTTTTTATACATCTTAAGTCGTCGATATCGACGAATGAAAACAGGATTTTTTCAAGACGACTGTTTAACTTTCCCCACGCAAGTGCTTCTGCGCTGAGGGAGTGAGCTGTATACCTACCTCAATCAGAGCCTCCACCGGAACTGGTGAGGGACATTCTGCCATCAGATCCTGGGCCTTAGTGGTTTTGGGGAATGCAATCACTTCCCGAATGGCCTGACTGTTCGTAAGGATCATAATCAAGCGATCCATACCCCAAGCCATGCCCCCATGTGGGGGTGTGCCATAGCGTAAAGCCTCAACGAAAAATCCAAATTTTCTTTCAATTTCCTCCGGACTGAGCCCCAGGGCTTCAAACATAGCCTGTTGTAAATCCGAACGATAAATACGAATGGAACCACCACCAATTTCGTAACCATTGCACACAAGATCGTAAGCCTTGGCTTTACACATTCCCAGTTTGTCATACTCTTTGTTTAGTAACACAGAAACATATTCATCTTGCGGTGAGGTAAAGGGATGATGGCAAGCATTCCACTTTTTCTCCTCCGCCGAGTATTCAAACAAAGGAAAATCCAAAACCCAACAAAAGCGATCCTGTTCGCTGTGAATAAGATTTAAGGTCTGCCCCAAATGTAACCGCATCATCCCCAGCACATGACAGGCCTTGGCCCACTCATCGGCTACTATGACCACGGCATCACCCACCCTGGCTTCACTAGCTTGCGCTATCTTTTGCAACTCAGGGACAGTAAAAAACTTTTGCACCGGAGTTTGAAACTTTTCCGGCTCTTCCCACTTGAGCCACACCAATCCCTTGGCTCCCCAAGTTTTGGCCAAATCGGTGAGCTTATCAAAAAAGGAACGAGACTGACTGGCTCCGCCCGGAACACGTAAAGACCTTACCACCTGTCCTTTAGCGAGAGTCTCTTTGAACACAGCAAAAGAAGTGTCTTTTACAGCAGAGACCAAATCACAAATTTTTAAATCCAAGCGCAGATCAGGCTTATCCGATCCATAGGTGTCCATCACGTATTGGTAACTATATCGCGGTACAGGGCCAATATCGACTCCACGAAACTCTTTCCAAAGCTCACGCAGTAACTTCTCATTAGTGGATAAAACATCATCTTGATCTACGAAAGACATTTCGATGTCGATCTGAGTAAACTCCGGCTGACGATCGGCTCGTAAATCCTCGTCGCGAAAACAACGGGCAATTTGAAAGTAACGATCAAACCCTGAAATCATCAAAATCTGCTTTAGGGTCTGAGGACTTTGTGGCAAAGCATAAAACTGCCCGGGGTGGACACGAGAAGGCACCAAATAATCGCGCGCTCCTTCTGGAGTGCTTTTATACAAAATAGGTGTTTCCACCTCGTAAAAGCCATGGCGAGTAAAAAATTGGCGCACAAACTGGGTTACATCATGACGAAGCTTTAAATTTTTTTGCATTAAAGGACGACGCAGATCCAAGTAACGATACTTCAGGCGTGTGTTCTCATTAACATTATCGTCTTCCAAAACGAAGGGTAACACTTGGGCTTCGCTAAAAATATGTCCCACTTGAGCATGCACCTCAATGTCACCGGTAGCCATCTTTTTGTTTTCCATGCCCTGAGGTCGTCGCTTGACCACTCCGTGCACACCCAACACGAACTCACTACGGATTTTTTTTGCCCAGGCCCAATCCGGTTGGTTGGTATCTAAAACCACCTGACAGATCCCGCTACGATCTCGTAGATCGATAAATAACACTCCACCATGATCACGCACTCGATCCACCCAACCCATGATATTGATTGTCTGATCGATATGTTGTGCATTCAGTTCACCACAATAATGACTGCGCGGATATCGCTTTAAAAACTGGCTCATAAACATCACTTTCTCGTTAAGGGTAACATCAATCTTAAGAAACTTCCTTTAAGTCTAAAGATAAAGACTCAGAAAAACAACCCTTGGGCAGCGCCTTCCTGGTCTAGCTATGAGGCTTTGGTCCTTTCGAAGATAAACTCCGAAACAAATAAGTAATCGGAAAAGAGGTTTATGCCGAGCTATTGAGCTTTCGACATTTTTTGAATAGCCTTCTCAATAGCCAATTCTCGGGCCATACGATAAAAAATCACTTCTTCTTCGATTCCGTCGGAGACAGCCGGACGAGAGGAGTTAAAAAAGTTTGGTCGGTAACGCACTTCTTTAACGATGGTCACCCGCACGGAAGGCTTGCCTTGACTTTTTCCTTGGGCCATCAAAACTCGGATACGAAATTGAGTTTCTAGATCCTTATCTTTACGATGAAAAGGCTGGAAACCATCAACGGAATCCATCCATTCGGTTTCTAGGAGCCCCTCTTCACTGTTACTCATCGCTAAGGGATAGGGAAGACTCAAAGTGCAGGCCCTCCATACTTTATCGTAGGGAGCCACAAAAATACGCTGATAGGTGTTTTGCTTAAGGCTTTTTTCCGCTCGCGAAAGAGGAGTTTCACCCCAGTGGGCACAGGAGCCGACCATGGCCATCATGGAAAGACCGATAATCCGCTGCGCCCAAAATCGTGATCGCAAGTAACAAGCCCTTTCTTTTAGCCACGGGGAGGCTAACACGAAATTAGCCTCTCCCTCACCGACTCATTTTATTGGAAATCTACATTATTATGACTGATATGAGTAACCGTGGAGAAGTCCAGTTGTTGTAAGGGACGCATCTGAGTGGGGCGACGAGCAGCGAATAGGGTCACAGACCAACGCTTCAAACCCGCAGGCCAAGTTTGCCCCGGGACTTGAGGCGGAGTTAAGCGCTGCGGCCAGTCGGGAGCGTAAATTTGCATGAGAGTGTTTTTTTCCTCCCGGATTAACTCACGCGTCCTTTGATCGCGAATTTGGGTCACAGCTTGCAATTTCCATAAGGCTCCTACAGCGTAGTAACCTGCCGGCAAAGCGTAATTGGGGAGTACCACCTGCCCCTGTTCCCAACGCAGAGCTCCCATGAGCGGTAAAGGCGATAAGGAGCCATTTTGAGCTTCACTTAGACTGCCCACTACCACAGACATTCTCTCACTTTCCACCGCACCAGAAAGCTCGTTGCTTTTACGCAATAGACCTACAACCTGATCATCATTTTTAAGCACCTTCAAGCGGTCTGTGGCCCCAGAGCCCAAGCGACGTACATCTATCGGAAAAACTCCCTCAGGCCTCTGACCGACGCTGGCTAGCAAAAATACTTCGTCCTGAGCAAAACGGGGGGCTCGCACCATGCTTTGTGCACCCATGCTCACTTGCCCAACACGCAGATCTTTTTGTGAGCGAGGCCCTTGGACACCCACCTGATCAAAACTCAAACCCCGCATATCGAAGTGGTTAATGACATCCGCGAAGTCTCCCCCCTTGCGGAAAGCGTCAAATACGGGTTTTACCGGGAACTGACCATTGATAGTCACTAAAGAATAAACCCCTGGCTCGAAGAAGGCCATGCGGTAGTTGGGCTTATTCAAACGAAAAGAAAAGAAGTAACTCTCTCTTTGATCAGGAAATGCTACATTGGAGGGCACACTCATTTCTTGACCCAAAACACTCACTGTATCCAAGTAAGGAGATAGAAAAGAGCTTAAGCTAAATTCAAACAAGGATTCCTTGGGCACCAGCGGCAGAGTTAAAGAGAAATCAATGGCTCCATCTCCATTTTTTACAGAAAAGCCCCCGACAGTTCCTTGTAATTCGTACTGTGGCTTTTGAGGGCGGGCGGCAGATAGTAACAGCCGAATCCCCCCCACCCGCGGGGAAATGGCGGAGTACGTGGTGGTGAGGTAACCAGAGGCCTGTACCGTTACAGGAAGCTCTGTCTGCCACTGGGCGGGCTGAGTAACCTGACCCTGTAAATTTGTGATCAACCAATTGTCAGCAAAGGGCTGGCCTACTGCATGACCAATTAAAACCCTTGCTCCTGGAATAGGCTGAAGAGTTTTACTGTCCAAAACTTCTATGTAAGCGGCCTCATTCTCAGAAAAACGGAAAGAAAAAAGCTCCCATGGGCTAATGAATATCTTATTTGACGCAGTCCCTGAGTGAGTCGTGGGTGCACAAGACCACAAGATCGCTCCCAATCCTCCGATCGCAAGCAGTCCCTTCAAGAACCCTGAAAAAGAGAGTCTCATGTAACCTCCTTGTGTGTTACTTTTTGTCCACATCCTTGTTTAAAATATGGACTCCTCTAACATTCCAACGAGCTCCCCAGAAAAGGGTCAATGGATAAAAGACTTTACACGCAGTGTTTAGC
>CAZZMS010000111.1:0-16111 GCA_964655485.1 uncultured Pseudobdellovibrionaceae bacterium | reverse complement strand
TCGGTGGGTCCGAGATGTGTAATAGAGACAGGCTTTAGGGAGTATTTTACCCCACGGGGGCCTAGCTTAGTTGGTTAAAGCAGCCGGCTCATAACCGGCGGATCGGGGGTTCAAGTCCCTCAGCCCCTACCAATTTACTCTTTGCTTCCATGGTCAAATGGCTTTTTCTCTGTACCTATCATTTTTTACTTTATCCCACGACATTTCTTTTGGCTCATGTGTTTTGGCCTGTATGGCCAAAACGATTTCGAGATTCTTTACGGCTGAAATGGCTCAGGTCTTGGCCTCGCTCTTCAGTTTTGTTACTGAATAAAGAAGGGAATAGCGAAAAGGACGTCGATATAAGTCGTCCCCTCCTCATTCACGCTGCCAGCGGCGAGATTGAATATGCCAAACCCCTCATCCGGGCCTGGCGCGCTAAATACCCAAACTCTCCCATCATCGTGACCTACAGCTCCCCCTCTTTTGAGAACTTGTTCCGTCAAGATCTCGATCAGCAGATTTTTACCACTCCCCTACCCTTCGATTTTTTTTTATTGCAGTATTGGTTTTTAAAACGCTACCGTCCGCAAGCTATCGCCATAGCCCGAACTGACGCATGGCTAGGACTGCTGCACGCCGCCTCGGCCTTGGGGATTCCAAGCCTGTTGTTTGCAGCCACTGTTAGCGAGGCCTCTGACCAAGTTAGTGCCTTGCCCCGTTACTACAAAAAAATCCATTATTCGCTGTTCGCCGAAATAGCTGTTGTAAGTGACGAAGACGCCGAGGCTCTCGCTCAGCTTACGGATTCGCATCGAATAAGTGTTACCGGAGATCCCCGTTACGACCAAGCCTGGTGGCGATTTTATGATAAGCCACAGCCCACATTGTTACCTCAAGCACAAGGCCTCCGTGGGATCTTAGCCAGTTTGTGGCCCGAGGATACGAGCGTCCTTCTTGCGGGGTTAAAAGCAGGGCTAGCAAGTGCTTCTTACCCATCAAGCTCATCCGGGCACAAATCCCTTGGGTTAATCAAAGAGTGGGTCATAGTTCCCCACGAGCCTGAGGATAAATACATCAAGCCCTGGGAGGAGTTTTTTAAATCTCGAGGCTTTAAGCTCGTACGTCTTTCTGCTTTACTGAAAAATAAAAGCTTATCTAACCCCCTTGAAGTAACAGCGACTCTAAAAGAAGGATATCCCACGCATCAGCAGCTCGAGAGCCTTGAAGTAGAAAGTCCTGGCATTGCATATATCGTGGATCAAGTGGGTTACCTAGCTCGCCTTTATCTGGAGGGACATTTTGCTTTTGTCGGAGGTTCATTTCGTAGCAAGGTGCACAGTGTGATGGAACCCCTTTGTGCCGGAGTGCCGGTGAGTGTAGGGCCCTATCATACGAATAATCGAGAGGCCGTGGAGTTTCTGCAGATTGAACTGGCGACAGGGATCAATGCGGTCACGTGCATTACAAACGCTCACGATTTTCTCAATTGGCTAGCTCAACTAGCGCAACTCTACGAAAACCCAGCCCCTCACCATAGGAGCAAGGAACTTCTCCTGCAACACATTCAAAGACGACTAGGTGCCACCTCACGAATACTCACTCTGATGAACTCCATGAGGGGTTAGGCCGTTTTTCTCGCTAATTCTGCCACTGATTGATCGAGAACTTCATACCGCTGCCTTAAGGCTTTGGACACTTGAGTGAGCTCCTCAGTTTTCGTCCAGGCCTCCTGCGATTCACGGTCAATACTTTGAACACTTGTAGAAATCTCAGAAAAGCCTCGGGCTTGCTCATTAAAACTCACTTGCAACTCATCCATCTGCGTTTTTAACTTACTGAAAAAATCTTGTACTTTTCTAAGCTCATCCACGAGAGCTTCACTCATTTTTGAAGAGCTGCCAATTTCATGGACACTTTGACCGATCAACTGTTCGATTTCTTTGGCTGACTGTTGCGATTTTTGGGCTAAGGTTCTCACTGCATCGGCCACGACCGCGAATCCTCGTCCTTGTTCTCCAGCACGCGCTGCTTCTACTGCTGCATTGAGGGCCAGTAAATTTGTTTGAAAGGCAATGTCATCCAAAACACTGGTAATTTGAGAAATTCGATCACTCTTGGATACCAATTGCTTCATGGACTCCAAAATGCGCTCTCCCTCTCGCACGCTGTGCTCTAATAGTTTTAAGGATTGTTCAGCGCTACGAGCGGCAAGCTCCACAGTTTCTTTGGTACGTCCCTCGGTAACTAATAGCTCCTCCAATGCGGCAGAGCTTTGCTCAAGACTAGCAGCCAGATGTTGACTTAGAGAGGAATAGCGCTGACTGACTTGATCAATCGATTGAATATCTTGATCGATCTCACGCGTGACTGCACTCACTTGCTTAACAACACGATCTTGTAGATCAATTTGCTTACGAAACTCATTGGCCACAAATAAAGCAGGGATTGTTTCCAAGATTACAAAAACCGCGTGAATCAATACGATCCCAAAACTAGCGTCATAATTAAACACGCTTTTCGGCAGAAAAAAGAAAAACAGCAAATGATGAACCGCCGCCGTCCCTGCTGCTACTAAAATGGGCATACGCCTTGCGTAGGCAATTAAGGCAGCAAGCATCACAAAAATGTGAAAATGCATTTCAATCATCCCCTGCCCGAGGTGGATAAGGAGAGCCGAAAAGCTAATCCCCGCAAAGGCCGTTAGTGAGGGTAACCAATGGCAAAGCCAAGATCGCGAATACATCAACCACAATGGAGTAAGCATCAAAAAATAAAAAAAGACCACTAGACCTAAATCACGCCCCAAAGAAATAGCTTGCCACAAAAATACCGGAGCATGAGCAGAGAGAGCCAGCAAAAACCAAAAACTGACTTTACGATCATGTTGTTGACGAAGATTGCGTTTGTTTTCTGCCGACATAAAATCCTCCTTTTCAACCTTATTTAGACTGCCTCACATAAGACCATATGCTTTCAAAATTTTTTTCGGTAACACATCCGTAAACAAGAAGGCTTGCGACTCCTCCACCATACTGCAAACTTCTCAAGATATTCACATCCAGATACTCCAGGGATTGGGATCTGGTTTTATATCCTCCGACATAGCGAGTTCGTCCCTGATCATCGATAATCATAAGAGTAGGAACAGCAATCGTAGGAAACTGCGCGGCTTTTATGATTTTTAGATTAAATCGTTGATCAAGAACGCTCTCATCGAATCCAAGCTCTTCCTTAGATCCCCGCCAAACGACATACTCTTCTGCCACCTGACTAAGCTCGGCTAGCCGTTGTGGTCGAAGAAGATATTCTAGGGTATCCCTAGAACAATTACAGTCCGCAGACAACCAGTGGATCATTTTCCAGGAAGGTTGATCCTTGGAACTACTAAAGAATTTTTGAACATGCTCCTGAAGATTAACAGGAACAGCATGACCATCAGGCTCATAGGCTACATGATGATGACTCATCCAATAGCTGCCGAAGTAAAGCCCCACTGAAATCCAAATAAACAAAGACACAAAAAGAAAGAACTTACTAATCGATTTCACTTTAGGTCTCCAACCACGGTTGAACTAACTCTATGGAATGTCCATCGGGATCCAAAAGAAAGCTCACCCTGCCATGTGGTAACTCTTCCTGATTCATAACTATGTGCCCCAGTCCATTAGCTTCGATTTTTTGCATGATTTCAGCTAAGCTGGTGACCTGTAGATGCATAATAAAACGTGGCACCGGAGAGGATGGAGTTCCCTGTTCCGGATAAAATGCTATATTTAATCCACCTAATCTACCCTGGTAGGAATGAGTCGCACTACCTTTCACTGGTTTGGCTACTAATTCAGCACCCAAAGCCGTGTAAAAATCTACCATGTTTTCTATCTGATGGGTTTTGAAAGTTAATGTGACCAACTGAACCACTGAGATCTCCCACACTAAAGTATTTTAACTAATTCTCCACAAAACCTGAGTCGTATATTAGTGATTTCGGAAAAAGCAGAACAATGACCACAGACTCTTTTTAGATCTAGGCCTCAGTCCAGGGCGCATCGAGATTCTAAAACTGCGAGCAACTGAGACCCAAAAGCGAACGCTTGCGGGTCTCCTTGAACCCGATCACTTCGATAGCTTTGAGACGAGACTCACAGTTTATGCACTCTTTGGACTCATTCCATTGGGCTGCTTCGTGGTAGAGATCTTTCAGCCACAGCGGCTCTTGCTGCTTCCAAAGCTCTTCCCCGTAAAGATAAATAAAAACCTTTTTCATTTGACAAAATAAGGCGAAATCCTCGGTTTGAAACCAACATGGACCATGGCAAAACTCCCCCACCTCGGGAGTGAAATCGTCCCAAGCGATCGCAATCCACAGCTTAAACCATTCCATAAAAAAACCTCGGAGGATTTCATCCTCTGCACGTTTTGATAAACACCTCTCGGGATAGCGATAGAGTTCACTCACCAAAGCCCGCGCGATCTCCACAAGGCGCAAACAGGCTCCTGCGTTATTATGCTCGCGACAAAACTTCATGGCCCCGACACCGAGAGCTGGCAACAGGGTGTTACCCAATTTCTGACCATAGAGCTCATTTTGAAAACGCTGGCGAAATTGCTCTTCGAAGCGATCGCAATCATCACGCTTAGGCTGAGTCACCCAGACCACTAAGGCCCCAAGGAATATCACGACAAAGGCTACAAAATAAGGGCGGTGTAATAGCTGATTCCACATAAGGAGCCCGCAGCATTGGTTGTTTAACTATAAATCTAAGTAGGCCGAAAGAAAAAATCACCAGTTAAATATAACTGGAGTCTTCGTAAGAGCATTTCACCCCTCGACTATTTTCTTTCCCCCGGAGGCCTCTGCACCATGGATGGTCACGGGCTTTAGCCCGTTGCAGCTTGAGCCATGGAGGGCGTGCCCCGGGGAGAAAGGAAAATAGTCGAGGGGTGGTCTACCTACCACGAAGCATTTTAGGACATAAAGTATTTCTAGATAGAGATTCTATGGTGTTATTGTGGCAACTCCTGTCTCCACAGCAAAAGAAGAAAGCCCATGCTTAGGGTAATAAACCCTAGGGCCAGAAACATAGCAGGGCGAATTCCCCAAGCATCACTCACCCACCCCACAAGACCATTCATGGTCACAAGTAACACTCCCGAAATACAAATACAAAGTGCTGTCACTTGCGCAATGTCCTTTTTAAACCTTTGACCAGCATAGATCATAAAGTAGGCATAAAGAGGACTGAGAATAAATCCTAACCCAATCAACAGGTAATAATGCCAGAATAGTCCTAAAAGTAAGACGCCAATGGCTGCTAGCAACATCGCAGAAATAAAGCGCAGAGCAGACCACGCAGGAGTGTAAAGACTAAAAAAAATACGGCCTAAAAGTAAACAGAGAAAAAAGCCACTCACTAAAATCCCCGCCTGTTCTACACCCATGCCTTGTTCAACTTGTAGATACTGACTCAAACGCGAGCTCAGCAAAACCTCAGCTGCCACATAAAAAGATAAAGCCAAGGACAGGGGTAAAAAACTGATCTTTACTTCCAAAGGGAAAAACCATCTCCGCCACCAAGGCCATTGGGCAGCAACTGCTGGGAGGCTTGGAGAAATCTCTGCCGGTCTGGGCCACAAAAACTTAAGAAACCACAAACCAGCTAGAAGAATAAATCCAATGAAAAACACACTTCGGTAACTCCACCCCAGCTGCAAAACCAGACTGGCCGACATGGGCGCTAACACACTAGCAAGAGCATATTGTGCATGCAGACCATTCATCAAAGCTCGCGACCAACGTGGCGGTGAGGATTCAATCACCCACACATTTTGCATGACACTTAGGGCTCCAAAAGCCAGTCCCATGATGATGGCCCCGCCCAAGGTGATCTCATAGGCTGGGGAAATAGCAAAAACCAACTGAGAGAGTCCCGCCAAAAAGAGCATCACCGAAAAAAGGCGAAAAGCTCCCCAACGAATGAGCCAATAGGGGGACATAAGAGCCGACCAAGTAAATACCAAAGAGGTTAGAGCAAAAAATAGACTCCCCAAGCGATTGGTCACCCCATAATCTTGCATCAGTTGAACAAATACGGGACCCCGAATATTATCACAATAACCAAACAAGCCGAGACTCACATAGGCGAGTAATAAACTCGATATTTTTGATTTGGTAACACGTGCTGCAGTTTTAGACATGATATAACCTCAAATAGTGAAATGACTCAAAATTTATGTCGGCGAAAGCAGCTTGTCTAGCTCGACAAACTCTGGCCCAGAGGTAGAAATCTTTAAAACTTGCGGAGAGCTTTCAAGCCAAGAACCTAAATTAATAGCCCAAACCCGAGGAAAGAGAGCACGCATAATACGCACATGAATATGCCCAGCAATAAGGTAATTATAAGTCACTTCCTTATATTTTTCTTGGCTATACAACTTAAACCACTCCTCAAGCTGGGATTCTTGATCTTGCCTTTTTTTTTGCGAATACTTTCGACTTTTTCGGCTGGCTTTTTCCCCAAGTAACAGCCAAAGGGGCTGTGGCATAAGCTGGGCGATTCGGGAAGCCCACGGACCTTGCAACCAGCGAATGTAGTTATGATAAGACTTTTCATGGGGATTAATAAAATCCCCATGGGTGAAAAGCAATTGCACACGATTCCAAGTCATCATCTCATCGCCACGGATAAATCGAACGCCTCGCTTGGACCAAAAGCTCTCAGCAGCTACATCGTGGTTACCTTGAAAATAAAGCACCTGAATGCCTCTTTGCGCACAAGAGGTAATAGCCTCCACCTCCCGAGGATAAACTTGCGCCCATGACTCGTGAGAGCCTACCCAAAGGTCAAAAATATCACCAAGTAAAATAAGAAACTCGGCAGGATAACTCCTACCGAGTCCATTTAGCCAATCACAAAAGCGGCGGTTGTTTATCTCAAAAGAGCGCTGTAAGTGAATATCCGAGGCACACCAAATCACAAGCCGAGCTTAAGTGTTCAGTTGCATGCGCTTACGAATGAAAGCTGGCACTTCTAAAGATCCATCAGGATTGGCTGAAGTCGGATAAGCCTCTTCGGTTTTTAGCTCAAGCTGCTCTGGCTTATTCGTCAAAGAGTTCCCCTGAGATACAGCCTGCTCACGGAAGGCCTTCGCCTTGGCTACTAGCTCCTCTTTGGCAAGCCGCATGGAGGCTTGATGTAAATCGTTAGCACTTGGACTTTGAACCGTCGCTGGTGCACCACCTGCGGTAACATTAAGCGCCTGATGAGTCGAGGCTGCATTGATTAAGGGAGCTGATTCACTCACTACGGCAGACGATGCGCTGGCAGGAACCGACGAAGCCTGCTGATGAACGGGAGTCGAGTTCATTTGGCTCATCAGTTTTTGCATCTGAGCCTGCCACTCCAAAATCTGTTGATTCACAGTTTGCAAAGTGGGATCAATCGAAGCCGCCTTGGGAGGCTCCTTAATTTGTAAAAAACTTTCTAATTTTTGCAAGGTGTCCACACTTTGAATTTTCTTATCTGGATCTGCAAATCCGGTCGCAATAACAGTCACACGGACTTCATCCGTTAAGGTGTTATCAATCACGGCACCGAAAATGATTTCCGCATCTTCATGAGCCGCTTCGGTGATCAAGGATGCAGCTTCATTCACCTCAAACAAGCTTAAATCAGGTCCACCAGTTACGTTAATGATGATTCCGGTAGCACCATCAATTTTGATATTCTCGAGCAAGGGACTGCTGATCGCCTGAGTAGCTGCTTGTACCGCACGATTTTCCCCGCGAGCACTTCCTGTACCCATAAGAGCAAGCCCCTTCGCTTGCATGACCGTACGGATGTCCGCATAATCTAGATTAATAAGACCACGAATGTTAATCAGGTCAGAAATGCCTTTAACAGCCTGTAGTAACACTTCGTCGGCTTTTTTAAACGTTTCTACTAGGGGAGTTTTATCTCCAGCGATACTGAGTAACTTTTGGTTGGGGATAACAATTAAAGTGTCTACATTTTCCTTCAGTTCTTGCAAACCCAGCTCAGCGTGCTTGGCCCGCTTTTTACCTTCAAATAAAAATGGGCGGGTAACTACACCGATGGTTAAAGCCCCTAACTCACGAGCGATTTTCGCCACGATAGGTGCTCCTCCCGTTCCTGTGCCACCCCCCATGCCCGCGGTCACAAAAACCATGTCGGCACCTTGCAGCTTCTCAACTATTTCGTTGTAACTCTCAATAGCGGCTCGTCGACCAATGTCAGGATTAGCTCCGGCCCCCAAGCCTTTAGTTAAATCAGCTCCGAGCTGAATTTTCACTGTAGCTTGATTCGCCACGAGAGCCTGACGATCTGTATTAGCTACCACAAACTCAACACCAGTCAGCCCGCTAGCAATCATCGTGGAGATGGCATTACTTCCCCCGCCTCCTACACCAACCACCTTGATGCGCGCTCCTAGTTCTACGTTCTCGTCCAGCTCAAACATGTGCCCTCCTTAACGCTATAATCGTTGTTTGAACAAATCTTTAAACTTACCTGTGAGATTTTGAATGGTGTGCGACTGAGGGTTCCGCGACTCCCAATCGGTTTGCACAAACTTTTTTTCTTCAACACTGTAAATCAGCAAGCCGGCTAATGTGGCGAAACGTCCTGACTTCAAAGTTTCATTCAATCCACCAAAATCACGCGGCAAGCCTAAACGCACAGGAATGTCTAACTGATACTCAGCCATATCAATGATTCCACCCATATGAGCGCCACCACCGGTGAGAACTAACCCAGAACCTAGTAAAGGAGCCAAACCACTTTGTTTCATATCTTGAGCTATAAAATTGAGTAACTCCTCAGCTCGTGGCTCAATAATTTCAGCCAAATCCTTTTTCTTAATCGTACGACTTTTTCTTCCCCCGACACTTTCGACTTCCAAGGTCTCCTCTTCATTGACACCGGCACTCATACAGTAACCATGCTTGATTTTTAACTGCTCGGCATTCTGTTGCGGAGTTCTAAGCCCAATGGCAATGTCATTGGTGAAAAATTGCCCTCCAATTCCCACCTGACTCATGTAGGCGACACTATTGTGCACGTAATAAATAAGATGCGTGGCTCCTGCACCTAAATCCGCTAAGCACACACCTAGATTTTTCTCATCCTCACTCAGCACAGCTTTGCTCGCTGCCAATTGACTCATAACGAGCCCTTTGACCTTGAGCCCAGCCCGCTCAATACATTTCATATTGTTTTGAATAGTAGCTTGAGATCCAGTCACAATATGCGCCAAAACTTCCAGTCGCACACCTACCATGCCTATAGGATTTAAAATACCCTCTTGGTTATCAACTTTGTACTCCCGGGGGATCACGTGTAAAACGGTGCGATCCATGGGCACAGTAACCGCCTTCGCCGCTTCAATGACCCGCTCAATATCCGAGGCTGTAACCTCTTTGGACTTAATAGCAATCATTCCCCGAGAATCAAAAGAGCGAATATGTGGGCCGGAGATGGCCACAACGACCTCATGCACACGAATCCCTGCCATTAATTCAGCTTCTTTACGGGCTTTTTGGATCGCCTCCGTCGTGGATTCAATATCCACTACCACTCCTTGCTTAACGCCACTGTGCGACCACTGCCCTAAGCCAATGACCTCAATTTGCGGCTTTTCATCTAAGGATTTTTTTTGAAGTTTCGCGATGGCAAAGGCAATTTTGCTTGATCCGATATCTAGGGCCGCTAAAATTTGACTATCAGAGGCTTTCATAGACCGTCCTTTGCCAAACTTACAAGACCTTCATTGGTCTTAAGTTTAGGCTACGGCTCACCGCGTAGCCTGACAAGAATTTTCTTGGCACCGGTAGCATCAATGACGCGCGCCTCAATTTGTTTTTTTTCGAGGAAGTTTAAGACTCGTGTTACCCGATCCATTTGAGATCCCGTGACCTCTTCTCTAGTGAGTAGGGTTACCGCAGGTTTCTGAAGCTGCCAAGCAATCATCCCATCTGAGGCGATTCTTGCCTGTTGCACTTTTTGCAACCAAGAGATGTTACCGGATCTCATGAAGGAACTAAGACGACGAGCAAATAACAGCTTTTCCTCCTCACCCCATGAACGTGGAAATTCAAAGCTTAAACCCAAGTCGGCGCCGGCGAATTTGGGATACCAGTGCCCCCAAGTCCCATTGGAGTAAAAGGGTCGCACTCGCGCCTCTTGCCTTTCCCATAAGTCAATAGTGCACAACTCCACTTCAATGAACAATGCGGACGGCCAGTTCTTGCGTGCCCGCCACTGACAGATCCATTCAAAACTTCCAAGGACTTCACCTACGGCACTCTCATCAAGTAACCACAAATTGGAGGCCTTGAAAGCTCTCTCGCTCTGCTGGAGCCGCTCTCTGGACTCAGCATTCCAAATAAAATCTGGCAAGTGGACACTAGATGGAAACGACCACTCGACAGTTCTTACTTGAAAACCACCATTTTTTACGAAAGACCAAAAACTTGCACTCAACAGGAGGGGAACCAGCACCAAAGGTAAAGCATAAAACCAACGACCCAACATTTCTTTTATGCTAACAAGTCTAGTCCCAGCCGTCGCACATTTAGGCACAAGCCCGCTAAAGGTCTAGGAATCGGCGCGAGAGGTGTGGCCACTCACCAGCGTCCAAAATACACAACCTCTGACTCGAGCTTGACCCCCGTTCGCTCAAACACCACTTGCCGAACGTGCTCGATGATTTGATGAATATCCTGAGCCGAAGCGTTACCCAGATTCACGATAAAATTGGCATGCTTCAACGAAACTTGCGCGTCCCCCACCCGGTAGCCTTTTAAGCCCGATTCATCAATCAAGCGCGCAGCTTTTAAGCCCGGAGGGTTTTTAAAAACACTCCCACAGCTCGGCAAATCCAGGGGCTGTTTCTGCAAACGCAAGCGATTGAGCTCTTTAACTCTCGGTAACACATCTGGCATTTTCTCCCAAGGCCAAAACAAAGTCGCCTCAAGAATAATTCCCGGCTGCCAACCATAACTCTTCCGATATTCCCAGCGCAACGACTCTTTAGGAATTTCACGACTATCTCCGCCGAAATCCATGACTTCCACCGAGTAAACCAACTCACCAAACTCACGCGGACGCAAATCCTCACTGACACCCGCGTTCATAACCACTCCTCCCCCCACATCCCCCGGTAAACCGGCAAGAAACAGGGCTGGCGACAATTGGTAACGCAGAAAAATTTTCAGTAACTCACTTTTTTTAACACCGGCCTGAGCTTTAATCCATAAACCCTCAGGGCTTTCTTTGATCTCAATCCCATTTAATCGCTGAGTCCCAATGACTAACCCCTCTACCCCGGCATCACTCACGAGGATGTTACTGCCTCCACCCAAAACGTGAACGGACAAATTCATGCTTTGCGCCCATCTAAGAATCTCACGTAATTCTGGCACAGATGAGGGCTGCGCCCACCAATCCGCCACACCCCCCACTTGCCAAGAGGTCCATGGCTTTAAACTGATCCTTGCTTGTACTCCGGGAGGAACTTTCATAGGTGAGCCAGCCATTGCTTGGACTTTTTATAAATGTCCCCAGCTCCCATAAAAATCACCACATCTTCGGCTTGCCACGTGGGCGGTAACTCGAGGGAGGAGAAAAAATCACAGGACCAATACTTAACCTGAGGATGCTTTAACTGGGCAGCGAGAGTTTGTGCTGTGATTCCTTCAATAGGTTTTTCTCCCGCAGGATAAATATCTAAAAGAGCTACTTCTTGCGCTTCATCAAAGCAACTCAAGAATTCATTCCAACAGACCTGAGTGCGTGAGTAACGGTGCGGTTGAAATACAACGACCAGGCGGCGTGACGGAAATCGCTCACGGAAGGCTTGGAGAGTCGCACGAATCTCTGTTGGGTGATGAGCATAGTCGGTGTAAAAATCGATCTCACGAACCCGGGCTAAATGTTGCAGGCGTCGCTCCACTCCCGCAAAACTTTTCAAATGTTCAGCTGCGGAGGCTACATCCATTCCACTGCGTTCGGCCACGATGAGAGCTGCAGCGGCATTCAGCATATTATGCCGGCCCGCTAATGGTGGCGTATAATCTACCAAGTGCTGCGACCCCATCCACAATTCCACTCGCCCTGCGGATGACAAAGATATAATCCGATAATCATTGTCCGCCGAAAAGCCATAGCTGAAGGCCGGTTTATTGAGTGATTGAAAGATTTGGCGCATACGCGGATCATCACCCCAATAAAGAACGTAACCATAAAAAGGAACCCGGGAGGCAAATTCAAAAAAGGCCTTTTCAAGACTCGCCATGGAACCATAATGATCTAAGTGATCATTGTCCACATTGGTAACCACCACTACCTCGGGCGATAAATGCAAAAAGCTACCATCACTTTCATCCGCTTCCGCAATCAACCAATCACCATGACCGCAGAAGGCCCCCGAACCGAGGGAGTGGAGCTTTCCTCCCACGACAACCATAGGATGCCAGTGGGCTTGTAAAAAAATATGTGCCAGATAACTCGTGGTGGTTGTTTTGCCGTGAGATCCGGCTATGGCTATTCCACGACGCATCCGCATCAGCTCCGCAAGCGCTTCGGCCCGGCGAATAAGAGGGATGCGTCGGCGTTTGGCCTCGAGAATTTCAGGATTATCTGGCTGGATGGCACTCGAGTACACCACCACATCACAAGCCCCAAGATTTGAGGCCTGGTGCCCCTGGTAGATCGTGATACCCATTTGTTTCAAGCCTTCGGTAACAGAGGAGCTTTGCACATCGCTACCACTCACACGGGCTCCTAGCTGAAAAAAAAGTTCAGCAAGCCCACTCATTCCCGAACCCCCGATGCCAACAAAATGCATAGCAAAAGAATTAAATTTCATGACGACATACCTGCAAAATCAACTCCGCCATTCTGACCGAAGCCCGCGGTCGATAAAGTTCTAACATTTTTTCCTGCATAGCCCTGCGCTTCGACGGATCGTGTTTAAGAGCTAAGAGGCTAGCAAATAGTTTTTCGACGGTCAGCTCTTTTTGCTCGATCATAAGGGCAGCCCCTGCCTCCACCAAGGATTGGGCATTCGATTTTTGATGCGAATCTGCCAAAGGTAACGGCACAAAAATCGTCACTAAGCCAAAAGCCATCACCTCGGCCACAGAGCTTGCCCCCGCTCGGCACATCACGACGTCCGCTTGTTCGTAGTATCTCGGCATATCCTGAATAAACTCATGATACTCTACCCATTCTGATGACAATCCAGCGTAACAGGCTTGTGCCTCCTGCCAATCGTGACGACCGATTTGATGCACGATACGAATTCCCTGTTGACGCAAGTCTTGAGAGTGCTGTTTCACCAGATCAAACACCACCCGATTTAAAGCCCGAGCCCCCTGACTGCCACCAAAAACAAAGAAGGTGAAAATAGAGGCCTGAGCTCCATCGAGCGATCCCTCTTGAATGGTCCGAAGCGAGTCTGACGTAGGGGCATTTAGGATCGAACTTCTTTTCACCCAAGCTTCATCCACGGCGACTCGCACAGGCATACCCAGTAACTCAATATGTCTTGCCGAAAGGAAGCGACGGGCTTGTGGAAACACAATAAGAGCGAGATTTACCCAACGTGATAGCCAACGATTCGCTAGCCCCGGAGTCGCATTAGCCTCCCAAATCATCGTGGCTCCTCTGGTAAAGGCTGCTACCAAAACCATGGGGGCTGAGGCATACCCCCCCATACCCACTACGACCTGAGGATGCAAGCGCCAACGCAAAACTAAAGCTTTCAACAACACCCAAGGGAGCTGGAGAAGGGTTTTGAGTTTTTTTAGCCATTGACCTCGGTAATTCAACTTTCCAACAGGTAACAGGTACAAAGGGTAACCATGCCGAGGAATAATTTGCTCTTCTAGGCCACCCTGTGCTCCCACGAATATGATACGCACCTTTCCTTCGGTAAGAAGATTCAACTGCTCGGCCACAGCTATGGCAGGAAAAATATGACCACCGGTGCCGCCACCGGCAAACACCACCGTGGGAATAGGACTCATGATCTCGCCTCGGTCGAAAAAGTTTTCATTTCGACATGTAAGAAATAAATAAACACAAAGCTCATGGCAACAAGATTGCTCCCCCCGTAGCTAAAAAAAGGCAAGGATAGACCTTTAGTGGGTAACAAACCTGTCACCACAGCTAAATTAAGAAAAGTGGCTAAACCAAATAAACTCATTAGCATAGCCAAAACCGAGCGTTGGTAACGACTCTCTTGTTGCGATACGAGGATTGCCATTCGATAAATCACATAACCCCAAAACAACAGGAGTAACAGACCTGCAATGAAACCCCACTCCTCCAACCAAACAGCAAAAGTGAAGTCGGTATGGCCTTCAGGTAAATAAAACCATTTGGCAGAACTTCGACCAATACCCTGCCCCCACAAGCCCCCGCGCGAAACGGTCAGCATGGATTGTAAAACTTGGTAACCACGCCCCATCGGATCGGACCATGGATCAAGAAAAGCTAAAAGTCTTTGCCGACGGTAAGGGGCCAGCCACAGCGTCAAAGCCAATCCGGCCATTAAAGGAACAGCGAGTGCTACCAATACTCGCCAAGATAGACCATTGATGAAAAGAAAAATCACAAACAGTAAGCACAACATGACTAATGAGCCAAAATCAGGCTGCAAAAGCAACACGATAAGAGGAATTAAAGTCAGAAACCATTTGGCCTTAAGCCCCCACGATTCGATCGTTTTAGGGCGCAAGTAAAATAAAGCAGGTAACCAAAAGCAAAAACCAAGCTTCAAAAACTCCGAGGGCTCGAGCCGCAAGCCCAAAGGCAAACTCAGCCAGCGACTTGCACCTCCGGCTTTAGCCCCAATGCCAGGCAGCAAAGTCATTAAGGCAGCGAGCGCGGACAAAGGCCATATCCACCACAAATGCACAAACTGCCTTGGCACAAAATCTTTCAAAGAGAGCAGCAACACAGTAAAAGCCAAAAGCACAAAGGCCAACTGTTTGATAAAATAATAGTAACCAATTTGATGATACTCTAAACTCAAGGAAAAGGAACTAGAGAGGACTTGCAAACTGCCAAGCCCCCATAACACCACGAGGGTCTTGAAGAAGAAACTAGAGGAAAGTTTCTGCCATGTGCTCATCCTGACCCACTAGGGTTTACCGGCACTGTCCTTGGACTCAGGAGATTCTGGAGATCCTCCGGAAGAGTTTTTGATCTCCTCATCTTTTGAACCCGTCACTGATCCACTGGCAGGTTTCCCATCACCACGCGCAGCCTCACCGCGTCCTGATTGCGAAGCTTTTTGAGTCAGGTCTAACACCGTAGGCGTCGCAGTAGTGGTCGCGATATTACAACAAAACATAACCCCGGGAATATCAGAAATACTACGGTAACCCGTGATACTGAAAGGTCGGTTACCGTCGCATTTTTCCGCCATAAATATATTCAAAGCGACATCGATATCCGTGTACTTTTCGCCATTTACGAACTCGCAGTAAAACTTCTTCGATGCCACTAAATGATCACGTTGAACCAAACGCTGCTTCTTACTGCTACTACCACAGGAAAAAAGAGTCACCATACATAGTGAAAGCGATACCCATCCTAGGACTTTTATCCCGCATCCTTGCCGGATCATAAAAACTCCTTGTTACTGAAGAGATTTAGCGAAACTTGCGCACCATCTCCATAAAATAGTCTCCCCTTTCCTCGGCACTGTCAAACAAATCAGTGGCTGGACAACCAGGCGAGAGGAGAACAAAATCGTCAATCCTCGACTTTTGGTAGGCAATTAACACGGCCTCCTCAAATGTACCAATCAGGTAGGTCTCGGTGAAATCTCCGATATCGCGATTCATTTGTTCCTTCGCCTCGCCGTAAATGAGTAAAGTTTTAACCTTTTGACGAATGAGGGGACGCAAACTTTCAAAACTCACGTGGGCGTCTTTACCACCCGCTATTAAAATCACGTTTTCTGGAAACAATTCTAAAGCACGCGCTAAAGAATGCACATTGGTGGACAGGCTATCGTTATAAAAATAGACCCCCCCCACTTTACGCACATACTGAATACGATGGGGCATAGGAGCAAATTCAAAAATCACTTTTTGAAT
>CAZZMS010000110.1:0-5391 GCA_964655485.1 uncultured Pseudobdellovibrionaceae bacterium | reverse complement strand
GGGAGAGAAAAGCCGCAAAAAATGGATGATTCAGGGATAAGGGATTATTCAGGGACGACAAAATAAAAAACCCCGGGATGTGCAGAAGCAGTGATCCTGGGGTTTTTTTGTTCCATCAAGAAAGACCCCCAAAAGGAGGGGTCTTCAAGACGAAGGCTGCGTAGCCAGTAAGCGAGTTATTAGTATAACATACCCAAAACGGAGGGGAAGTGAAAAACCCAAAGTGTATCAAAAGATAACAAAAAAACCATCAGTCATCGACCCCTCAAAGCGGAAATGCCTTCTCAGCCTTTAAAAAAAGTGCGTTTTGTATGTCCCACATCTCCGAGGCGTATCGGTCTTCATACTCGTGATCAAAACCTAACAGATGCAGTAGCCCATGTAAGCATAGGTAACACCATTCCGCCTGGGCACTATGTTTTTGCTCTCTTGCTTGCTTTTCAATCACTGGCCAACAGAATACAAGCTCTCCTAAGGCGGCGGGAGGGGGTGAACCAAAGCTTAACACATCAGTAGCGTAATCCCGTTTTCTGTACTGATGGTTTAGAGTCTTCATTTTCTGTTTACCCACCAATAACAAAGACAGAAAGAGAGGGCTTTGTTTTTGTGGCCACATATGCACAAGTCGTTTTTTTTTCAGAATGTGATAAAGCTCTGGAAGCATCCAGAGAATCCATTGTTTTTGCTGGCTTGGTGGAAGCGGCCACTGATCCAGACTGGTATGGAGGCTCAGCTCTAAACTGAGCCAGGGAGGAGTTGTCCATGTTAAGTGGTATTGACGACACTTCATCCGAGCTCGTTTCTCTAGCATGGCGGAGAGAGTGGGATTCGAACCCACGAACGGGTTTTAGCCCGTTACACGATTTCGAGTCGTGCGCCTTCGACCGCTCGGCCATCTCTCCTAGAGTTTCTGAGTAGCTTTTTAAAAGTCACGATCATCTCAGGTTTCTATTAGCAGGCCAGTAGTTCACTGTGTCTTATTAAGTGTGACCGGGCTTTTAGGATTCGCTGAGTAGGGCTTTTTCTAGTACATCCACAAGCTGTTGGGAAAGCGAGGATTTTTTACTCTCCCATATCGGTCGCACTCGTTCTTGGATAGCTCGCCTTTGAGTTTTTGGCAACCAGGTAAATGCGTCCACAAATCCACCCACCCTTGAGGCTACCGAGGGGTTAATAGGATCGAGCTCCATGACCTGAGAGAGTAACCAAGCGCAAGGCTCGCTATCCAGCGCATGAAAGCTATTTTGCCCAAAAACGCGCAGTAAGGAGTACACTCGATTGGGATTCGTGGGTAACCACAAAGGATGCTGAGTGAGATTCTTCACCTCTGTCCAGGTGTGGGGATACCACCAGCTGGCAGCTTGCAAACGGAACCATTTATTGATGTGTAAGGGATCCTCAGGGTTCCAGCTCAAGAAAAACTCGAGGCTTGAAGCTCTTTCAGATTCCAGTTCGACTAGCAGACTGGCAGCAGCCTCGAGATCGGTAAGCTCTGTGGCTTTTTGTAGTTGTGTTTTGGCCCAAGCCAACGAGGGCGAAGTCTGAGCTTGTGTGGGCTCAGGTATAGAGTAACCAAAGTCCTTGAGTTTTTGGGGTGCAATATTTTCCCCGATAAACCACAGGCTTAAGATCTTATTTTTTAGTCGACGCAGCCCCATGGCCTGAGCCTGCCAAGTCCCGGAGTCTTTTTGATGACTATGCGTTACCAAGCGTTCCATGGCCACGGGAATGTCCTGGGCTAGGGCACGCGCCCAATCGTAGGCGAGTTTGAGATAGATTTCCTGCAGGAGCTGCGGGCGCCATTCCCCGAGGGTGGTGGTAACATATAGGGGATCAGGCCATTGTAAAAGATAAGACTTTAAGTGACTGAACTCTTCCGGTTTGGCGAGAGCTTGCCGCCACTCGGCTATCCAGTCATTGACAAAAGCATGGTCTTGCCATGCTCCTTGAAATAGCAGGATCCACAACTCCTCGCTGAGTAACCATTTATTCACCCCATCCTGCTCGCTGCGGAAAGCACGGAGTACTTCTTGCTCTGTACGCTCCCATTTTAACTCCACGGGAGCCGAGAAACCCGCATTAAGGCCCGCATAGAGCTCCCCACCTTGTTTAGCCTTGAAAGTCCAAGATTGCTGAGCCTGCTTCAAAAATAAATAGCTATGCCCATCGGCATTGATAAAAGGGGCTTGGCCCGAAAGGAGTTCCACATGGTTACCAAAGCTTAATGGCTTTCCCTCTTTCGAGGAAAAATCTAGGCGTAAGGGAATAAGCCAAACGCCCTGTGTGAACTCAGAGGGATTATCCAGAGGCTTTTTATCTTGCTGCCACAAGCTTAACTCATAAACACCGCCCCCTTGCGTTTGCCATTTGGCGGTTACCAGAGGGGTTCCAGCTAATTCATACCAGCGCAGAAAGTGTGACAGATCAAATTCGGGGTGCTGCAGCGGCAGGGAGTTTTCCAGAAGGGTGTGCATGAGATCCAAAATGGTTACCGCTTGTCCATCGAAGCGTAAAAAGTATTCCCGTAAGCGATGATTGAACGCCTTAGCTCCCAATAAGTTTTTTACCATGCGGATGATCTCTGCTCCTTTTTCGTAGATGGTGTGGGAGAAAAGATTTTCCATGGACTTTGCTTCCCGGGGATAGACGGCGTGGCGATTGGGCCCCTGATCTTCCGGGAACTGTGTTGCCTTAAGATTCTGGATGTTCATAATGCGCACGATGGCAGGATCATGCTGACTACTTGAAAATTCTTGATCACGAAAAACGGTCAAACCCTCTTTAAGAGAGAGGTTGAACCAATCTCGTAGGGTCACCCTGTTCCCCGAGTAATTGTGAAGATATTCGTGTGCGACCACAGATTGAACCATGTAAAAATTGTCGTCGTTGGCTATTTTGGGATGGGCCAAAATCAAACGCGAGTTAAAAACATTAAGCCCCTTATTTTCCATGGCCCCCGCATTAAAATCGTGAGTGGAGACGATCATATAACGATCTAGATCATATTCCAGGCCGTAAGTTTTTTCTTCCCAAGCCATGGATTGCTTAAGACTCTCTAGAGCAAACGCTGCTTTATGGGATTCTCCTGTCGGAGTGTAAGCCTCTAGTAAAATGCGGCGGCCTGATGAGGTGATGTGATGAGCTTCAATCTTCTCGAAGGGGCCAGCGACCATGGCAAATAGGTAACAGGGCTTGGGGAAAGGATCTCGCCAGAGTACACGATATTCATCGTTGGATTCCTTTTGCTCTAAAAGGTTACCATTCGAGAGTAACACAGGATACAGAGACTTGGGAGCCGTTAGCTGCACATCAAATTGCGTGAGAACGTCGGGTCGATCAATGAAGTAAGTGATTTTTCTAAACCCCTGCGGTTCACATTGAGTCATCAAATAATCCCCTGAGGCATAAAAACCTTCCAAAGAGGTGTTACTCCAAGGGTCAATGCTCACTTCGGTAAAGAGTTCAAATTCCTCTTTTGGCTCATGAATAATCAGTTTGTCAGCTTGTAGCTCATAATGCTGGGAGGGCAGGGGGGAGCCATCAATCTGGATGTGATGAAGTTTCAGCCCCACGCCATCAAGCTCTAAGCGATGGGGAGCCTGATGCGCTTGGGGATCAGAGATGACTCTGGAGGGCTCTTGGTGCAGAGGGTTTAACGAGGTGACTTGCCGGTTTTTGCGCAGTTTTAACCAAGCGCGCACAATGCACTCTTTGTTGGCACGGATATGGACTTCCAGGCGGGCTTGGGGGATGAGATAGGAGGGAGAGATATAAGGTTCTCTGCGTAACATAAGACTTCCTTAGCTAAGTGAATCTTGAAGCTTGAAACATTAGCATGGAGAGCTGTTTTTGGCTAGGAGAACAAAAAAATGCTTCAAGCAGCAGTGAATGAGAGCAAAGGTATGCCTCTTGGGCAGGTGAGAGTTCAGGAGGGGATTTCCTGCCCCATCAATCCTTGGACGTTAAGCGAGCCATGGCGTGAGTTTAAAAACTTCTACTCCACTTCACCCACAGCCTGCGTCCTGTGAGTGGTCCCCAAATATGGAAGTTATCCAGATGGTAGTGATTTCCATGAACATGCCAAGTGAGCGGGCTATCTCCCCACGCGGTTTGGGTCGTATCAAAAAGGTTTTCAACACTCACTTGCCAACTTTCCATGAGATTTTTTTGATAATTCCACACCACGTCCCATTGCCAATACGCAGGAGACTTCTGCCATTTTTGCTCGAAGGTCAAAGGCGGATTCCCAAAATTGGGATCATTAGGATCATCAAAGGGAATGACCTTTTGGTAGTGAAAGGGATACCCCGCATAGGGGGAAAGATCCCTCGCCCCCACCCATTGGCCCTTCAAGCTCCACCGCTGCACTCCTGTGGACCAAGATCCCTCGATGATGAGGCGCTCTTCGATGGCGGCTACCGGGAGCCGTTTTTTATAGGCGTCTGGCATCATGTTTTTTTCAAATTGGGTGTGTAGCTCCCAGGGGGCCTCGAGAGGCTGGTAATTGGCTTCCACCAGCAAGGCGTGAAGGAAAAAATCTTCATGGCTGTTTTCAAATAGGGTGGGATCAAAGCTCCAGGAGCGATCTAAACCATAGCTCATATTTTCAACTCTGTTACCATTCCATAGGGCTTGGAAAAACTTGGTTTCATCATGGTAACTGTAGGAAAGTTGTAGATTGTGACTAAGCTCTAACTCGCGAGTGGCAATGATGAAGCCATACTCATTAGTGCCGTGTTGGCTTTCAAACAGAGTCAGGGGGGCTTTCCAGCCGCGACCTATGCTAAACCCCCAGTCCTGATAGGCAGTGGGTGAGAAGGTGAGATTTAACCGAGGGATCAGAAGATGATCCTTGATATGGGTATCCTGATGATACCACCAGTTGACCTGTTCGAATTGATAACGCAGGCTTGAATAAAATTTCCATATGTTACCCCATTTGTGCTCATAGGATAACCAAGCTCCGGCTTGCTCATGAGAGAGGGAATCAGGCGCAAGTCCTGCCTGTTTAAAAAGCGTGTAGGAACGGGAGCGTAGCTCTTCTTTTTTGGCATCGACTCCGGCTTGCCACTCTCCCCAAAGCAGCTGGGAAAACGCATGGGCAACTTGGGCCTGATTTTGGTAGTCGTAGCCATGCATATAAATAGCATCGAAGGCTTGTTCCGAGTAACCGACACCGTATTCCCATCTTGGAAAAAAACCAGAAAACTGGCGCTCTCCTGTCCAGGCGAGCTCCCAGCGAGATAATGTGACTTGGTCTCTAATTTTTTGCGGGTTACCGAGGTAAGGAAATCGAATGTCTCCCGCAGGGAAGTCGCCGGCCTGAACGATCGGTGAAACAGCGTTTTTTAAGTGACTGGACCTCAAGTGATGCCCCTTATACACATCTCC
>CAZZMS010000109.1:0-4508 GCA_964655485.1 uncultured Pseudobdellovibrionaceae bacterium | reverse complement strand
AAGAATGCCATAATCTAAATCAAGAGTGTAGCCTGCGGAAAGATTTTGTTTGTCTAGGACGTTGGAGTTTAAAGCTAAATCGAGAGCGTTGAAATCTAAATTCATGTAGGCTCTATGAACTCCCTTGATAGTGACACCCCAGTCAATCTTCCCGCCCCAATCATCACTCAACACACGTTTGGCGTAGGAAAAGGCCAAGGTGGTATCGCCAAATAGTCTAATTCCCAGAGTGGGAAAAGCCTGATTCACGACGGTCATATCCATAGTAACATCTGCAGGAATGACGGCCACAGACCAACCAGGAGCTGCCCATATGCCATGAAACAAACCGAGGCGTGTGCCAAAGTTGTTACCATAGTTTTTAGTCAGGATATTGTAGTAGGCATTAAATTGCTGGGCTTGGGGTAGCTTACTGGCATCGGATAAATCACTTGTAAATTGAGTAAAGGAGTTACTCAAGGAGGCATCCAAAGACAGGTTGATTTGGTGCTCTTTAAGTCGGGCCAGACCTGCAGGATTGTAAAACCATGCCGAGTAATCGTCAGCCACAGCGGTAAACGCATCCCCCATACCCAGAGCCCGGGGAGAAACGTAATGACGATGAATACGCCCCCAGTAGATCGCTGCTTCGCTGTGTAAGGAGCCGGTTAAACTCATGAAAAAGAAACTCAAAAGAACCCTGGATCTGTAACCGAAGATCTTTCGTTTATGCATGATGATTTCCTTAATTTTAAGAAGATTTGATTCACCTCACTTAGACTGAGGACTCAAAGTTGTCCCAGCATCTTCACTCCTCCTTTTGAGGCTAACAAACAAGCCACCAGTGGCCTAGCTTGGTTCCGTTCGACAAGACCAAGGTCAGTAATTTATCTCTTAATTATGAACATCCCCGCTCAGTAGAAAGCTTTTAGCCAACGATAAAATTGAGCCACATGATCGGCGAGAATATCTAAACCTTCTTGATTGTTCCAAATGACATAATCACTTTTTTTTATTTTTTCTGCCAAGGGCTGTTGATGTCTCAGCCGCTGTTGGGTCTCAGTTTCACTCCACCCTCGATATGTGCTAGCCCGATGTATCTGCACATCGGGGTAACAAGCCACCAAGAGAATAAGCTCGAATTGAGACTCTAGAGATTTCTCAAATAACAAAGGGACATCATAGAAAATCCACCGGTATCCTTGATGAATGGCCTGCTTTTTTTCTTCTGCAACTTGCTCTCTGACCCAAGGGTGAATGAGAGCCTCAAGCCATTTTTTCTCTTTCTCGTCAGCGAAGACCAGTTGTGCCAATTTTTTGCGGTCCAGTTCTCCCCCCGACTCTGTGACTGCAGGACCAAAGTGCTGCAAAACTTTCTCAACTAAAGGGGACCTAGGGGCCAAGGCTTTCCTCGCCCAAGCATCCGCATCAATAACATAAACTGACTCAAATTGAAGCAGCAATCGATGAACGGTGCTTTTGCCGCAGGCCAAGGGTCCAGTTAATCCAATCCATGTCATAAAAACCCTTATGCTCTTTTAAATTCCTCCGAGAGTACTATTAGCCTATGAGTTTTGAGCGTTTTGGTAAATACCTTTTACTGGAAAAACTGGCCGCCGGTGGAATGGCTGAGATTTACCTCGCAAAAACTATTGGTATTAGTAACTTTGTTGCCATTAAGCGGATCCTTCCGCAATTCTCTTCCAATCCAGAGTTTATTTCTATGTTCAAAGAAGAAGCGAAAATCGCTTCGAACCTCCGTCATTCAAACATCGTATCGATTCATTACTTTGGCCAAGAAAACGGTCAGCTTTATTTGGTTATGGACTTCGTCGAAGGCCAAAATCTGAGACAGCTGCTCAACAAAATGGCCAAAGACAATAAACAATTCAGCATTGAGCAGATTGTGTATATCGCGAGGGAAGTGGCTGCTGGATTGGACTATGCGCATCGTGCCTTAGACAATGCCACCGGAAAACCGCTGAACATTATCCATCGCGATATGAGCCCGCAAAACGTTATGATCAGCTTTGAGGGTGAGGTAAAAATTGTGGACTTTGGCATTGCTAAAGCTGAGTCCAAAATCGAACACACACAAGCCGGTACGATCAAAGGTAAGTTCAGTTATATGTCTCCGGAGCAAGCAGAGGGAGAGGAGCTTGACGCTCGCACAGATATTTTTGCTCTTGGAGTCATCATGTGGGAGCTTCTGTCGGGAGAACGATTGTTTGTCGGCCACAACGAGGCCGCCACCCTAAAAAAAGTTCGAGATTGCCAGATTCCTTCTTTACGTAAAATGAATCCCAACATTCCCTTGGAGCTAGAACGCATTGTCGATAAGGCTCTCGCTAAGAACAAAGAAATGCGTTACGCCTCAGCTCAGCTCATGCATAAAGAGTTGAATCGCTTCTTAAATACTTGTTACCCCGAATTTGCCAAGACCGATGTCTCAAAGTTCATGAAGGCCTTGTATCGTGATCTTTACTTAGATTATCGAAAGAAGTTTGCTTTCTATTCGCAAATTCAGGATCAAGAGGAAAAAGCAGGAGCAGATGATAAAACAAAGACATTAACCAAAACTCAGGAAGCTACTGCGACTGCCGATTCTCAGGAACCGATCGCCGGTCTAGATGTTATCAATCAGACGGATAAAATCGACATCAAAAATCTCAAGCAAGATCCTCAGTCTAAAAGCTTGAAAACACCTTGGGCCAAAGACTTGCACAGTACCCCAAGTGCTGGAATACCGAAGAATATTTTAAGTCAAACCGTTCTCACTACGGGACAAAGCGTAACCCACACAGCTGGAGTAACTGGTGGGCCCTCGATGACACAGGTCAAATCCGTTTCCAGAACAATCAACACCTCAGAACTTGAAGATTCGTCGGCCAAAAAATGGATTGTTGCTGCAGTTACTACTCTCATCATGGGAAGTGGAGCTTGGTTTATATTGAAGTCTGGAAATAAATTCTCCTCCACCGATCCCAAAGCTTTGGTTGACTCTATAAAATCTACCGGGCCGAGCGAAAAATCCTCAACTACCGCTCATCGGCAGCTTGCTCCTGGTGAGAAATTAGCTGAGTCTCCTGCGTCGCAAAAAATCGACCAATCAAGTGAAGCTCCGGTTTCCCAGCCAACCTCTTTAAGTCCCCCGCAGATTACTCCCCTCAACGTGTTAAGCTCGCCCATGGGAGCCATCGTAGAAATCAACGGAAAGCAAATGGGTTTAACCCCCTTCCGCGGACTCCTGCGGACCGGAGAAAAAGCGCAAATCATAGTGCGCAAAGACGGTTATATAAGTTTTGATACGGTTTTGGAACCCACCGATACCAACCCAGTCAAGGTGGAGGCTGTATTGCAACCCGAGCCGCCCAAAGGCTACTTGAGTTTACAAATCATTGGAGACACTCCCGACACCATTGTTGAGATCAATGGGCGTAGAGTCGCACAAAAAGAGCAACTGAGCCTCTATCCTGTTCCTGCTATGGTGCCCATTCGTATTCGGGCTTACAGCCCTTTTGGGGAAACTGAGGGCTTTGTAGAAACTAGCGTTAAAGCTGGCGAAAAAAAAGTCTTACGTATCATTTTAAAACGCAAACAGGCCAAGGGCTATTAGTCGCCCCCCTTTGATCTGGTATCACCCTTGCTGACAAGATCAGCATGGTGTCAACTTGGCATTTTTCCCTCATAAGAGCCTTCAAAAAACATAGACCAAGTGGACTAAAATTGTCTCTTGAGTGGTGGCTCAACACTTCGCCTCTAGTGGTCCGCATAGTCACTAGCTTGTTTTTAAACACCCTCTACTCTCTGCCTGCACTCTCGCAAGTCGCCCGCCCAGGGGCTCTCCTGGTAGAATCCAATCAACCTGCGCAACAAAAAGTACGTCTATGGAATCTCAATCTAGGTTGGCAGTACGGCCAAATGCTTTACTCCAGCCCATGGGATAATCAATTCTATCCCAGTACCTCCTTACAGGCGAGTGTCTTTTATCGTGGCTTCCATCGAGTCAATCTCATCATGGGGAGCTCGGTGCAACAGGATCTTTCCTCCCAAACTTGGAGCTCAGGGTTTTTATTCTTGCGCTTGAATCAAAAACCTCCCGTGACTCTCAACGAATCTTGGGGACTTATTTTTGGTACTTCCCTGAGCCTTCCTAATGCAGAGACCACTAGACGCACTTCCATGCTGGGGATTACCGGTCTGCACGCCAACATTTTCTCTATGGTCTGGGAACCCTGGAGCCTTTTTGTTAGCTATACTTTACAATACTTCTTACAAGAATATGAGCCCAATCTTGCTGGTCTTCCCAACACTAAATGGGTACAAAGCTTCAGCGCGAACTTGAATTACGAGTTGGCACCTCGTTGGTTAATCTCAATGAATCGCGGTTACCGTATGCGCGAAACCTTTTTATGTAGTTACCGAGAAAACGTCTTATATTTGCAAGAGCTGAGTTTCTTTTTTGGCGGACAACAATCCCTAACCCTAGGGCATTCTTGGTGCGACAGTCCTATTAGTCTTGGGCGCGC
>CAZZMS010000108.1:0-4716 GCA_964655485.1 uncultured Pseudobdellovibrionaceae bacterium | reverse complement strand
TCGTTCGTTCGTTCGTTCGTTCGTTCGTTCGTTCGTTCGTTCGTTCGTTCGTTCGTTCGTTTCTCTTAGTAACTTAAAACATTATCACTGGTTAAAGTATCGATTTTCTGTATTCTTCTTTGCTTATACTCTTCCCGCTATCTTGATTGGCCTCACTCAAGCTATTCTGCCAGAGTCTGCGCTTGCCCAAGCTTTACCCAGCGAAGCCAAACTCAGCCTTTTTGTACGAGTTCCCAAAGTTATTGGGCAGCCCGCTTTAGAAGTGGTCAGCCAAACCGGAGTGATAGTAAACACCTACCTTATCAATGAATCCGGCCACGTTCTAGCCAGAAAGAGGCAGTCGGTAGACATTGTAAGTGGCTCTATGAACTTAAGCTTGGGGATCAATTCAGCTCATGCCTGTCCAGCTGTGCTCGATCCCAACTATGCTTGTGTGGGAGGCTTAGAGGTACTTAGCTCCTTAACAGGTTCATCCGTGGAAGACAAGTGGCGGCAGGCTATTTATGGGAGCGGTACAGTCACCGCTCAACACTGTTACCAAGCTGCGACGCAGTCTGTGGTGGGTTGTAACGTCTTGGCGTCTTTAGCTGGTACGCGTTTTATCGTAGTGCAGTTTCAAGCGAGAAACTCCAAAGGGGATCCATTTGACCTGAGTTTTCAGGTCAAGGCCGGCACCGCCTTTTACTCCCAGTATGCGCAAACGGCTTTGGGTGTAGCCACGGACTCAGTAGATGAGATACACATTAAAGCTGGAGCGATTTCACAGGCTAAATTGCAATCAGGATCGGTAACCGATGATAAAATTGTCTCCGTTTCGGCGAATAAGATTGGCGGTGTGCTCTCTTGGTCCCAACTTCCTACTCCGTTAGCAGCTCTCAATGATTGTGCAAATGGAGAAATTCTTGTGCGTAACAGCAGTGGAGGTTGGAACTGTAGCACGGTATCTGCAGCGCAACAAGATGCGAGGGCGGCAATTTCTTCGGATAGTTCGTATCTGAGCTACGACAGCACGAGTGGGGTTTTCAGCGTGAATGTTGGCCAGGCGTCCGGGACACTGGCTGCTGGCGATGATCCTCGTATTACGGGGGCTTTACAGCGCTCTGGTGGCATTATGACGGGGGCTTTGAGCATGGGGGGGCAAGATGTGACCTCCATTGGTAACGCGGTGATGCAGCCAAGTAAGTTTTTCAACCTTAGTACTCATGATTCCCTGCCTAATACCAGCTCATGGGGAAGTGGGGAAAAAGGCCGAATGTGGTTTAACTCCGTATCTAACACCATAGATTACTGGGATGGTAGCAGTATCAAAAGCCTAGGTGGACCGGTGACCAGTGGTCAGATTGCTGATGGCACAATTACCAATACAGACATAAGCAGCAGCGCGGCGATTGCATGGAGCAAGCTAGCTTCGGTGGTTGGAAGCCGCTTATTAGGCCGCTATTCAGCCTCAGTTGGTACTGTTCAGGAAATTCAGATTGGAGCTGGACTCAGTTTATCCGACACCGGCTTTCTTAGTACACAGCTCTCACTAGCGGAATTGCCCGCTCCTTTGAACTTAAGTTCTTGCTCTGAGGGACAGTTCTTGCGGGTGAATGCCAGCGGGAATGTGTGGGAGTGTTACTCTTTAAGTGCCTCTGACATAACAACAGGGACTTTGCCAGTTGGGCAAATTCCTACGTTTAGCGGAGATGTTACGGGTACGATTATTAACAATCGAGTTACCGCAATTCAAAATCATCCAGTGAGCTCAATGTCCTTGTCCAGTACTGATATGGGGAAGATCTACGCATGGAATGGAAGTCAATTTTCTCCTCGCTGGCCCCATGTGTTTGACCTAAAAACCAATGCGGGATTTGAACAAATTCCCAGCAATTGCTCAGCTTCACAGGTTTGGTCTTGGTCTTCTACGTTAGATCGTTTCGAGTGTCAGAATATAGGACTGTCAGCATCGCAAATTGAATCTGGTATCATTCACCCGGATCGACTACCTGCTGAGGCCAAGACATGGACCATCTCTGGTGACAGTATTTATCATGAAAGCAGTGCAGGCCGTGTGACTTTCAGTGCCTCATCCCCAAAAGCTTTATTGCATATCCAGAAATCTGAGGCTTCAGGGGATACCATGGTCATCGATTACAGTGCCAATACCAGTTCGTCGGCTGGTATTGTATTTCGTAAGTCAAGGGGGAGCACCTCCGCCCCACAGGCTATTCTTGCGAATGATGCATTAGGGTCGATTGGGGGAAGAGGTTTTGATGGTGTAAGTTTTTCTCCCTTTACGAGAGCGGCGATTGTTTTTCGTGCGAGTGAAAACTGGGAGTCTGGCAAGCATGGAGCTCGAATAAGCTTCGAGACAACGAGTAATGAAACTACAACACGTGTCGAAAGGATGCGTATCGATCATGACGGTAAAGTGGGAATCAATACGACCTCACCGGTTGCGACATTACATGTCCGAGGGGATATGCGGGTTATGAGGGATAACGAACAAGGCTTGCAAATCATTGGAGACGTAGCAGGCACTCATATGATCTACAGATCAATAGGGAACAATATAAAACCCGTGCTGTTTAAAAGCTTGGTTGATTATTCAGGGGCTTCGAGTGTCGCCGGATCGACAGGATTTCGATTTTTCAGCAACCACCCAAGAATTGATGGAGATGCCGAGGTAAACTTGCTGGATATAGGAGTAAATCAAAGGGCCTCGGTGCGATCTTACCTACCTATGATCGCTCCGACTTTTGTAGGCACGGGCCATGCCACAGGTCAATATTCTTCATCTGGGATTAATCAATCGCGGACTTATGCCGATTGGGTCACTTATCTTCTCAAGGATTTTGCTTCGCCAAATAGCCTTGGAGATTTCTTTGCTCTGGGAAGCGTGGATTCATCAGGAATTGGTTTAGGCAACAACGAATCTATGTTACTGTTGCTGGATAATAATAATACAAGCTTACCAGATGATGGTTTTAGTATTGTGGCTCAAGCCGTTACTGATACAACAAGCCAGACGCCGGCGGCTCATAACTTAATTGCGCGATTCCATCCCCAAGGGCGGGTAGGTATCGGAGGGGTGACTAATCCTAACGATCGCTTGCATATTATATCCCAAGAACAGGACAGTTATCTTCTTCGCTTGCAAAATACTAGTTCTGCCGGCAGATCGGTCGGAATGTTGTTCAAGGTCGGTGACTCTACGACCGACTCGAATTACACCGGAGCTTTGCGGTTTAAGGCTAATGACACGGATGGTCCACAATCGCTTATATTAAGAGTTGGTTTGCAAAGTGAGCATAACCAACTAACAGGTAATTTTTTGAGTGTTACTGGTAGTGGGGTTGGTGTGGGTATGTTGGCCACGAGTGCCTCCCCAGCAATATTGCAGGTGAACGGGGCCATGCAGGCGACATCCTTGCGCATCTCGGGAACAGAGGTTTGTAATGCGACTGGTTGCACCAGCCAGCCCTCTGATTTACATTTAAAATCCGGAGTGCAGCCCATTGATGATCCGATAGCTAAGATCATGAGGTTAGATGGAGTCTATTTTCGTTGGAAAGATCAAGATCGATACGGGAAGCAAAGAGAGCTGGGGTTTATCGCCCAAAATGTTAAACAGGTTGTGCCTGAGGTGGTTGATCAGGATTCTTCTTCTGGATTTTTAAGGGTGAAATACAGCAATCTCGTCGCCTTGTTGGTGGAGGCATTTAAGAGTCTCAATCAAAAGTTAGAAGAGTTGAATAGTCGAAATGAAGAACAGGATAAAAGAATCGAGCGAATCCTTAGAGAGGTTGAGGCACTTAGGGCTGAAAATGAACAAATGAAAAAACAACTCAATCAATGTTCATCGCCTCAGTAAGAGGATGATGTCGTTGGTAGTGTAAGGCCTTGATTTATTTCTGAGCCTTGTCTTTCAGATAAGCCAACTCTTTGCGCATTTCGGTTAAATGAGTGAGATTTTGCAGGGTGCGTAGGCCCTCTTTCCAAGGTTGTAAGGGGTAACCTTTGCGAGCCCATTTGGCAAAGATTTTCAACTGCTGTACGCCACAATCGGGCAGGTTTTTCACATGTTCGTCGACTTTTGCTGTGCTATGGATCCAACTGCCGCTCGCAGGACGAACCCCCCCCTTGCTTATGGAGTTGTGGTGTGTACGGCCCATGTTTTGAACCCTTTTTTTTGTCTGTTACTTGTTTAAGTCTAGCGATCTAGTTTTAGTGCAGTGGGCCCTTGGCAAGAAGGAGGCTCAGGATCAAATTGAGCTCGTCTTGAGGCGGGGTTTGTCGTGCTCGGTTATGCACTGAGTGAGGAAAGTCCTGACTCCGCAGGGCTGTATAGGGGGTAACGCCTCCCGCGGGTAACCGCAGGATCAGTTATCGCGGTAATCCAACATTGCACCACAGCTTTCCTTGTCAAGCCCATGCCAAAAACTGATTCAAATGAAGTCATTCCACAAGGCATTCGTATAGGAATTGTTAAAAAATCCAAGGGTTCAAAAAAAACTCAAGTTTTTCTCGTGCCTACCGAAGGAGTCGATAAGACCGAAGGCAATGGACCATGGGTGAGGGTCCGTGGGGCCTGTAAAGCTTGGGTCGATAGAACTTTACAACACGGAGGGAGACATGGGTATGAACAACAAGCTAACCGGTCCAGATTTTGCTCGTTCGTTCGTTCGTTCGTTCGTTCGTTCGTTCGTTCGTTCGTTCGTTCGTTCGTTCGTT
>CAZZMS010000107.1:0-7497 GCA_964655485.1 uncultured Pseudobdellovibrionaceae bacterium | reverse complement strand
GGTTACTTAGAGCTAGAAATCTCCCAAGAGCAGATGTATCAATTTTATCGCCAACGTCGACTCGAGCTCTCCGGACCTAAATTGTTAGCCAATCAATATGTGATTATGCGTTCGCAAATTAATGCGAACCAATCAGCGCTGGGTCGCTACTCACAAAAAGAACAGGCCGTGGTGCCTTTAGAACTACCCCCCTCTGGAGTCTGGGGGATTCACGCGCGAAATGTGGAACAATCCTTTGCGATTGATGCCTTGTTGAATGACGAGGTGTTACTCGTATCACTGGTAGGAAAAGCTGGAACAGGAAAGACCTTGCTCGCCATCGCAGCCGGTCTGCACAAAACTCTAGACGAAGGAGTGTTTCAAAGACTTCTCGTGAGTCGACCTATTTTCCCCATGGGGAGAGATATTGGTTACCTGCCAGGCGACATTGAAGAGAAACTCAATCCCTGGATGCAACCCATCTTTGACAATGTGGAATATCTGATGGGTAGCGATAAAAAAGCAGCTGGTCGCGCCCAAGAACTGATGAATCAAGGAATGCTCAACATTGAACCCCTAACCTACATCCGTGGACGAAGTATTCCTAAACAGTATCTGATTGTTGATGAGTCACAAAATCTGACGCCTCATGAAATCAAAACCATTATCACTCGGGCGGGTCAAGGCACCAAAATTGTCCTCACTGGCGATATTTACCAGATCGACAACCCGTATGTAGATTCTGCTAACTCTGGACTCACTTATGCTGTTGAAAAGTTTAAAGGCTACCCCATAGCTGCTCATGTGACCCTAACCAAAGGGGAACGCTCAGAGTTAGCCGAACTTGCCGCCAATATTTTGTAGTAAAAATATTTTGTAGTAAAGGAGAGTCGCATGTCATTTAAAGTTGGCGATATATGTACAACCGAAGTCAAAGTCACTGAACAGATGATCATGGATTTTGCCCGTATCACCGGTGATTTTAATCCAGTACACGTTGATGAGGAGTACGCTAAAACCACAAGATTTGGGCGCAGAATCGCTCATGGTATTTTGTCGGCCGGATTCATATCCGCAGCTCTTGCCACTCACCTCGGACCAGGTGGCATTTACTTAGGACAAACATTGAAGTTCATGGCCCCTGTCTTTATTGGAGATGAGCTTATTATCCAATTGAAAGTTCTTCAGGTCAGAGAAGAAAAAGGCATTGGAATCGTAGAAACCTTAGTGATCAGAAAAAGTAACCAAGAAGTATGCGTCAAAGGTGAAGCTACTATTATGCAGGGATCTGCAGTCAAAAAAAGCTAAAACACCAAACTACCAATGAGCAACAAACAAGGTGCGAGAATTATACAAGTCCGAGTAAAACCAAACTCTAAAAAAGACTCTATCGAATTCACATCCGAAACAGAATGTACGATACGTACGACTGCTCCCGCTGTAGAAAATAAAGCCAATGAGCGAGTTATCGAAATGGTTGCAGATTACTACGGCGTAGCCAAACGACAGATAGAGTTAATGCGGGGACACAAGAGCAAGATTAAAACCATAAAAATCAATTTTTAAATTCCTAGGATTTCTTTTGCAAAGTTCTTTGCAAGATGTCCCCAAGAGTACCTAAGGACTTTTGGCCGGACAGATGTGGTGTGGGATCGATGATGTCACCATCTGCTGTCTGATCGGCTACAGTCAAACTGATTCTTTTATCTTGAGCTCTCAAATCCTGAATTTTTACAGTGACCTTATCACCTTTTTTTAGATGCTCAAAGGAATGCGCCTGAGTACTATCCCGATAGGCAGAGTGCGGTAACAGGCCCACTACACCCGGCAGTAATTCAACAAAATACCCAAAGGGCTCTTTCTTCTGAATAACCCCAGTCACAATCTGTCCCACACGCAACTCTCCCTGAGCCTGACTCCAAGGATCGGGCATCGCCCGCTTCAACGAGAGACTTATGCGCAGACGCCCTCGCTCATCCTCCTGAGAGCCAAGAAAAACGACGTCTAGATCTTGTCCCGTCTGTATCACGTCATGAGGATCACGAATGCGCACCCAAGATAACTCAGAAATAGGAATCAGCCCCTCTAATCCCCAATCTTTCAGTAACACAAAAGCGCCAAACCTTTCCACACGGGTGACTTGCGCTTTTAAGAGCTCCTGAGCCTGAACCTGCTCCAAGAACTGACTTTCTTTTTCAAGCTGGGATTGCTCCAAAGCACGACGTCTGGACACCACGACGTTGCGCACTTCTTTTTGAATAATGATAAAATCGTACTTTTTATTCAAATAACTTTCTGGATTTTGTATCATGAAATCCATCTGACCTTGGGGACAAAAAGCCTTCACTGACCCTGGTAACATCACCCGAAAACCACCCTTTACAATTTCTGTCACCAATCCCTCTACCGGTAACTCCTTATCGAAAGCATCATCCAGCATCCCCTGTTCGTCATGAAAAACTTTGGCCCCCTTCAGTTTTAAAATCACCTGTTCACCCCTTAAGGCCTGCACGATCACCTCCAAGACTTGTCCTGCCTGAATGGGCTGATCTTGAAGCAAGGAGGACAGGTCTCTCTTTGGCAAAATAGCATCTACGCCTGTACCAATATCCACTAGAACTTCATCTTTGGTCTGCGAAAGAATGGTTCCCTTGACCACATCTCCTACTCGAACCACGCGCTTTTCGGCTTGGCTCAACCAATGAGACCAATCTGCTCCCTTCTGCATACCCTCGGTTTGATCACCGAATAAATCCTTTTGATGGATATTTTTTCCTGCCATATTTAACCCTCTTTTGAGACTGAATAGTTATTTGCCTCTAACCATTCCCATTGTTCTGTTTTCAATTCTCGAAACCCCCAAGCCTGAGCTGAGGGGAACTTTGAACGCAAAGCCCGTGTGGGCGTAGCTTCCATGGATAGGTACCAAGCCGAAGCATTCCACTCAGCTGACCGCAAACGAGTAAACTCCTGGAGAGGTAAACGCACCAAAGCCTCACCCCACAGGTCGCGGTAACGAAGATAACTAAAAATCTCCACAAAAACCTGTTCCTCTTGAGTGAGGATGTACCGACTCCGCAAATGCGGGAGCTCTAACTCGACCTCATGTACGGAGACAGCGTAGGCCCTGAACTCTTGAGCCAAAAAATTCAAAGACTGCTTCATAAGCTCCAAAACTGTGGTAAAGGGCTCTGAGCGATCTTCAATCATGTGGGATAAGCGCTCCATGGACTGATCCATGATCCTGAGATTCAATATCATCCCACTCGCTGGATCCTTTGCACCCCTTAGGCGTAAAGTAAAGCGAGCCCACTCCACGCTCTCACCCAAACGAAAATTTAAAACACAGCGACGTGCTAGTAAAAGCATAGTGGAGTCGATTACAAAAGCTTACCGCGAGTAATTTGAGATTTCTGCTTAAAAAACTCTAAGTAACGCCCCAAAATCTCAGAACTTCGCCCTTGGGCAAGAGCCGTTTTGACATCCTTTGGATCAACTTTGGTGTCCTCGTTTTTCTCCTCTCGCCACTGCACAAGAAATAAAGAAGCCCCCTCGCGAATCAGATCTTTCGGTAGAGGTTTTTGACTAGATAAGGACCAAACCTTATTCAAGGGTAGAGATTTACCGTCAAGCGCAAGATTTTCTTTTCCCAGATTAGCCCAATCACTGCTACGCCACTCTAATCCATATCTTTTTACCCAACGCTCGACTTCACTTTTGTTACCGGCTTTGAGGTACTCTTCAAGCTCTTTGGTGGCCTTGTCGTATTCCGACTCCGCCCAGACTTCTCCCAACAATTTCGATTGGACATCAGCCAAGCGCGCTTCCTTGGCGGGAATTTTTTCGAGCACCTCGATGAGATGCCATCCAAACATGGTTTTGATCGGTTCAGACACTTGCCCCTTAGGCGCACTAAAGGCGTAGTTTTCAAACTCTGGCACCATTGTGCCCCGAGCAAATGAACCCAAATCTCCCCCTTTAGCCTTAGACCCCTCATCTTCTGAATATTTTTTTGCCAATTCAGCAAAAGAACGCCCATCTTTGAGCTCACTGCGGATCTTCTCGATTAATACTCGAGCCTCCGCTTCTTTGCGATTGTCGTTCACCTTAATCAAAATGTGGCGGCCCTCACCTGCTCCGGCGAATCAAATTCAGCTTTGCGTTTTTGAAACTCATCCTCGAGTTTTTTTCTAAAAGCCGGATCTTCAACTAGCTTTTTGCTGGCTGTTGGATCTAATTTCACCGCTTTTTGCCAATCCTCTTTAGATAGGCTGATCCACTGAAATCGCTTTTGAGTGGAGTCCTTTTTTTGCTCGAAACTTAATTCCAAAGAGCTAGTAGAAACAGAGCGATCCAGAAATTGCTGAAATCTTTTGATCACTTGCTCCTTGCGCACTTGCCTTTCAAAATCCGCAGGAGTCCAACCATTAGCCTGCAAAATGCCCTCGTAGCGTTCACGACGAAACTTGCCGTTTTCTTTGAAGGCTTCGATCTCTTGAGTGATCACTTCCGCCACAGCTTGGTCAGACGTGGAAAAACCCAAACGGGATGCTGCCTGGTAGAACAACTCGGCATTAATCAAGTTTTCCATGGCTTGCGACTTCAAAAAATCCCTTTGCGCCTTTCCCGCAGCACCTAAGTTTTTAAACAAGGAAGAATACATTTGCTCCAACCGGCTCATTTCCCTCTGGTAATCAGCCGCGGAGAGAATGGTCCCGTTTACTTCGGCGGCGGCTCCGACTCCTAATGAGTCTTTACTTGTGTAACCGAAAAAAACGAAAACCATCACAATCATAAGCAACAATATCCCGGCAACTACTTGACGTAGGCTTAATTGACGATCCGACAAGCTACGACGAAGCTGTTCGAAATAGGTTTTAGACATGACAACCTCCAGTATTTCATCATGTTAGGAAAGTGATTTGGAAATAGCAAGTCACAAACCAGAAGGAGGGTTGCGTCCCCTAAAGCTTGCAGGTAGCCTTGATATATTATGTTAAGGTGGGATGTAACCAAGTTAGCCCGCTGGCTTTTTCTTTTAATGCTCCCCTTCGTGCTGAGTAAATCAGAGGAGACCAAGTTCTTAAGCTACTGGTTTGATCGTCCCTTCTCCTATCTTACGGCTCAAGCCTTACAGGGAGGAGCCAAGTTCTTACATGGCGTCCAGGAAATTTGGTCAGGATACCTGTGGTTGGTGGATGTTGAGGAGGAAAATCAACATTTACGCAAAGAGATCGCTGAAATGAAGCAGCGACTTAGTGACTATGAGTACCTCCGCGAAGAACGAGATAAACTACGCTACGCTCTTGGTCTAACCCAACAAAGTGATATTCGGTGGGTCTTGGCAGAACCCATTTCCTCCGTGCGAGATATTTTACGTGCGAGTTTTTGGATCAACAAGGGAAGTGCGGAAGGCATTCAGGTGGGACAGGCTGTACTCTCGGAACAAACGATCATTGGTACTATTATAAAAGTGTTACCAGAACAATCTCAGGTGTTACTGCTTTCGGATCGATTTTCTGTTATCGATGTGATGACTCGCGGAGCTCAAAGTAAGGGATTATTAGAAGGTAACGGCTATGGTAAAGCCATATTCAAACCCTTTACCAATCAGCATCAATTACAAGTGGGCGACGATCTGATCTCCACTGGCGTGGCCCAGATGTTTCCTCGAGGAATCAAAGTAGCCAAAATTTCTAAGGTCTATCCCGATGAGGAGACTGGCCTAAACACCGCAGAGGTGGAGCTAGATTTTGATCCTCTAAGTGTATCCATGGTTTTTGTCGCCACTCAAGGGAGTCATCAGAATCATAAGTTTTGGAATAAAGCGCCTATTGAAATCAAACAATGAGCCCGAAGTTAAAGCTATTTATTATTTTCTTTTTGATTCTGCTGTTGGAGATCCCGTTGCTCAACATTTTACAATCACAAATTTGGCCGTTCTTAAGTCAGAAATCACTCGTCCCCGACTTATTATTTAACTTCTCGCTGGCCCTGGTGTTGCACTTAAGCTCTTGGCAAAGCTTGGCATCCTTATTCCTCATTGCAGGCATTAAATCAGCTAGCCTAGGTGGCAGCATCGGTTTAATCACCGCATCTTTTTTATCCTTATGGATAGCCGTTGAAATTATTAAACGGAACACCTACCTCCCCAGATACGCCCGCAAATGGTGGCTTTGGCTCCTGACTTACTTGGTTTATTCTCTAACGATACAGGCTATGTTGTGGCTCAGGGATCCAAGACAAATTTATTTTCACTGGTCTTGGCTCTATGTCAGCCTTTTAACCTATTTTTTTCACTTTCCTCAAAGATGGTTAGACCATCTCTGGATCACTTGGTGGTTACAGCGCAAAAAAACCTTAGAAACCTAAGCGGAGTCATTCGTGCTAAAAGAGGCCATTAGCAACTCTGATGAAGTAAAGTTTTATTCCCCTAGGTTTCGCTATCTCTATACGCTCGTGGCTCTATTTTGGCTCACTATAGCCAGCCGATTGTGGTACCTTCAGATTATGCAAGGCTCGCAACTTCGCGAGTTCTCAGAGAAAAACCATATTCGTGAAATTAAGTTTGAAGCCCCACGTGGGCTCTTTTTAGACCGGGAAAATCGCACATTAGTAAACAATCGGCTAGGATTTGAAGTCTATATTCAAAGTCAATATGTCCGTGATCGGAAAGAGTTAGTAGATGAACTAGCCAAAATCATCAACATTCCCGCCGATCAAATCGAATTAAAGTTTAAGAAAAAACAGAAACAACAAGGTCGATTTGCTAGCGTAAAAATCAAAGAGAACTTAAGCCTTGAAGAGACTTTTCAACTTAAGCGATTAAGCCAAATTCTGCCAGGTATAGAGATTAGAGAAAAAGTTGTACGCGAATATGAATTAGGACCCAATGGTTCACAACTTTTTGGATACGTGGGGGAAATATCAAAAAGCCAATTGGAACTCATGCAAAGAATAGCACCTGAGAAGCAATACGAAAGTGGAGATACAGTCGGAAAATTTGGGCTTGAAGAACTTCTAGAGCAACACCTTCATGGGGAAAATGGTCTTCGTTTGTCACAAGTCGATGCTTTCGGTCGCGAGATTCGCAATCAAGACAGTAATAATGAAACAATCAAAACTTTTTTGAGTGGAGATTTTAAAAATCGCCCCCCAAAGGCTGGAAAAAATGCCATGTTAACCATTGATCTCGATATTCAAAAGGCGGCATGGGAGGCTTTCACCAGTGAAAATAAATTTGGATCTGCCGTGGTCCTCAATCGAGATGGTGAAATTCTCGCTTGGGTATCCGTTCCTGGCTTTGACCCCAACGCTTTCATCGGCAGGGTAGATCCCGAACTTTGGAAAAAGCTTGTACTTGATCCCCGCAAACCTTTACGCAACAAGCTGATCCAAGATCATTATCCCCCGGGATCCACATTCAAGCCCTTAGTCGCCCTAGCTGCTCTGGAAACAGGGGTTGTACGCGCTCAAACTGTGATCGCCTGTCCCGGTTCTATTATGTTTGGTAACAAA
>CAZZMS010000106.1:0-4359 GCA_964655485.1 uncultured Pseudobdellovibrionaceae bacterium | reverse complement strand
GTGCGATAGTAAGCGCGATAAATTTTTTCTCCCTGCGCGTTTTTGTGTGATTTTTGTCCACTCACAGGGGACTGAGGGGACAAGGCCTTTTGTAACCACAAGTCTAAACCTTCTAAACTGGATTGTACATACGCCGGTGAACGAGTCCATAGTAGCTGAGCTTTCTGATTTAAAATCACATACTCCCTTGCATCTTGATCTTGAAAAAAAACTTTGAAGATCTGCGGATCAAAAACCAACCACAGAAAACCTGAAAGCTCCCGCGTGGTGGTTGGAGATGCAGAAGATTTGAACAAAGGTAAGATCACAAAAATCGGTTTTTCAGGTACACCGAGTACCCCCCACTTCACATGGTCGTCTTTAGTGAGTAGAGACTCCGATAGCTCACTACGGGGTAACATATTTACCCATTCGACACGGAGCTCTTTACGGACGTTCCATGATTTATCGATCTGCAAAGAGGGACTTACCACAGCTGCAAAAATTAACAGCGCTTCCTGCCTCGCCAGATCACTTAAAATTTTCTCCTGGTCTGACTCATTCGCTACCGCTTGATTTTGCAATTTTTTTGACAACTGTTCCAGTTGTTCTTTTAGTGAAGACTCAAGCCAATGGCCTTTCGCTGACACAATGTCGAGATTCACACTCTCCTCCCTTTGTCTAGCAGCCTTTTGGAAAAAATAGGAGGCGGTATAAGTCACAGAGGCCACGACAGAGACGATGATAAGCACCGTCAAAGCGAGTAAGCGCCAAGCAATAGGAAATCTCATAGTGTTACCCCCTAGAAAGCTTGCTCATATAGAAAGTGTAAATAAGCCCCTCGCATGGCAAATTCCGCCTGCCCCCCCAAGCCCGGCCAATCCCAACGGAGTTGCTCCTGTCTTTGGGTCATCCCCATAGCCAAAGCTCGTGTTTTGCGCCAGCGATAAAATACGAAGGCTCCCCCTTGTACAATATGACCTGCCGTAGGAGAGGAAAAAAAGGCATTCTCATTGAGCAAACCCCAAGAGAGGGAAGCTTGCACTTGCACCCCCCAGTAAGAGCTAAAAGACCACCAATACTCAGTCGTTAACGCAGGTCCCAGTAAATACCCGAGCCGGTACTGCGAAACGATATTCTCATTTAAATCCACCTCAGCTAATGGGACTTGTTTATAAAAAAGGCCTGCACGCACGCGCAAATCATCACGATCACTGAGGCGAGTTCGGTAAAGGGCTCCCGCTTCCAAACCAGCAAAATTGACCACTTTGTTTTCTTGATTAAAAAAACCCCCATACTCGGCCCAGGTATAAGCTCCCCACCGTTTTTCCTCAGGTAAGTAACCAAGACTTAAACGCCCTGTACCCGTGAGCGTGCGAAAGCTCACCGCGGCTTCACCGCCAAGAATGGGACGAGAGAACTGGTAGTCAAGTTCGGTCATAATATGAGAGAGCTGGAAATACCAACCACGGAATGCATCAATACTCCTGCGTAGCTCAGCAATATATTGAGCCTGCTCCGAGCGATCTCCCTCTAGTAACTTGAAGTTTTTAGCTACCAGTGAGGAGTCATTAAAGCGAGGCGCTTGGCACACCAGCTGAATTTGGTAGGCCCCGCCCGGCCACGACAGAGGAATTTCAGTAACAAAATCAGTTAAAACTTCGTCTTTGATTTTTTCAATTTTCTTTTGGCCGTTCAGCGCGGTAATTCTAAAAATTTTTAAAGATGTAGCCTGAGCTGGCCTTGAGCAATCCCAACGCAATTGACGAATATACTCCGTATCGGGAATCTCTATTTGAGCGGACGCTAGCTGGCCTCCGATGAGTGTAAACTCTAACTCGGGATTTTCAGGATCGCTGGTAACACTCCTTGACTCACTTCGTGCTAAAAGCCTGGCACGGTAGATGTGACCGACTTGGAGCCGTCCCTCCCACTCAGGTTTCACCGTTTTCGTGGCCATTTCACTTCCTCCCGTGAGACTATGAATGTGTAATTCATACTCATCGGCTCCCCACACCGCTTGCCAGCGTAAACTCACCCGCTCTTCGTCCAAACTGGAGCTTTTCAAAATAGAGTGGGAAGCGGGGCTTTGCCAACTTGGTCGCTCCAAGAAGACCTCAAGCTCAGTGAATTCCGACCAAGGACCTGCTACCCGCCTTCGATCTAAAGCACGAATGCGATACAAATATTGCCCCGGTAACACTCGCCCTTCAAGTTTTGCCGATTTGACTTGCTTTTTTTGCACTAAACGCTTGCGATCCGCAGACCATAGTTCAAGCTCGTAAGAGCTAGCTCCCTCAATCTCCTCCCATTCCATAGCAAAAGGACGTAGGGACTCTGATGAAGCTTGTACATAAGATGGCAGAAACAAACAAGATAGAAGGACCAAAATTCTCTCGAGCAGACCCTCAAAAAAACTTTTTTGCAAGCACCTCAGGGCGGGCAAATTCATATCACTTCACCTGAATTTTCTTTGAGCTAGGAGCTCGAATGGCTGATACTTCTGGAACCTGAACAGTAATTGGTGTCGACGCAAGCCCCCCTCGCCCCCATTCATCGATGGGAGCAATTTCTATTTTATAAGTTCCTGGTAACCAATCAGAGAAACTCCAAGAAACAGTTTGCACTTGAGCTAAGATCTTGTCTTGGCCCTGCAAGCGAATCACATAAGACTTAGCCCCCGCTAGTTCGGCCCATTGTATTTTCCCGTTACCAAAGCCATCGGAGATGTAAGGCTCTAGATAGTTGTGCTCAACAGGACCGATGAGAGGAAGCATCTCGAAGCTCAGCTTAAGCCACGCACTTCGCCCTAAGCTTTCGCCACTTTGCGTTTGAGCTTCCAACTGAAACTCGAACCCTCCCCAACGATCCAAACTCAGCCCCTTCTGCCATCCCTTGATACCTTGGCCAAGGGCTTGGTGTTCCACCTCCTGCTTGGACCAAGTGAAAACCTGCTCGCCCTCTTGAGAATCAATCGCTTTAATCGCCAAGCTCCAAGTGGCGATTTCATCCTCTCGGAATTGGGTTTTCCATCTCAGGAGATGAGTGAGGGGAAGTTTTGGATACGCCAGTTTGGCGGAGTTCTCCAACCACTCGACCAGCAGAGGGGGCTTGACTTGAGCCTGCTCGCGTCTCACGAAAAAATTTACTGGCGAGGCCGTGCGATCGACTCCGTTAGGGTAAACCACCCTAGCCTCCAAAGTGTAGCTCCCCTCGCCTAGGGCGGGTAACAAAAACTTTACCTGTTCTGACTGATCCCCACTTTGCCTCCAAATAATTTTGTTTTTTTGCTTCAAGCTCAGTTCAAAACTCGAAATACCCACGGGCCAATGGAGTTGGGCCAACATTCCCTGTTCTTGATATTCGTACTCGACGCCATGAACGGGACTAAGAACCCGAGGCGGATCCAAGTAAATGGGCTTAAGACGCAAAATTTTGGAAACCATAAGCTTCTCCCCTTGACGCGCACGAATTTGAATATAATTGGGCCATGGCGCATCCCGCAGGATCCAAGAGCTAGGGTCCTCCCCAGACCAGGACTGAATTTTTTGGAGCTCTTTACGTTTACTGCCGCCCCAAAGCTCGAGCTCAGTAAAACTGGGCGATGAGACCGCCAATAGGATTTGGAACTGCTTTTGATCTCGTTCGATATAAAACTTACCCTCTCGGTCTGGCACTAAAGTGACTAGTCGCTCCTCCTGCTCGGTAGCAGACTCGGTGCGAGAATTTTGCATCTGCCCCTCGGCATCTTTGACCTCCCCCTCTCCCTCTAACCACTCCACTTTAAGACCCTTACCACCTGTTTGAAGAACAACAAGGCTTTCTGGCTCCAATCGCAGCACGCCTCCATCTCTCAGGCGAATCTGCAACTCCGCATCGGCTTCGGTTCGAAGTTGATCCCCCTCAAATAAAGAGGTGCCAGAAAAAACAGGTAACCATAGTAACTTACTGCCTGGTTTGCGTAAGGACTCTCCTTGCACTTCCAAAACCTCAGCGATCTCTTCGCCTGAACGGACTGAGCCTTGATCGTGCGCGTGATACCACCACCAGCTTCCTCCAGCACTAAGCAGAGACAACCCTACGACGGTGATAAAACGCCAAGCCATACGGCGATAGGAAAAGCCTTCCATACTTGCTCGATATCGCCCGATTCGGCTAAAAGGACCAAACCATGTTAAAAAAACTCAGCTTTAGTCCCAAGCTCAAAGGCCTGATCTTCCTTGGGCTTTCCACCCTCCTTTGGGCTGGAAGTTTTCTGGCTTCCCGCATCTTGAAGAGCTGGCCCCTAGAAACTTTGTTGTGGGGGCGCTTTTTGGGGGCCTTTGGTCTAGCCCTCCCTTTTCTGATGCCTCGGCCACAACGCCATCCCATTCCAAACTC
>CAZZMS010000105.1:0-36441 GCA_964655485.1 uncultured Pseudobdellovibrionaceae bacterium | reverse complement strand
GTCAAAGCATCCTTACGCATTTTTTCCAACAGGGCCTGAGTGGCATAAGATTGAATATTACCCTTTTCATAAAATTTGAGTAACACACTCCCTACTTTAATCTGATCCTCATTATTTAATTTAAAAGGCAAATTGGGTTGTAATTTCGTTGAGCCGACATAGGTTTTGTTGGCTGAGTTCAAATCCTCTATGTACACCCCATCCACATCCACGCGAATTTTTGCGTGTTGCCTGCTCACAGAGCGATCCTCGATGTGGATCTCGCACTCACTGGAGCGCCCGAGTAAATACTCGCTTTTTTCTAAAAAATATTGCTTCCCAATGCTTGCCACTGGACCCATGATCACCACGATACTGGGGGGAGCGTTTTGGGCTTTAGACAATTGGCTACCGACGGTATCTCCGGTTACTATGGTGGTTCGTTCTGTAAACTCATCTGAAGACATATAATTATTATCGACTGTTTACTGAGGAATTAAATCACTTTTAATCGAGTTTGACCAAAGCCCAGTTAGTAACCTAACCCTAACTCTTTCATAATCTTTTTTCCCCCTTCAACTCCAGGCTGATCGTACGGATTAATTTCAAAACGATAACCCAACATAACCACCCAACTCATCCAACAAAAAGCAAGCTCCCACCAATCCATAAGACCACGCAACAAGGCTAGCTCAACATAAGTCACCATACGACCGGCTTCCTGCATGGCTTTAAAGCTAGACCAAGCTTGCTTTTTCCTAAGCTGGGTTAAACTCATCCCGCTCGTTGCGGGAGCCTGAAACAAGGATCTTGCGTTTACCATCTGAGATGACGACCCCCTCGAAATATCCTCTTTCTCATCCACATCGAGCAGAATAGTCCACATTTTGCGCGGGCTTTCCATAAGAAACTGCAAATCCGAATGTTGATCAATACTACCAACCCCCGCGCTTAAGAAAGGTACCGGGGACGAGGACTTCCCCAAAGACTCATTCCACAGTTGCATCATCCAAGACCCTAGATCGCGGTAGCGACTCGAATACACCATCAGATAGATTCCCTCCACACCTTGCTCAATAGCGAGCAGGCTTTCGGTCAAAAAAGGATAGGGAGTCTCCAATAGTTTCTTCTGGGTATTACGAAGCAAATCAAGCAATTGCCCGTGCCCCGGAGCCTCACCCCCCAGATACGCTAGAGCTCCCATGGGGCTAAACCAAGAGAAACGTCCTCCCACCTCCGTAGGAGTTAGTAACATGGTAACACCTTCCTGCTTGGCCCAAGCTCCTAATCGGTTACTCTCTGATTCTGTGATCACCGTCCAATTTTCTTGCCAATGAGATAGCCCATGGGCAGCGTAAGGAAATATCTCCTCCGCCAAGCGCAGGGTTTCAAGTGTGTTACCACTTTTAGAAACCACCACCACATGGGTACGCTTCCAATCTCTCACCCATCTTAAGGCTTTTTGTACAAGCCAAGAGTCAAGATTATCCAATACAAATACCCGCTCTTCTCTTCCCACCAAAGAGAAAGCCCACTGGGCCCCCAGCGCACTTCCCCCAATACCAATCCATATCACTTGATCAAAGCGACCTCCGCCCCAGATCCACTGGGCTTTGCTGGCCACCTCCTCGAATCGAGGCTCGTAAATCTCAGGACGAAAAAAGGCAGATCTGGTTTCGCTCTTAAGCTTCCGAACCCACTGACGATAAACAGAGACCTCCAGCGATGGTCCCTGAAAAGAACTTTCTATCTTGGATAGATGCGAAAACATGAATACTCCTTCCGACATCAATTTACCCTAGGGTTACATCCTCTTGCACTCGATGGTAACCCTTCCATTCCTTCAAACGACCAGAGTAACGCTTCAAATCATCTTTCCACTCCAAAAATACGTAGGTCAATTTGGTGTTTCGACCTAATGAGGAAATGTCCAAGGAAATGACCTCTGTCCAAGTACCACAGTTAAAATATTCCTTATCCCCCCAACGACGATGTTCATAGACATGATTGTGACCAAACACCACAATGTCTGTCTTTGCGTCCCGCAAAATCTGGCGAGCCGCCTGTGTTAGATCCAACTGAAAAAAGTTTTCCACCGCAATACGCGCCACTTGCTTGATGGTGATCTGCCGTCTTGGATCTTTTTTCCATAGGCCCTGATACAAAAATTTCATGGCCCACATCCAAGCCTTAAAAAATAAATGGGGTCGATTAAACAAGGTCCACTTGGCCATATGAAAAAACGGACGAATCTTGTCCACGTAGGGATAATCCTTTTTAAGCTTCAAAACTAATTCGACAAAAAACAAAGAACCAATGGGTAAATTTAAAATAGGCTCCACCACATTTTGCTTGAGGAAAAATCGTCTGGGGTCCACGCGATTGGCCGCCTCGTGCATATGGCCATGTTCAACGTGCACTCCATCGAAAAAATAGACTAAATTCTTATATTGAATAGGCCGTCCCAAAGTTTGATTAAGCAGCTCTTGGCAAGCAGGCCATAACATCGCCTGATCGTGATTACCGATGACATAGGTAATGGACTTATTAGGCTTGGTGAGAAAAACTCGCATGGCATGAAACACTTCTTTATGAGCCAGTAACACATCTCGAAGTAATTCCACGCACACACTTTCTGTTAGCACGGTTAAAAAATGCCCGCGGTAATCTACCTGCAGGAGATTCAGAAAATCTCCGTTGAAAATAATCTCTACAGGTTCAGCCTCGAAAACCCCTGAGGAATAGTGCTCAATAAACTCAATCAGTTTCTGATCGTATAGGAACTCTTCCCATGACACATGAGTGTGGTCTCCCGCTGGGCCCTCCCCTTTACCGAGGTGCAAATCACTGAGAACCAACTTAATGTTACCCATAGGGATTTGTGATCTCCCGCCTTGGTCTAACCCTTCACTTTTTTAAGCGGAACATCCTCTCCGCTCAAAGACCCTTCATTTTCTATATCTAAATGAGTTAACAACAAACGCAAGGTGCGAATCGCTTTATGCTTTTGCTCCGTCAGCTGCTGAATATGCGTTTGAGCTTCTTTATTTTTCTCGCGCCAGCGGTTCAAGTCTGCCTCAAGATCTGCATTCTTTTTTTTAAGACTTAAAATCATATCATCTTTTGAACGCAACAAAGCCTGCTTTTCACTTTTTAGCAATTCCAAGCGATTTTCGAGCTCCCTTTCTCTATGACGAATATGACGGATCTCTCCTGCTATCTCCGCCTTAAGGGCCTCCACCTCCGCCCGCAAGGCTTTTTTCTCTTTCTCACGTTCCGCTAACGACTGACGCAGAAGATTCAACTCCAATTGTGCTTGCTCCAAGGCTTCCTGTCGCTTTTTTTCAGCGACGGCCAGTTGCTTTTCGTAATCCTCGACCTGCTCTTTGTGACTACGCGCCGCTAAAATCGCCAGCTCTAGCTCCTCTCTTACGCGGTCCAACTCAGATTCGAGCTCCACAATTTTTTTCTGAGCGACATCGAGAAGGCGAATAGGCTCCGTAGGTTTGGTAACCGCTCCTGCCATACTCGATACCTCTTGCCCAGGATTAACTGAAAGACTCTTGCGTTTAGGTTCTCGTTCCAGTGACTCAGGTGAGGAGTGAGGGGATTTTTTTTGCACCACAAAAGTTTTTTCCAAAGCCCCCGGACCTGCAGCTGTAGACGGCTGACGGGTAACTGGCTGAAAAGGATCAGGCTCGTTCGCCGTTGTAGGATCAAAAGACATAGACTCCGATGGAGGCAAAGTTTTATCGAGATCGGCAGGACTTTCTTCACCACTCATCACTTGCGTGGCCGCATCAGCAGAGGCAGGATCCGCTACACCCTGCGCCCCAGAATCACCTTGTACCGCTTGGGCTAATAAGGAAGGAATATCATGCACGACACTTTCAGAAGATAATACCTCAGTCGGCGCATCATCGGCGACTTGGCGAATTAATTCTTCCAGCTGCTCCGCATGGAAGTGATTTTGTAACTCTTTATTTTTTTTAGCTTTGCCCACAGCCTATATAGCGGCGTTTTTCCAAAAAAAACGACAGCCCCTAGCCCAGAGTCGAGTCAAACACTGCTTGATTCTTAGGGGAGGCCCAATCAACTACCGATGCACGGAAGTGGACTGGTGGGCTTCGAGCAAACGACGGGGCTTATTTTCAAACTCGCTCGTGAGCTGCCCGCAGGCGGCATAAATATCTCGTCCCATCGTGCGTCGCCTTAGAACGTGGGCCCCTAAGTCGATCAGAATATTTTGAAAGCGCTGAATACTCTCCTCGGAGGGACGATGAAAACCTGAACCCGGGTGTTCGTTAAAAGGAATGATATTGATTTTACATGGCAAAGATCGAGTCAGTTTATATAAAGATTTCGCGTGCTCCGGCTGATCTGTGACCCCGGCCAAGAGAACATACTCGAAAGTGATCTTCTCTTTAGCAAACTCCCAATACCGACGGCACTCGGCTAAAAGCTCCGCCAAGGGATATTTCTTGTTAATAGGCATAATCTCAGTACGCGACTCATCATCATAGCCATTGAGCGAGACGGCTAGGAGGGTGTGGCTAGCAGCGATTCGCCACATTTCAGGAACTAATCCCGAGGTGGAAACCGTAATCTTTTTACGCGAAAATTGACGCCCGAATGGGCTGTGGAGAATGTCGATGGCCTTAAAAACCGACTCAGGGTTATCCAAAGGCTCTCCCATCCCCATGAAAACAATGTTCGTAAGTCGTCGTGGAGCAATCAGTTTTTCCACCTGCAAAAATTGCCCTACAATCTCATCGGTGAAAAGACGTCGTTTAAGCTTCTGTTTCCCCGTGAAGCAAAACTTACAAGCCATATTGCAACCCACCTCTGAGGATACACACAAAGTCAAACGATCCTCGGAGGGAATCACCACCGCTTCAATCGTGTTACCATCATAGAGACGAAACAGAAACTTCTCCGTGCCATCCTGTGATTTTAAATGGAGGCTCACCTCGGGGAGTTGCAGCTGAAAACTTTGCTGCAACTCCTCGCGGAAACGGGCTCCCAAGTCGCTCATCGCCTGAAAGTCCCAAACCCCTTTTTCATATACCCATTTAAACAACTGCTTGGCTCGGTAGGCCGAATGTCCTCTGGCAAGCATCCACTGTGATAACTCCTCCAAAGTCCATCGAAAAAAAGGCCGCGGGCCATCTTGACCGATAATGTTCTCACGAGGTTCGGCCACCCACCAAGGGCGGCGACCATCGATCCATACACTAGGTTTTTCCACGGGACGAGGCATAACCCGAAGTTATGCAGAAAAAAGGGGCATTGGTCATTGTTTTTTTACTTTTTTCTTAGAGGAGGTGCTAGCAGGCAAACGACTCCCCTCTTTTTCTCCCACCAAGCGACGCAAGTCTCCTAATTTTACAGACAACTGAGCTTTCTTTGCTTTATCATCCTCAAAGTCCAAGGCCATAGAATACCACACCATGGCCTCCTCTAAAAGACCCATGCGGCTGTAAACATCCCCCAAGTGTTCTTGAATCACAGCCACCTCTGGGGCTCGATCGTAAGCCCGCTCCAACCACTTCACACTTTCTTCATACTGACCGAGGCGGTAATATACCCATCCTAGGGTATCTTGTATGTGAGGATCCTCAGGGGCGAGTTGTTGCGCTTTTTTTGCTAAAGCTAAGGCTTCGTCCAGTTTCTCCCCTCTTTCCGCATAAACATAAGCTACAAAGTTCAAAGCCAAAGCTTGTTCAGGATTCCGCTTTAAAACCTCTTGCATTTCTGCCAAAGCCTTATCGGTCTCACCTAGACGCTCCCAGTTAAGGCCACTAAGAAACAGGATGGTGGTAGAGTCGGGGAATAACTCCCGGGCCTTCGCCAGCCATTTTTGATTTTCCGTATGTTCTTTAAGATCATCCAAAGTGGTAATGAGGCTTGTATAAAACACCTCCTCTGGGTGAGGATGCTTTTTGATGACATCCACCAGCAAGGCTTTGGCTTCGGACCAACGTTTTTGATCCCAATAGATTTGGGTCATGCTTGTTACCGAGTCCACGTAATAGGAAGAGTAAATCGGCACTTTTTGATAGTGGACCATGGCAGCCTCTTTGTCTCCTAACTCCACATAAACCGTAGCCAGAATGAATCTTAACTTATCTGAATCCGGTGCTTTTTCTAAAACTGCCTCGAGAATTTCGGCCCCTTCTTTGAGTTTTTTGTGATGAATGAGTAACAAGGCCAAACGAGATTGTACTTCCAAAGCCTGATCGCTCACAGCCATCACGACCCGCGCTTGCTCCCGGGCCTGCTCCAACTGGTTGTTGAAGATATACAGGGTAAGCAAAGTTTCAGAGACCTTAGGGTGCGGCCCATGCCGATCCTGCCAAGCCTCTAATCGCTTGGTCGCGTCTTTCACTCTTTTGTGTTGAATGTCCCAAGCGGTGAGGGCCAAAAGAGGTTCGGCAAATTGGGGTTTAAGTTGCAAAGCTTTTTCGTAGTGCTGCCTGGCCTTTTCCGCAGAGACTTGGCCCTCCTCGTAACAACGCCCCAACAGGTAATGCACCTGCTCCTCGGGAGCCTGGGGTAGACTTAAGGATTTTTCTAAAGTAGCAATAGCTCCTGACCAATTCTTTTCTTCCACATACAAACCACCGAGGGTCAGATAGAGATCGAAATCCTGCTGCCCTTCTTTGGTTTTAATACCTCTCTCCAAGGTTTCGATCGCCGCAAACGTTTGATCCGTGGCCCGCAGAATTTGCGCTTTCAGCAAATAAGTCTCGGGGGTTCCTTCAGGACCTAACAAAGCTTGAGCCTCCTCTAGCTCTTTGAGGGCCTCTGTGTACTGGGCCAAGCGAACATACTCTTTGGCTAAGCGAATGCGTAGGTGCACAGAGTTTGGATCGTAAATCTTAGCCTTTCTAAACTCCTCGATCGCCGAGCGTACTTGACCTTGTTGAGAAAGTGCTTCCCCGCGGGTGTAGGCATAGTCTGCCTGAGACTGGGGGGAAACACTAGTCTCCACGGAAACACGGGAGTCGGGCTCTTGGGATGGACGCGTGACACAAGCCGATACCACACTCAAGGAACACAGCAAAACGGCTTTGAAAATCTGTTGAAAAACGTTACCCATACAAGACCTATCGGCACTCCGCATAAAACCGTAGGCCCTGAGAGAAAAAGCGGTAAAAAACTAGACCTTCACTGGACTCTTGACAGCCTTGGCCAAGCGAGTATAGCTTGCGCCCATAATTCCAAACCTGGGAGGGCTTTCATGTTAAATAATGAACACGGCAGTAAAACCAATTCCAAGGTCAAGGTGATTAAGCGCTATCAAAACCGTAAATTATACGACACCCAACAAAGTTGTTATGTTACACTAGACGATATTGCTAAAATGATTCGTGCCAACGAGGAAGTGGTTGTCATCGACAACAAAAGCAAAAACGATATCACCGCTGCCACCCTGACTCAAATCATCTTCGAATCCGAAAAGAAAGCATCTCAGTATGCCCCTTTATTTATCCTCCGCGAAATCATTCAATACGGTAACGGCAGCATTTCTGGCTATCTAGCCAAACTCGGAGCCTTCCCTGCTGACTACATCGAAAAACAAGCTCAGCTTCAAGCGCAAGTGGCTCTAGAAAAAGCACAAAACGAAAGTATGAAAGAAACTCTCGAACAGCGTGTCGTAACAGCTGCTACTTCGAGAAATCAAGATTTAAACAATAAATCGGCCCAAGATAAGTCCGCCATTCTCCCGGCCGGTCATCAGAATGTGGCTAAAGACAACGAACCACCGATTTTGCCAGTAGCCGCTGCGAATCTGATGAGCAAAAATTAATTGGTTCCTACAGAGCTTCCCTCATAGGGGATGGTGCTTATCGAACTTGATCCTTTCGATAAGGATCACAAAAAAGCAGGCCCTCACAGCCTGCTTTTTTTGTTAGCTGGATTTGGCACTGACCCAAAATTCTCGTTCATCAAACGTGCATTCCAAGCTCATGATAGAGTGAACTAAGACTCACCTATTAAGGACGACGATAAATAATAAAGTAAGCCTTTCCTGCCTCTAGCCGTAACTCTCTTTTTCCTAACAGCACCCCCGATGTGCTATCGCCCAAAGCTTCACCAAAAAGCTCTAATTCCTCAGTGCTTGCAGGTAACTCCAGGGATGCCACTTGCACACTGCGCGGTAGAGTGGACCAGTAGCGAAGGTCGGCACGCTCTGAAAGGTGCAAAAATAACCGCGTGAAAAAACCGAGTAACTCATTTTTCTGCCTTACCTGCTCGGCCAGCACCTCTTTAGCCACAAAGGCCCCCAGTCGCTTCGCCACCAAAGCTCCTCGGTCTTCAACTAAAGCCCGCAAAGCCGCCATATCAAGATCATAAACTAAGCGAGTGGTGGCCAAGCTTTGACCTTTCACTCTAAGAATCAAACGCCGTGAGTTTACACTTCGCGATCTCAAAGTGGGATAATTAGGAGAAAGAGGATCAGGAACCTTCTCCGCCCCTAAACCATCAAGATAAATCACATGAACGATAGCCCGCCCCCCTTTGGGCCAAAAGTGCTGGGAGGATAAATCACGAAAATATTTCTCTCGCCCCAGGTAACGATTCGCTAGTTTCGACTTCAACAAAGCCTCCACGCGCCCCGCGCGCTCAGCCATACGCCATAAGGCCTCCTCTGCAAAACTCGATCCATGATCTACGAGTTCCAGGGAGCGAAAGTATGCAATATACGCGTCATCCCACTCTTTTTGCACTTCATAAAGAAGACCACTGAGTAACAGGGCAAAGTGATTGTATTCATAGTTTTCTCTGAGGTCTTGACGAAATTTTTTGGTCTTTTGATCGATCTTTCGCACTTCGACCATCGCCCCATCCCAGTCATTGAGGCTAAGATAATTCAAAGCATTCAAAGCGTTGAGCATAATTCGCTCGTAACTTTCACCCTTATAAGTCTGTTGCTCTTCATTCAAAGCCAGAGAGGCTGCCGTTTGAGTCACGGACAGGTAATCATTCTGCTCGGCCCAACGATCAGCTTGATTAAACCAACGAGCGGATTCTTTCCACTCCCCGGCAAGTTGCAAAACTGTGGAATACTCGAGCAGATGTAAAAAACGATCTTTCTCTTGGCCTTGCTCTAAACGCTGTTTAAAGAAATCTACTGCTTGGTGATATTGGCCTTGCCGGATCAACTCTAGGCCGTCGGCCACCTCTTTGGGATAGGTGGCACATGCCACAAAGCTTGCCACTCCAAAAACAAGCAGCAGCCACGAAAATAATGTTTTAAGATGAGGTCTAACCATGGTGGCCAGCGAAACCATCAAGACTGAAAAACCTGTGCTGACCTAAAGCCCAATCGTTTTTTTTCGAAAAATTTTTCGCATCTGTTTATGGTCTGTCCAAACAATCAAACCTGAACGAATATCCGTCAAATTCAAGGTTAATTTGTAGTAAACGGTTTTGTCTTTACCAGCTTCTTGTGTGATAGAATCCAAGCGACCGTTGAGAATATAGTCAGCCCCTACTTGTTGGCCTTTGCCAATTTTGTTACTACCAACTACTCCTGACTCTTGGTAACTCTGTTCGTTAGCAATATCCTCACGGGCCTCTTTATCGATGAAAAGAAGCTTCCCCGATCGAGTCAATTCCACTTTGAGCATATCCGCAATCGATTGGGTTTCCACGTGCTCGCTGGTTTTGTTCTGGATTTTTGTCACGAGCACAATGGGCTTCTTGCTCGCCTGCGCGATGGCAGGATGAGCCGCCATACTGGACACCAACTCTGCCACGGATTTTTGCATATCCGTTTCAGACCATTGATCGGTCAAGAGATTTTCTTTTTCTACGTTACTGTCATATTGCCCCTTAACAAAAGCTTTGGGACCGCATCCTAAAAGAAAAGCCGAAGCCCCTAAGCCAAGCCCAACCGCAAAGGTACGAACAATATGTCTCTGGATGAGTTTTTTCATATTTGCCTCCAATCGATAATACATGGAAATCAAATCGCTTACTTAACATTTTAAACCATCCCTTAAGTTTAAGTAAATCTCGTTCTTAGAGGCTCGCTCGACCCTGAGCGCTAATAAAGTGGGCGTAAAAATTCTGATTAGGAGACTTTTTGTTTTTTCTTTTTGAACTCCTCAATCTTGTCATTCAAAAAGTTTTGCGCACGGTAACGCTTGACCCCTTGCGCTGACTCTTTTCTTAGATGCATTTTAGCGACCCCTTTATCCATCAAGCGTTTTTTCTGTTCCTCATAGAGAGGGCGACCCTCAGGAGTATAGAGCAGATATTTTTGGTTTTGGGGAAGATAGATATACAAATCAAACTCTAGTACCACGTTACCCCTCAGCTCACTCATATCGAGCTGTAACATACGCTCACTGGCACTAGCCTCCAGGCGCACTGTTGTGTCTTGACTGGGAAAAAAGGCCATAGCGACCTCAGTATGATCATGCACCGCACGTTTTAAAAAATCTGCTTGTTCCAAAGCCCAGGCCTCAAACTCAACTTCTTGTAATTTAATTTCCATGGAGCGATCACGATCTTCAATGGGCTCCCCGTGAGCCTTTAAAAAGGCAAACAAGCGCTCACGGATTAAATCGACAAATTGGGCATCAAGAGCCTTTTCATCACCCATAACAGCTACGAGGTAACCAGAGAATTTGGGGGACTCCACCGTGATACAAACCGCCTTTTTTGTTTTATCAATCGTTTTAAGCTTCTCCGTGGCTTGTGAACGAACACTCACAGACTCTTGCAGAGCTTTTTCTGTACCCTTGACGATGATGGTTTCCTCGGTGATTTTTTCCACAGAACGGAAACGAAAAACTGGCTCTTCATCCTTCTTGGAGTTCAGATTAACTCGACCGCTCGACTTGAAATGAAAACCCTCGCCATCTTCTCGAACTTGACGAGCCTTACTCAAAGCCTCTTTTAAACTATCATCATCAACCTTTGAAAAATCGAGATCCTTACGCCCGTAAAAAGGAATGCCCTCAGCTTCTTGTCCCCCCAGGTCCCCATCATTTTGAGCAAGGGGGTTGCGATTCCTTGGTGTCTGATACTGCCCTTTAGCATTGGGAACTTCACTCCCCCCCAAATGGAGGTAATTGACCGCCGCCGAATCTGACCTTCCCTCGCTATTTTCATCGCCTATTCCATAAATGTTACCAGACCCCTCGTTTTGTGGTATATACATACTGCCTTCGCCGAATCCTCTCTGATCACCTAGCGACCCGTCCTCAGGATAAGAACCTAGGTCCCCCGGTCTGAGCATATGTTCACTGTTCGATGTGCCATCCGAAATCGTCCCCGAAGCGTTGGAGTCTCCTGTTATAAAGGCCCCCTCAGAACCCCCTGTACTCTCGCTAGAGAGCACCACGGTATTCGCTGGAGCAGCTGAGGAACCATCGCCTCCCAACAGAGCTGTTAAAGCCCCCCGCGCCTGCTGCATTTGCTGCTCACGAAAGCGAAATTCTACATCTACGTTTTCACCTTCGCCGTGTGAGCCTGTGACTCCTCGCCCCTCTCGCCCCCTCGCTTGAGCTTCCTCTTGGTCTTTTTGTATTTTAAAAATCATTCGTTCAATAGCTGGCCCAGAAACAGGAGGATAGATTTTATAGGGCATTTTAATTTCTTGTAGACGCATCATTGCGGTCGTCGAGGGATTCTCGGCATACAATATGATCTTAGCCGGAAAAGCTTGAGCTAAAAGCTGTGGTAACATCAGAATTTTAGCATGAGGAAAGTCTACCGGAATTAACACATACTCCGGATTTTTTTGCGCTAAGACCAGAATCATCTGCTTGAGTTGGAAGGCCGTATTGAGCAGCCAACCCCGGTTACCTAAAAAGACCTCAGCCCCCTTGAGGGAAGATTCTTTTTGTTTAAGAATGAGTAATGAACTCACCCGATTTTCCAAAACTAAGCCCCCCGACGCTTAAGCTGCATCAATTTTTTTTCCGCATCCAATAGGCGGTCAATTTGCGATTCTAATTGAGCAATCACTTGTTTAGGGTTTAACTTGGCCTTTACTTCATCCCCCTCAGCTTGGATGAATAAACGATCTAATATTTTTTGATCCACCATGGGGAAAACGACCTCGGCTAGCGCATCAAATACCTCACGTAGTTGTAAAAACTGATGACGAATCTCCCCTCGCAACTGCTCCAACTCCACCTCGAGTAACATACGGTGAACGACCTGCCGCAAGTGCACAAAGTCTACAGGCTTTTCCAAAATAGCAAATACCCCTTGCTCCACGGCCTCCAGAGCCACGTCTTTCTCCACAAATCCCGATAAAAGGAGGATGGGAGATTCTAACCCCATAGCCCGCAACTGCTGCATGAGTTCTACTCCTGAAATCCCATCCATTTTGAAGTCGGTAATAACCAAATCAGGTGTAGGTCCACCTTTTTTTAGCTCCGTGATGAGATCTGTGGGATGAGCATAAGAATACACCTCAAATTCGTCCGAAAAGTAATCTCGGTAACCTTCGCGAATGTCAGACTCATCGTCCACCACGACTAAAATGGGCTTCATACGGAACCTCACTTCTCCAATCCAGCCAACAAGTTTTCGAAAACTGTGTTACCTCACTATTTTTGTACATCGGATGGCTCACGGAAAAGCCTAGCCTGTAAGCACGAAGGTCTGGTCCCCCTCCACAGAACCCCCCTCGACTTAAGACCAAGGGGGTCGAGTGTAATGATCCTGGTAAAATCTTTTTGTCAGCTTCATGAAAGCTGTGCCATACTTACTGAAAACTCAAGGAGGATGATATGCGTAAACTCGTTTCCTTATACCCAACCTTAGTCGCGTCGGGTTTTCTCGCCCTCAGCCATTGCGCGCCCAATGCCAAGCAGCTAAAAGAAATGATCGAAAAAGATCCAAGCATTGTTTTTGTGGCGATCGAAAAGCACCCTGAGCAATTTATTGAGGTGGTGAACAAAGCGGCTCGCGAGGCCCAAGCCAAAGGCGCTGAACAAGCACAACGTGAAGAGCAAAAACAACGCGATGAGGAGTTTAAAAACCCCTTAAAACCCGAGCTTGAGCCTGATCGTGCCGTTCTAGGGCCGCAAGATGCTGTGATCACGATTTTTGAGTACTCTGACATGGAGTGCCCATACTGTGCACGTGGTCACAACACGATTAAGGAAGTCATGAACGCTTATCCTGGCAAAGTGAAAGTGGTGTTGAAGCATTTACCTTTGGATTTTCACCCCAAAGCGTTACCTGCAGCCAAGTATTTCGAAGCGATTGCCAAGCAAAGTGCGGAAAAAGCCTATAAGTTCAAAGCTGAGGTTTTTGAAAATCAGTCAAAATTACGCGAGCAAGGCGAAGCTTTCCTTGACGAAGCTGCCAAGAAAGTGGGGGCCGATCTGAAGCGCCTAAAAAAAGACATCACCGACTCTAAAATCATGGAGCGCATCCAAAAAGACATGGAGGAGGCAAGAAAGTTCAACATTTCTGGCACTCCGGGCTTCATCATCAACGGGGTCACACTCAAAGGAGCCTATCCTTTCTCTGAGTTCAAAGCGATCATTGATCGTCATCTAGAAAATGCCAAATAAAGCTTGGTCGGGGAAAGCTAGTCGTCCCATTCTTTTATCGCCATCAACTTTACACCAAGTGACGATTATTAAAAAAGGCCCCTACCGGGCCTTTTTTAATAAAGGTGGATCATTAAAGGTCATTTCAACTGGCAAGAGGAATTGTGATTAGAGCTTTTATTTTATGTGAAAGCGGATCAAACCATTTACTTTTCATCAAGTTGCCGCTTATAAGAGATAAAAATCCTGAGAGCATACGGGGAGGACAGAATGCATATGCAACGTGAGGTCATGGACGTCGATGTTCTTATCGTCGGTGGAGGCAGTGCCGGCTTAAGTTGTGCTTTACGATTGATGCAGAATATTCAAACACATAACGCTGAAGTAGAATCCGGGAAAAAGAGTGGCCCTCTATTTCACGAGCCGACGATCGCAGTACTTGAAAAAGGTCCGCAAATGGGAGCTCATAGTTTTTCTGGTGCTGTTTTAAATCCAGAGGCTTTAGCATATCTGTTACCCAATTACCAACAAGAGGGTTGCCCCTTAGAATCCCAAGTTCATGAAGATGCCGTGTATTACCTGAGCCATGAATCGGCCTTTAAATTACCCATCACTCCTCCGCCTTTTCGTAATGAAGGAAACTGGATCATCTCGCTTTCCCGCTTTAATCAATGGCTATCGCAAAAATGTGAAGAGCAAGGGGTGATGTTATTTCCAGGCTTTGCCGCCAAAGAAGCTATCTTAGAAAACGGACGCGTTTGTGGAGTTATTACCGGGGATAAAGGTCTAGACAAAACAGGAAAGCCAAAAAGCAATTTTGAACCCGGACTTGAAATTCGAGCCAAGCTTACAATCTTTGCCGAAGGAACTCGTGGTTCAACTTTTAAACAACTATCCAAAAAATTGAACCTGAGAAAAAATAGCCAACCCGAAGTCTTTGAGGAAGGAGTCAAAGAGATCATCCAGTGTCAACCCGGCAGGATTAAACCAGGGCAAGTGATTCATACCTTAGGCTTTCCGCTCAAGCATTCCGTGGGTGGAACCTTTATCTATACCTTACCTCATGATCGCATCATCATCGGCCTAGTCACCTACTTAGACTCCAAGGATCCATTACTCGACCCCCACCGAGAGTTGCAGCGTCTTAAAACTCATCCCTTTATTCATAAAATGATCGAAGGTGGTGAAGTGATAGCCTACGGGGGTAAAACTTTGCCCGCGGGGGGCTGGTATGCCATGCCCCAGTTGCATGGTGATGGCTGGATGGTGTGCGGAGACAGTGCCAGTTTAGTCGATGTACAAAAATTAAAAGGAATTCACCTGGCCATGTGGTCCGGTATTTACGCAGCGGATACCGCCCTGGAGGCTTTAGTCTCAGGAGACCTAAGTGCACATCAACTCAGCACTTACTCAAAAAAAATACGCAGCCCCGAAAGCCCTATCTATCGGGATCTTTACCCCGTACGAAACTTCCATCAAGCCCTAAGCCAAGGGATTTTCGCAAGCCTCCCTCTGGTAGCTCTCCAACAACTCACCGGCGGCAGAGGCTTACAAGACCCTATGCCTTTACACAAAGATTCAAGCCGTACCGAAACCGTCTTGGATGTATGGGGTGCTGATCCCTGGAGCCGCGAAGAGCTGCAGTTACCAAAACCCGACGGCAAACTGTTTTTCGATAAACTGGGTAGTGTCTATTTAACGGGCACCAAGCACGATGAAGACTCTCCCAATCATCTTCTTGTGCAAAAGGAAGACATTTGTCGCTCAACGTGTTACCCCAAGTACCAGAGCCCCTGTACCCACTTTTGTCCTGCGAATGTCTATGAAATGTTACCCGCTCCAGATCATCCTGAAGAGCGTGTGCTCCATATTAACTACACAAACTGTATTCACTGTAAAACCTGTGATATCAAGTGCCCCTTCGATAATATCGAATGGACCGTACCCGAAGGCGGGGGAGGCCCAAGTTATACGATGACTTGATAAGCGGGTAAAAAACGGATCTGGAAACCTAAGGTCTATTGAAGTTGCAAACCCTTAAGTTCGCGGTGACTTGCAGCCTCAGCAAACCGGGAAAAGTGAGGACATATGGCTCAATTTTATGTGCTGGCCCCAAAGGGTTTTAAAGAAATTTTATTCGAAGAGCTCAAAGAGCTCGGCCTAAAAAAATTAGAAAGTTCAGCTAGCGGGGTGTTCTTCGAAGGCTCTTGGGCTGACACCTATCGAGTCAATCTTCAAAGTCGCGTAGCCACTCGTGTCTTGAAGCCTCTGTTAGATTTTTATGCTTATCAACCAGAGGACATCTACAATCACATCAAAAAACATGATTTTACCAAGTACATTTCGGTAACACAAAGCTTACATATCACGAGCCACGTAAGTGATTGCAAAATCCACGATCAAAGAATCGTTACCTTGAAAGCAAAAGATGCGATTGTGGATCATTTTCGCGCAAGCTTCGACGGGGAAAGGCCCAATGTGGACAAAGACGAACCGGATTTACCTTTAGTCATCTACGGAAAAAAAAACCACTTTTGGCTTTACCTAGATACCTCGGGTGAACCTCTCTTTCAAAGAGGTTACCGTAAACAAACTGGTCTGGCTCCGTTGAAAGAAAATGTCGCTGCTGGTTTGTTGAAATTGGCAGCATGGGATAAGCGCACACCCATTATTGATCCTTTTTGCGGTTCGGGCACCATTCTCATTGAGGCCGCTCTTATGGCCTTAAATCGCGCCCCTGGCAGTCTAGGAAGAGGTTTTGCTTTTCAAAAGTGGAAAAACTATGACGCTAAAATTTTTTACGACGTCTTTCAACAAGCGAAAGCTCAGGAGCTTAAACCCTCAGATGTCGGTGTAAAACTCATCGGGTACGATCTCGCGCGCGAGAGCATTGCGGCCGCTAGAAAAAACGCCGAAGCGGCAGGAGTCGCCGAGCTCGTCCATTTTCAGAGACAAGGCATTGATCGGCTAGAGCCAGGTCAGTTACCTCCGGGACTTCTGGTAACCAATCCCCCCTACGGGAAAAGACTTTCAAAGCCAGAGATTGTACAACAAACCATGAAGGACTTGGGGGCCATTCTAAAATCGCATTTTCCCCAGTGGCAACTATGGCTTCTTTCTGGTAACCCCGAAATTAGCCGTGGGCTAGGGCTAAAGTCTCATCAAAAGTATCAGGTATTCAATGGTGATATCGAATGCCGTCTTATCGGCTACCGTATTCAAAAAGGAAGTTTCGATACTCGCGTGTTTCGGAAGTTTTGATTCAAATACTCCTAACGAATGCCGGTAACATACTTAGGAAATAGTAGCCGATGCCATAAACCAAGCTGTCCTGCGCTGTTAAATCCCCAACATTTTAAGACCCCACTACTAGTGATACCGCAAGTGTGAAAATCACCACAAGAAATATGTTGATAGCTCACTCCACTATCTACAACTACCGGGCTAGTTCTTTGTACTAATGAACCGTCTCCCACTTGGCCATATCCATTTCGTCCCCAACATTTTAATACCCCTGTACTGGTGATTGCACAAGAATGCCCCCATCCTGTACAAACCTTTTGGTAAGTGGTCCCATTATCAATAATGACAGGAAGTTCTCTTTGTGAAGTTGTGCCATCGCCTACCTGACCATATGTGTTTCCGCCCCAGCATTTTAAAACGCCCGAAGTCGTAATTCCACATGTATGAACATCCCCAGAGTCAACAGCTTGATAACTGACCCCACCATCGATAACGATAGGACTGGTCTGAGATGTCGTCGTTCCATTACCAAGCTGTCCTGACGAATTATTACCCCAACACTTTAAAATACCACTCGTTGTGATTCCGCATGTATGAGTATCTCCCGCCTCGATCAATTGATAGCTAGAACTACTGTCAATTGAAGCAGGAGTCGACTTTGATAGAGTCGTTCCATCGCCAAGTCTCCCCTCACCATTGAAACCCCAACAATGTAATCCACCAGAATTATTGATCCCACAAGAGTGAGATCCACCCAAAGCAATCGTTTGATAACTCACGCCACGGTTAACCACGATCGGAATCGTCCTTTGAGTAGTCGTTCCATCCCCAAGTTGACCATAACCGTTATATCCCCAACAGTTTAATGTATAGCTCGTCGTGATACCACAACTATGATAATCTCCGACAACCACCAAGTGATAACCAGTTCCGCTATCTATCACAGAAGGACTGGTCTTATTTACTGTAGTACCATCCCCCAGCTGGCCACTGGCGTTATCTCCCCAGCACTTTAGAACGTTAGTAGTCGAAACTCCACAGCTATAAGACAGACCAGCACTAATGCTCTGATAGTTTGTCCCACTCTCAATGATAACCGGCTGTAGTCGTGAAGTAGTAGTACCATCGCCGATTTGTCCAGATCCGTTACTACCCCAACACTTTAGGACTCCACTGACCGTGATACCACAAGTATGATTGTATCCGACTGCAACTTGCTGATAAGACGTACCCGAATCGATGATAACTGGGCTCAGCCTCTGGATCGTTGTACCATCTCCCAATTGACCACTACCGTTATCTCCCCAACACTTTAAAACTCCACCTGTAGTAATGCCACAAGTATGATTGTTACCTGCTGAGATTACCTGATAGTTCGTTCCACTATCAATAGTAGTAAGGGTCAATCTTTGCGTCGTTGTACCATCCCCCAGCTGGCCACTGGCGTTATCTCCCCAACACTTTAAAACCCCACTCGTAGTAATCCCACACGTATAATAGTAGCCAGAAGAAACTCGCTGATAACTCGTGCTCCCATCGATACTGATAGGCGTTGTACGCATTATTGTAGTTCCATCTCCCAATTGACCGCTGTTATTGCGTCCCCAGCACTTAAGAGCAGAGCTAGACGTAATACCGCAAACATGATGGTAACCTGCAGAAACTCTCTGATAACCAGTGCCACTATCAATAGTCACAGGGCTCGAGCGATTCACTGTAGTGCCATCACCTAGCTGTCCCCATCCATTATAGCCCCAACATTTAAGCGTATTATTATTAAGTATACCACAGGAGTGAGAATCTCGAACAGTAATTTGAAGCACATTTAAGTAACTTACGTCGTTATCCAAAATGCTTACAATTTGCTTATTATGACCCAAAGTAAGTTTCATATGTCTGTCACTTGTACCCTGAATGGAAAAAGACAACTCTCTCTCCCCCTGATTTCCAGCGTTTTCAGGTAGCTGATAACTGATATTTACAGCACTCGTGCCACGAGTGACATTCAAAGAATGCAAGCCAGTGCTAAAGCCCGAGAAGTGGGTACCGCTGATACCATTTGATCCAATCTCATACCAAAGAGTAAAATCTCGACACGCCGACTGATTAAACTGAATCGTAAAGATGTTACTCCCACTGCCCTCCGCACGAATTTCATTGGGTTTTCCTACAACAGAAGCTGTCATTATACAACTCTTAGAAGACTGGTTATGCATCATAGACGCCATTGGGTTAGCCGGAGCCTTAGTCGTTAGTATGAAAAAACCTTCTAACAGAACCACAATCTGAAGTGGCTTAATCAGACTCTGCGAACCTTTTTTAAACGTCATAACAGCTGTCATAAGTGCATACCTCTTGCTCACTGATACCCAGACGACCAAGAAATATAACAGTGCCATTGAGAACTGATCCAGACAGTGGTGATTCCGTAGATTGTGCGGGTACCTGAATCAGTAGCTCCGTTACTTGGACTAAAATAAGTAAAGCTACATCCAGAAAACGTATAGGTGCGACTAGCTGTATCCGTCACAATAAGAGTGTACACCCCACCATTAGCGGGATTTGACAAGGTAATAGTGGTTCCTCCCACACTCTGAAGCACGTGAACACTACTTAAAGACAAGTTCACCGAGCCACCACTGCTTATAATGTTAGCCGGGGTAGCCACACCTCCTTGCACACTCAATCGAGCATCAGGACTCGTGGTACCGATACCCACATTACCCCCGCTAGGATTAATAATCACATGACCCTTAGTGGTGTGCGAGGTGGAATCTAAAGTTAGATTCTCACTGGCAGCAGTTCCCCCACGCAGGGATTGGCCACCAGCTCGCCCGCTGAGCTGGGCCATAGCGTTTAGTTGTTCTTGTATTCCACTGGTCACTCCAGCAAGATGCCCTAACTCAGTTGATGTGACACTAGATTCGACGATTTTACCTCCGCTAGAGATCATGACACGATCATTATTTAATGTCGCGTTCGAACCAGTTCCCCCCTTGTCTACTGGTAATACGCCTGTAATTTTCGTTGCAGATACTGAATCAATCTTGGCATCATTTATAGCACCATTTTTAATTTCATCTCTATCAATTGCATTATTTGCTAAACGCAATTCCCCACCTGTATCGAATTGAAAATGATTGGGATCAATATGGAGTTTCACTTAGCCGCTTACGACCTGCAAGCCTTGACCAGGGGAATTTTTAGCAAAGGCTTGCACACTCGGATCTAATTCGGTGCCCAAACCTAAATCATCAGCACAAGCCCATTCACCACTTACTCGCTTCAAAACCTTTCCATCTGCACAATTGGTACTTAATGGCATCGGAAGTTGATCCCAGCTTAAGTTACCCGTCAGTTTATTTGCGGAAATACTTAAGATCTTTTCGCTGGTGATTGCCCCATTCGCCAAAGCCTCAGTATTAATCGAGCCTGGAACGACACTAGCAGCAATTCCCGCATAGGGAGCGGCTCCTAACTTGATCTTGAAATTTAGTGGAAAAATATCTCCCCTCGTATTAGAAACCTGGAACTTTACCCCTAGGAAGCGCTCCGCAGAAGTAACCTCACAAATCTCAGGTGAACTAGGATTGGCCTCCAAGGCCCCAGTCACAAACACCTCAACATCTTCTAAAGAGAGTGGAGAGGTATAAAGAGCCCGAAGTAACTTTCTTTGCGCATTACTACCTGGAATCTGTTGAGCGATTTGAAAACGACCGTCTCCAATTGGACAATAAATGGGCAAACAACTGACCACCTCCTCGCCTACCCCTTTTGCAAAAGTAAGATTCAATGATCCAGATACAATCGATACATTAGAGGTCTGTTTGGCTAAAACACAAAGCTTATTACTCGAATCACTCTCTTTTGCTAGTAGATAAATTTGCACAGGTACGGTTGTTGAGGAGGCAGTAGAGACAACCTCTAACCCCTTGGTCACATCTGAAGCCACTTTTGGTACGCGTAAAAAAAGACTCAATTTGAACTCGGTAGGTAAAGCTTGTGCTCTCGCAAATTCACTAAGCACGAAAGTCGTCATGAAAATTGACAAAAATAACCATGTTTTACGGTATGAACGGCCGTTCATAAAACTTCCACTGAAACTGGATTGGAATTGCTTCAAAATTCCCTCACAGCTTCATGGAGTTGCTTCGGCACACTCATCATTTTTCTGAAGGGATGTATCCACTTTTTTTTTGAAAAATCACAAAATTCTCAATTTTAAACACTGAGCTCAGATAAAAAGCCCAACAAAAGTCCTGCAATGAAGCAACTATGTACTAATTTGAACCATTTTTTTAACAAGCTCACAGTGCGATCCTTAAATATCCAACTGACTATTCGAAATGACTTCTTCAATCGTGGTTACACCTTGTAAGACCTTTTGTACCCCATGATCGCGGAAGGTTTTCATACCTTTTTGCACGGCAAGCTTTCGGATACTTCCCCCATCTTTACGCTGAAGAACCAAGGAGCGAATTTCATCGTCCACAACGAGTAACTCGGCGATAAGAGTTCGACCCAAATAACCCTTGTGATTGCACTTATCGCAACCCACCGGCCGACAAATGTGGGAGTTTGCAGCCTGCTCAAAGTTAATCCCCAAGCTTTCTAGCTCAATGCTAGATGGGGTATAACGCTCCTTGCAGTGCGGACATAACACTCTGACAAGACGTTGAGCTGCAACCCCGATGACACTCGTAGCCACTAAAAAAGGCTCTGCACCCACATCGAGTAAGCGAGGAAATGCACCTGCGGAGTCATTGGTGTGCAAAGTAGAAAACACCAGGTGAACTGTCAGCGAAGCCTGAATCGCAAGCTCAGCGGTTTCCTGATCGCGAATCTCTCCCACCATGATCACCTCTGGATCTTGCCGCAAAAAGGCCCGTAAGCCAGACGCAAAGGTTAAGCCGATTTTAGGATTCACCTGAACCTGACCTATCCCCTGAATTCTTTGCTCCACGGGATCTTCAATGGTCAGAATATTAATGTCTGGAGTATTAATACGAGTCAGGCAAGCATACAAAGTAGTAGACTTACCTGAACCTGTGGGGCCGGTAACAAGGAAAATGCCGTAAGGCCGACGAATCAAATCATCAATTTTTTGCAAATTCTCTTCGGAAAAACCAAGCTGTTCAAGAGAAAGAATCACATTCGAACGATCTTGAAGGCGCATCACAATGCGCTCTCCAAAAGTAGCGGGCACCGTACTTACGCGAATATCAATGTCCTTACCACCGATCTTTAAGGGAATACGACCATCCTGGGGTAACCTTTTTTCAGCGATATTTAGATTCGCCATAACCTTGATACGTGAGATGATCGAGTTCTGTAGTTTTTTAGGTGGCCTAAATACCGTTGAGAGCACTCCGTCCACACGAAAGCGAATGACCATATCCCGCTCAAAAGGTTCAAAGTGAATATCTGAGGCTTTTTCCTTCACCGCGCGAAACAACACGGAGTTCACAAACTTAATGATAGGAGCCTCATCGTCTCCTGCCTCTAAAAGATCAATAATTTCTTCGTTACTTTCATAGTTTTCTACATCAATGTTTTCAATACCGTCCAAGGCGGCAGTATTGCGTTCATAAACTCGATTAATGGCATCCAATACCTTAGCTGCTGTGGTCACCCATATAAAAGCGGGAACTTCGTGTTTCACCGCAAAATCCTGAAACACCTGATATTGAAAGGGATTTGCCGTTAAAATTTCTATACCCTTTTCTGATTTTTTTATCGGAAGGATGTGATGATTCTTACAAAAATTGATAGGAATATCTCTAATGAGATTCACATCAAAGTCGTTAATGTTAATATCCTTGAGGTAGGAAAGTCCGACTTCTTTACAAAGCTCGATCAACACCTCTTCACCTTGGTTGAAGGTCTTAGAAGCTAAGTAATCCTCAAGCCGCACTGGCTGACTACGCGCTCGTCCTTGTAGCAGCCGACTGATGACTTCAGCGCTGAGCGGGGTAACCTTTGATAACACAAGAGGAATATCCATTTGACTCATAAGTCTCCACCGCTCTTATGGGCTGGCACTCTCCTCGGACTCAACCTCTGAAAAATCTAAGGACTCTTTGCCAGAATTGTTCCCCGAATTCGACAAGGTCTCGCTTGGATCAACGGCAGCTTCCGACGTCATGGAACCTTGCACGCCATCGTTGAAAGAGCTACCGCTTTGCATCGGAGAACCATTCATCTGATGGGTAGCCGCCGCAGAACCTGCCCCACTGGCTGAGATCTCATCAATTTTATCCCCATAAGGATCATGCCCGCCCATAGATTTAATGAATTTCAAGCGTTCGTTAAGCTTTTTACCCAACACCTGTCTGGCATCTGATTGAGTGCGGATGATTTTGGGGGTTAAAAACACCAACAGATTAGTTTTCTCCTTGCTTTTTCCCCGCGATTTAAACAACCAACCTATAATAGGAATATCACCCAACAAAGGTACCTTCTGCACCGTCTCAATATCATCCTCCTTCATCAACCCGCCTAACACCGCCGTGTCCTGATCCGGCACAACAATATTGGTTTTTATACTACGCGTGGCTAGCGGTTGAGAGACATTAATAAGCCCCGGAGGAGTTTTAGCTGTGGATAGTTGTTTCACTTGGCTTTGTAAATCCAAACGGACGGAGTTGATGGTCGGCGATATGAAAGGTTTAATTTTTAGTTTAATAGTCGCATCCTCGAAAATCGGAGAGGCCTGCGATTGCCCTTGAACGGCAACCACCACGTTTTGTCCGGTGATCACTCGATCACCCACTTCAATTTCAGCCTCTTGATTATCCATAGCTAAAATTTGGGGAGTAGATAAAACGTTCGCGTTAGTGTGCGTTTTCAAAAAGTTAATAAATCCCACTAGGGAAGCAATTTGAATAGGTTGCGCTCCAGGCGTAGGGGGTGTTACCGTAATCACATCCTTAGAACCAAATCCCAGAATAGCCCCCGAACCTCCCACTGGATTTAGTAAAGCGGCTAAATTATCAGGCTTGATGCCATTAAATCCGGCCTTCCCACCACTTCCACTTTTGTCAAATTGAAAATATCCAATCTGCCAATCGAGAGAGTCAGTGGCTTTCATCTCCATAATGATAGCTTCCACATAAACTTGATCGCGAGGGATATCGAGTTTATTAAGTAAGCTTAACACCAACTCATAATCTTGCTTACTTGCCATAATCACCAGGGAGTTCGTGTTTTTATCGGCATTAATTTTCACACTCCCGCCAAAAATATTCTGATTAATAGGTTGAACGCCTGCCGTGGGTGAAACGACGACTCCGCCTCCAGCAGCTCCACTCGCTCCTCCTCCTGTGGGAGAAGCCTCCTTGGCGATGACACTCAAGGTTTGAGCAATCTTCTCGGCATCTCCATACTTCACGTAGTAAACATAAACTCCCCCACTTTCCTCGGCTCGAATGGGGAAATCTAATTTTTTCAGCAAATCTTTGAGTCTATCAATCCCTGATTTGTTACCCACTACAATCAAGGAGTTACTTCGCTCATCGGGTATTACCATGAAGTACGGACTACCGGCGTTGCCCGCTGTATCCCCAGCCCGACCAAAACGTGGGACACCAGCCTGAAATGTTCCACCCCCTTGGGAGGCCGACTTATTGTCTTTATTCACAATCTTATTCACCAATTCAGCAATGTCTTTGGCCTTAGCGTATTTCACGGGCACCACTTCCAATTGATCGTTAAAGCCCGGCACATCCAATTGAGCGATAATTTTCATAATACGATCAATGTTACTTCCATAGTCAGAGATAATGATGGAATTGGTGGGAGCATATATGCTCATTTCACCGTCTTTCGATGTGAGAATTCGTAAATCTCTGTTAATCGCTTCGGCCGAAACATGTTTAAGCTGAATCACTCGAGTAATCATTTGATCACTGTTCGGATAGTAACTGCCGGCGTAAGTTTCGATACCATCCCGCTGCGCATTTCTGGCTGAGCGAATTTTTAAAAAAGAGCCACTGGGGACTACCGCATAACCGTTGATGGCTAGGGCAGACAAAAAAGCACGGTAGGCCTCGGCCACCGTAATTTTGGAGGGAGCGATAATCGTAATTTTTCCCCGCACTCCTGGATCTATGATAAAGTTTTTTCCGGTAAGTTCTGATATGGCTTTGACTACGTCTGTGATTTCAGCATTAGGAAAATCAAAGGCTTCAATCAACTCGGGATAATTGGAATCGGTAATTTCATCAACACTTGCTTGAGACAGTTTTTCTTTCTGTTTAGCGCTCAAGATCCCTGATTCTTCCTTTTTACTCCCCTTGATTTTTGCTCCGACGGCGGGTCCGCTGGCCTCATTTCCCGAAGCGACGGGGGATGAATCGAAGCTACCATCAGTCGAGAAATCTTCAAACTGAGCATGAACACTCTGAGAGAGCATCAGCGAGAGAATTCCCGTGACCATCCGTGATAATATATACATAAGCTCACTCCTACCTATTTGATGTTATACTCTATGTCCTGCTCTTGGCCGTTACGCTCAATAGTCAGTTTTATGGAGTTACTGCCCTTTAACGCATTATACAACTCCAAGGCTTTTGCTGGACTGTCCACGAATTCACCATTTACTGATTTAATCACATCTCCCACTTGAAAACCCAACTGCGTATAAATGCTGTCGGGTTGGATATTCACAAAACGAAAGCCCTGAATTTCCCCGCTTGAACCCCGAACAGGAATCATCGCCGCTTGCTGCAGCACATTAGACAAATCGGATGTGTATTTATTCACCTCGGCCCGTGAAACCTCAAATTTATTCGGAGCCACCTGCTTAACCTCTCCGGTCGTTTCAGCTCCAACGGTTTTTGAAGCTGAGGAAAAACGAAGCTGGCCTACGTCTTTAAGCTCAATATATTCCAGTCGTCCCGTGCTGAGATTACGAATATACGCGCGTCCCCGTTCCACCGCTTCAAGCTTCGCCAATTTATCAATGCTATGACCAACCCGAACGGCCATCGTAAGATTTTTACTTTTCAACTCTACATTAGCAATCGACTTCTCTGGATTACTGTGGACAATAGTCCCTAAAAGAGTCAGAGGGAGTGAACTTGGTACGGGAGTATCATCGTTTTTCTGACTCTCACCCTCTGGTTTTTTATCGCGGTTTTGTAAATCTTTCAACGAATCAGGGATAGATGTCTCAGCAGAAAATAAATTTTTTGCCACCAAAAACTGGAAGTCTAGGGCTCCGTTCCTAACTATATTTGGTTTTCGTTTTTTTTCAAACTGTACCACAGGCGGAAACGTGAAAGGCTTAAGATAAATAAGTAGGCTATCCGCAATAAACCAAGCCACTAAAAATAACCAAAGCCAGCGGTACAACTTGACCATCGTCTTTGTATTCTAAGATATCCCGGGGCAACTGGTAACATTTTTACTGCAACCTAGACTTTGAGCGAGAGATAAACCTTAGACCTTTAATCTCTTCGATGGATAGGGCTCAGGAATCATCTGGCTCCAGGCGATCACTCGGTAACACCCATCGCTCCAATTTGAAAATGGAAGATGCCACAAATCAAATACCTCTTCACGCTTGAGGTATCCCTTCATCAATCCGTAGTAAAGCTTTTCTCCCCAATAGTAACCCAATAGTTGAGAAACACGAATCACTTGCGACTCAGGGACCGATTGCCATCTTAAGCCGATTCTCCTCCGCCCAAGAGCCCAAGCTTCCGCTTGATAATAAAGATCCAATGCGGATTGGTACGCTCGATCTCCCGTGTTTTGAAACTGGATTTTCCAATCAAAAATCGTATCGGTTTTTCTTTTTGGATTAATCCATTTGCTAGCAAAATAGGGAAGAATGTTTGCCCACATCAGCTGTAAAAAATGTTTTTTCTCCAGTAGGCTTTCCAGAGAATAAGTGCTCATCTTCCCCAAGCGGATTCTCGCTGCCGCTTCATCCATGTGATTTAAGGTTTTTTTTGCAAAAATCATTTTGTGACACTCGGGAGCATAAAAACTCAATCCCCAAGTTAACCCTTCCGAAAGACGCTTTTGCTTTTGCCTGGCCCAGTTTTTTTCTAATTGTTCAAAAAAGCTTACATCATTGAGAGTGACCACATCGAAGTTTTCATCCAGCCCCGGATATTTTCCGAAATCTTGATTAAATAAGCGAAAAAAATGGATCAAATCTTCGTAAATTTTGTCCTCAGGAGCAATGTCTTCATCTTGCTCTAACAAATGCGATAATAGACTATGCCACTTCACCCAAGGAGCCACCGATATCAATCCAAAATCCCAGGAGTTAAACTGAATAACATCTACATCCAGCTCCTGCCGTTTTTTAAGGAGTTGAAAATAGATAGGCTCAGAGTTTTGGAACACCCGCAAAATAGGCCAATCAGGATGATGTTCTGTAAGCGATTTTGGAAGATGTGAAGAGGCAATATGGTAATCCCCAATAATCACAATTCCCAAGGACTCTGGCTCTCGTTCCAAAATCTCAGCAATCAAGGAGGCAGCAAAAGTGTCTCGGATCTTTAAGCTCTCATCGCCATGTTTACGCAGATCTTTATCAATAGCATAGATTTTTATTCCTTTTTTTTTAGCCCATTGAAAAATTGGGCGATAGGATCGCCAAGCAAATCCCCAACGTTCTTTCCAGCGAACCCTAAAAAGAAACTCACCCTCACTGATTTTGCCTTGCATGTAAAGATCCACAGACTCTTGATCCTGAGCACTAAGGCATTCCAAAAAAAGGATTTTTTTCTTTTTGGGCGACAACAGCCTTAACAGCCGAACATGGGCTTTTTGCGACTGGTGTAAGGCGTGAAAATCCCCTAGCATCAAGATGCGAGACTTCTCAATCTGGAGCAGTAACTTTTTCAGCTCACTGCGCCGCCAAGGACGCTTGATCTCTTTTTCATACTCCTCGCGGTAACGACGAATTTCTTGATCCTCATTTTGCAATAAGGATTCACACTGTTTGCGTACAGAAAGGTAAAAATCCCAATGTAAGCGTCCTTGGTAAGCCTGCTTTGCGACCATGCGGGTCGTTTCACTCCTCCCAAGAGGGCTACTTGATTTATCGAAGTATTAGTTTCAAGATAGGCTTATGAATAAAAAAACTCAATTTTGGCTCGGCATCCTCGTCTCAGGTCTAGCTTTAGTGCTGCATGCAGTGTTAACTTTTGAACATTACAAAACCCAACTGGCTATAGGTGATGGGCCTTCAGCCCTCTGCCATGCTGGAGATTATTTTGATTGTTCGGTGGTAGCAGCAAGCTCTTACAGCCATATCTTCGGTATTCCCCTAGCTCTTTTCGGTTTTTGGACTAATTTGTTATTTCTTATCAGCTGGATCTGGTTCCACATCAAGTCCCTTTGGTTAGGGGAAAATTCCCCACAAGCCAGGGTGATCAATTTTTCTTTAGCCATGTTACTCGTGACAGCAAGTCTGGTCATGGGTAGCATCAGTTTTCTGGCTATCGGCAAGCTCTGTCTTTATTGCCTTTTGACTTACTTTATTTCCTTTATCCAACTAGGCTTACATGTGACATCCATTTCGCCCAAAGAGACCCTATCTATTTTGTCGTCGAACTCTCTTATCAAAGGTCTGGGAGTACTTACCATGATTCCCGCTGGGGCCTGGATCACTCAAAGAGTATGGGATAAGTCGGTAGGGGCTGATCGTCTCGATTACTATATTCATGAAAGTGTCTCGGAATGGTTGCAAAACCCAGTTCACGAGTTCCACTTAGAACGAGGAATCATCTATCGAAACTCCTCCCAAGCGAAGCACTATTTGGTGGAGTTTGTCGATTTGTTCTGTCCTCACTGCAAGCACGCTAGCCATCCTCTGAAGGCCTTTATTCAAAGCCGACCTGACTTGGCGATTATCGTTAAGCTTTTCCCTTTAGACGGTAACTGTAACCCAGCTATTGAACACTCCTCACCTAATCCCATTCGTTGTGAGTGGGCCAAGTGGCTTCTTTGTATCAACCAGCAGAATCCGCCAATGGGTTCCAAAGCTTTAGATTGGATTTTTGAACACCAATCTGAGCTTGCCACAAAAAGCTTTGAAGAAGGACGCAAGGATGCTGAGGAGGCTCTTACACTCCCCATACCAAAAGACCAACTCACTCAGTGTATGCAGAATCCTGATACCGAACAAGCTCTTCGCTCGCTGGGAGAAGAGGGCCAAAAAGCAAAAATTCAAGGGACTCCCAGTATTTTCCTCAATGGTCGCCTGTTACCTCGCGCCCAAGTGTTACCCATATTGGAAAAAGCCTACTCAGCACTCAAACCCTAAGTCGTCGATGCTGATTTATTCCATGACGCCTTGAAATGAACGTCAGTGTTGTAATTTATTATTTCTGGCAACAAAATAATCCGGTTCTTTACCATTCGCGGGGGCATTAGGTAGCTGGGTAACAGTTGAGTAGCATAGGTGATCGACATCCGTCATATTGCGCAGCGCAAAGTTGAAGTTTTGGGTTAGTTCAAGACCTTAGTTCGTTTCAAAGACTTGTTGAAAAAACTTTTTCCGGAATTCTTAGACAATTCCCCCTTAGGCTTTTTGTTTCGTTGAACCTGATTAATTATATCTTTAGTAACTCTGGCCTCCTCGGGCTTTTTCGTTTCAACCCGGGGCACGCCTTCCATGGCTTAAGCTGCAAAGGGCTTACGCCCTTGGCCATCCATGGGGATTAAGGCCCCCGGGGCGAAAGTAAAAAGCCTAAGGAGGATAAGAAAAAATGAAAATAGAATCAATCAGGGTCAACCAGCTAAACTAGATAAAAACGACTGATCACCACAGTCAGAGAACTCACATCTCTGTCAATGTGGGGTACAGCGACGATTTACGCTCAAAGTAACTGGCGGGCACCTACTCCACAGTTACTGATTTAGCCAGATTTCGAGGCTTATCCACATCATACCCCAAACCAGAGGCCACATGAAAAGCGAGAAGCTGAAGCGGTAACACCGAAATGAAGGGATAAATCCAAGGCTCTACTTCGGGAAGAGGAATGAACCGATCAGCAAGCTGCTCCAGCCCCTTGTCCCCGGCGGTACCAATAGCGATCACCTTTCCACCACGCGCTTTCACTTCCTGGAGGTTACTGATAGTTTTTTCGTGTAGTTCATCCTTAGGAGCTAAAACTAAGGCCGCCATATCTTCATCCACTAGAGCTAAAGGACCGTGCTTCATTTCCCCAGCCGCATAACCCTCGGCATGGAGGTAGGAAAGCTCCTTCATTTTCAGGGCCCCCTCAAGAGCGATAGGGAATAATAAGCCACGCCCTAGGAACAGAAAACCACGAAAGCGTCGAAACACTTCAGAAGCGTCTTGAAAATACTTATCAAAAGCCAACACGGACTCCATGTGGCTGGGTAATGCGAGTAGCGACTGTCGCACTTTTTCAGCAAACTCCCTCGAGTCCTCGGAAAGCCGCATCGACCATATGGCCGCTAAGGACATCAAGTGAACTAAAGTCGATGTAAAGGCTTTCGTGCTAGCCACCCCTATCTCAGGTCCGCAGCCCATATACATATGATAATCGGCCTCTCGATCAATCGAGGACATAGCTACGTTACAAATGCTAAGGACCTCACAACCTTTTTGCTTAGCCAAACGTAGTGCCGCCAAGGTATCCGCCGTCTCCCCACTCTGAGATATAGTAACGACTAGGGTACCTGAGTCTATCATAGGATCTCGGTAACGAAACTCGCTAGCCACCTCCACCGTGCAAGGGATTTTTGCCCAGCGTTCAAATAAGTACATCCCTAATAGACCGGCATAGTAACTGGTTCCACAAGCCACAATGTGAATTCTTTGCCAACTAGGCTTCCATGGCACTATATCCTTGCGCCAAGCTGTCTTGGACTCGTCTAAATATGAAGTCAAAGCCTGAGATACGGCCTGAGGCTGTTCGTGAATTTCTTTAAGCATGAAGTGAGAAAATCCTCGCTTCTCGATCTGATCTAAGTCCCAATGAATATGAGTCACAGTTTTTTTCAGCGGGATCCCGCGTGAGGAGAAGTATTGCACCCCTTCGACTTTATGTAAGCGCACCACCTCCCGGTCCTCAAGGTAGACAAAATCCTTCGTGTAAGAGAGAGCCGCCGACACATCAGAGACTACAAAATACTCATCTTGGCCAAGACCTACGATCAAAGGTGGACCATCTTTAAAGGCTACCAGCTCATCAGGTTGATCCTCACACATGACAACAATGGAAAAGGCTCCGCGCAATTCGGGTAACACCTTCAAAACGGCCTGCAATAGGGTCTGTTCTTTCTGATAATGTTGATGAATCAAATGAGCTACAAGCTCACTGTCCGTCTGGGACTCCAGCTTTACTCCTTGAGCCAGAAGACGGGTCTTGATTTCGGTATCATTCTCAATGATTCCATTATGCACCAACAAAATAGGGCCAGATTTATGGGGATGAGAGTTTTGCTCACTAGGTGCCCCATGAGTGGCCCATCGCGTGTGCCCAATGCCTGACGGACCTGAAAAATGTCTATCACTAACTACTTGCCTCAGCGCGGATAACTTACCCACAGCGCGAAAGCGCATCAGCTCGCCCTGATGAAATACTCCCAACCCAGCCGAGTCATATCCGCGGTACTCTAATCGCTCTAAACCGTTTAAAATCACATCTTTCGGGTCTTTCGCACCGATATAACCTACGATCCCACACATACACGAACTCCTACGCAAACTCGACTATTTGGCCAAGGCCACCAAGCACTACTGGCTCTCTTTGTCACTAGCCGAGACCTTCGAACCTTCTTGAGTATCCTTTTTTCTCTCTAAAACCTCTTGTAAGCGCTTGGCCCAGTCCAATTTATTCTCTTGTTTTCCTCGAGCAATAGCCAAGGCCCACTCGGGTACATTCTGAGTAATCGTTGAGCCTGAAGCAATAATGGCATGATCTCCCACCTCCACCGGAGCGACGAATTGAGAGTCTGAACCAACAAACACATGGTTACCAATCTTGGTCTTATACTTTTTTCTGTCCACCGCATAGTTGCAAGTAATAGTCCCACAACCAATATTGACCTGTTCACCAACTTCTGCGTCACCCAAGTAACTCAAATGATTAGCCTTAGATCCCGCACCAAATCTTACTTTTTTCATTTCTACAAAGTTACCTACCTGAGCTTTAGGCCCAATCTCAGTTTCTGGTCGTAAGCGGGCGTATGGGCCGACCTGAGCTTCACTCCCGATACGCACCCGCTCAAGATAACTGCCCGCTTTAATCTGCACCGAACGATCAATAAGTGAATCCACAATGAAACAATTAGGCTCAATAGAACTATAGGCTCCAATGCGAGTCGAACCACGAATAAAGACATTCGGATAAATGGCACTACCAGGCTCGATTTGAACCGTTTCCTCGATATACACACTGGAGGGATCCAAAATCAAAACCCCTTGCTCCATGAGATCTTTCGCTTTTTTCCGATAAATATAACGAGAAGCCCGGGCCAATTCGGCTTGAGTATTGACACCAAAAGCCACCCGCGAGTGAGCCTGCAAGGTGCCCACTTTCTTGCCGGATTGCAGGGCTAGTGCAACCAAATCCGTGAGATAGTACTCTTTTTGCGCGTTATGATTTTGAATCTTGGGTAACAACTCTTTTAGCAGGCTCGCCTTCACACAATAAATACCCGTATTCACCTCTTTGATTTTCAAGGTTTGATGGGAGGCGTCCTTAGCCTCGACAATCGCTTGAATCTGCCCCATATGACGAACAATACGTCCGAAAGATCCAGGGTTTTTCAAAGTAGCTGTTACTACAGCTAAGTCATAAGCATTTTCTAGAAAATCCTGCGTAAGCTGAGCGATATCATGAGATTCAATGAGTGGATGATCACCATTGACAATCAAAACAAAACCCTCAAGAGTCTCCACCTCAGCACTCATCACCGCGTGAGCTGTTCCTTTTTGTTCCTCTTGTATGAAAGTAGGAACAGATAAAGCTTGAGCCATGGTTTGCACAAGAGGCTGTCCCGCCCCGACCACAAGGCGAATCTCTGAGAGGCCACAGGCTTTTATTTTCTCCACAATGCGCACCAACATGGGGCGGCCACCCACAGGGTGTAGCACTTTGGGTAAGGGGGATTTCATTCTTGTCCCTTTGCCCGCAGCTAATACCACCGCTGTCCAATTTTCAGAAACTAGTTCTTTTCGTGTGACCATAATCACAACCTCTTTTTAGTTACTCTTAGTTACTCTTAGTTACTCTGCCGAGGCAGAAGTTGTCTCAGAAGTTCCCGCACCGCTCTCGGAGTCGTTAGCTTGTTTTTTTGTTTTATCTTTACCCCAAGCTATCATCTGCCTACCAACACCCCATTGATGACCCAGCCTCTCGGCCCTTACCGGCGGCAGATAAAGTAAAGGATCCACTGGCCCCGCTAAGGTACGAATCTCAAAATGTAAGTGAGGACCCGTTGATCGTCCCGTGCTACCCATATCCCCAATCCAGTCGCCCTGCTTCACCTGATACCCTTGGCGTACGCGAATTTTCGACAGGTGGGCATACAAGGTTGCATACTCCCCATTGTTAGCCTCCACCATAATCATTCGACCGTAGCCACGAAAACCACGACCTGCATAAATCACCACCCCATCGTGTGAAGAGAATATAGCCGTCCCCTTTTTATTCGCTAGATCTAACCCTAGATGAGGACGTCCCTTTTTTCGTGTGGGATGCTTCAGAAAATATCCCCGAGTTAGTCTTGCTTCATCCACTGGCCAATCGATGGCATGAGGGGGCAGGCGCACACTTTTTTTTCCCCAAGGGCTTGGACCAGGGGTCGGCAAATCCACAAATTCTTCATCCTCTTCATCCCCCTCATCCCAGGATTGCTGCCATGAAGCGGGTACGGAATCGCCCTCATGCAAGGCCACTCCCGGCATCATCGACTTGTCCCTGCCCCCAGATTTGGACTCACCGGCACGGTTGATGGGGTTTTCTCTGTCACTTTGATAAGGGGTAAGACTCAAACAGCCCGAGAAAGCGAGCAGAGCAAAAAAATGAATGAGGGCTCGAATCAAAACAAACCTCCCCTGCACCTAGCAGACCCAATCTTGTTCAAAACAGCACACCATCCTCAGCTTATTCAAAAGACAGGTCCCCTGTCCACAAAACAAAAAGCCCCAGGAACAGCTGGGGCTTTGCTCTCACGTTTGTATCCTCAGGACTTAGAAAATATTCAGAATGGTACTTACACCTACGTTGGTTAGCTCAGCCCGAGTATCGTTGGGGTTAAATTGGATGTTGGGGTAAACCCAAATGCCTTTTTTCGGAGTGATGCCAATACCTGAGCTAATGTAGTTCCCATCGCGGAAAAACTCGGTAGATCCTTGGTCACGATAATTAGTATAGTTAAAGAACCCGAATACAGTTCTGAAGGCATAACGATCGTTGAACTGGTACTCTACGAAGGGGAACAAACCCACACCGTAGTTTTCCCGGCGTCCACCTCGCCCATCAAAGTCATTTGAATCACGATAGAAGGCTTGGTAAACACTCACAGAAGCCCCTGGCTGCCAATTTGAGCCTTCAATCTCGAAAATGCTCGTGAGACTGCCTGAGACACTTCCGATCAATCCGACCGTGTTCACAATGAACTCGTCGGTGGCCATGCTCATACCCACCGAAGGGGAAAGCATGACAGAGCCAGAGCGGAAAGTGCGGTTGTACTCACCCGAAAGCCCTGAAACGTTGAAAATCCTGCGACCATCTTTTCTCACGTTATCGCCCAACTCATCAGCTGTATTGTGTAAGGGGGTACGCATACTCACACCTGTCGTGAGACGCAACTGAGACTTGGAATCCACACGGTAAGCGACTCCCACAGAGCCTCCAATCATGGTATCAAGAATGGGGCTACCGGGAAGTTTACGATAGTTAGGACGAACACGCCCGAAAGGATCTTCTAAAGAACCCCCTGAGTAACTTAAGATCGCTCGCATAGACCACTTGGTAGGAGCTCCCATATCCGCAGCCAAACGCTGGTTGGTGATCTCTTCGTTTTTCTTTTCGGTAGGTTCAACTTCAGGCAACTCGATGCGGTTATCACCTACCACGGGAGCCGTAGCAGGATTACCCATATCCTGATTATCTGCAGCCTCCGCAGTAGCTGTTTTATTCTCCAAGGCCACCCCAGATTTTCCTGCTGATTCAGAGGTCGCGGTAGTACCCGATGTCTTGGCCGCAACGGGGGCTTTGGCTGGTTGGATCGTTTTTTTGGTGGACGCTTGGGCCTGCATTCCTAGCACTAAGGAAATCCTCGCCACCACAAAAGAGCTCCTCGAACTCATCATATTCACTCCTTTTTGGGTTAAATCCCTTACTGGGGTCATTAAGGCTCTGTCTTACACAGACTTTTTGCAGGTGGCAAGGGAAATGCCACCGATCTGGTGCCATTTTTACATTTTTTTACACTCCAAGGGTGGATATTCTTTCGAGCTTCAAAAGAAGGAGGCACTAGCCCCCACATCTCATGTGGAGCCCCCCCAGTCACGAACCTCGTTTTGACTCGGCCTTCAAACCCCATGAATGTGAGCCAAGAGGGGACCATCTCACCTGGCCTACAAGCCCATCAGGAATTCATAAATATCAACCCGAGGCCCCTGATCTACTCCCGATCCTGGCACGCGACGCTGTAAGTCCTCCAAACTAAAAGCCATGTTCACGTCGTAAGTTCTTTCGATTTGATTACGCAATCTTTGCTCCGCCTCGTACCAACGCAGATCCCAATCAGAATCTCGACAACTCGCGAACTCGGTGCCTGAACGTGCCCCCCAACGCAACTCGGGACAATGATAAGGATTGTAAGATAAGGCATAAAGTCGGTTAAGAACCTCAGTTAAAGTCAAAGAAACAGCCTGCCCCAATGAGTTCTCGTAGGCTAAGGTACAAGAATTCTCCACCTCACGGTAGATTTCAAGAAGATCCGACTTTAAATGATTACCAGAATATCGAATTCTGGGGTCGCCACTTCGTAGGGACTGCACCCAAGATTCCAGGTGAGCGCGAATCTCGGCGGCATAGGCCTTCAGCCGAGCGTCCCGGGAAGGAGTGGAAAACTCTTCCCATTCTCCCGAAGTACCGTAAATGTTACTAGGATACTTGTTCGGCGTATTTTTGAGATGCAAGCCTTGTTGCACAGCAAGCTCAACAGCTAAGACTCTATCTTGCAAATCCTGACAAAGGCCAATCAGCGATTCTTTGAACTCATCGAGTAGATCTATACTCAAGCCACGAGTACTCAAGCGAGCTCTGACCCACTCATAGAAGTTCACACTTCGACCATCAAAAGACCATTTGGCTTCTTTCCAGCGCGGGTGAAGATACTGATCTTGACTGTAATGGGGTAATTCCTCGTTTGCTCTCGGGATGATCTTACCTCCAATGACTCTTCCCGCGCTGTCTCTTTGAAATAAAGTTAAACGTAAAGTTCTAAAATTCTTAAAACCTGCCCCATGCTCAGGTCTCGATCCTTGAAATTTTTCACCAAATTGAATGTAGGTGATACTTTGATCGGGGTGAGCATCAAACATATAAATGCGTCCATCATCTCCAATCTTGTACACTACGGCGACATGGCCAGAGGGATCGTAGAATACTGTACCAGGTCTTATGGCCTCACGACTCACAGCTACAGGGTAAAAATCACTACTAACCAGTTGACC
>CAZZMS010000104.1:0-10049 GCA_964655485.1 uncultured Pseudobdellovibrionaceae bacterium | reverse complement strand
GTCTCTGCGTTGTGCGGATGCTGGGGATTTCCGGGTGGATCCCTTGAATCTTGAGGTCACTTATCAATGGATTGAGGCGCAAACTCTCAAGTGGCTCCAAAGCGGTAAGCGATTGTTACTCTTCGGCGGAGATCACTCCATCACGCTACCGATCTTAAGAGCCTACAAAAAATTTTTGGGCGAGACCTTAGCCCTCATTCATTTCGATGCACATTTAGATACCTATCCTGCCGCCTGGGGACATGAATATCACCATGGATCTTTTTTAAGACATGCCATTGAGGAAAAATTGATTGATCCCAAACAAACTATTCACGTCGGCATCCGTGGCCCCTTTGCTGGAGGAGATGATCTGGATTTTGTGAAAACCCATGGCACAAAAGTCATGAGTAACACTGATGTGAAACTTAAGCCATTAGACGATCTGCGAAGCGAAATTCGTCATATTCAGTCGCCCACCTACATTAGCTTTGATATTGACAGTCTAGATCCCGCCTATGCTCCTGGTACAGGCACTCCGGTCCCCGGTGGCCTTAGCAGCTTTGAGGCCCTGCATTTGCTACGCCTTTTAAAGGGATTAAACATTGTGGGCGGCGATGTCGTAGAGGTGTCTCCTCCTTACGATCAGAGTCAAGTCACGGCACTGGCTGCGATGAGTGTGGGATATGAGATTTTAAGTTTATTTTGAATACTCTCATTCACCCACAACCTCCAAAACCCAAGGCTACCGCCACCTGTGATTTAAAGATTTGTATCAAAAAAATACACATCCACTACTTTTGCGACTTCCCATGCGAAAAGTCTTAAACTAAACCCCAGGGGGAGTTTTCTTTATGAACCTATCTTTTATTCAAAGGCTCGCCGCCATTTTCACTTTAGGCCTTTTCAGCCTGATCATCGGCCAACAGTGTGCCCGAATTGAACTAACCCCCTACGAGGAAGTTTCCTTTCTCTCCCTATCAGCCAATCCTTATCGCTTAGATCCGCCCATTGAGTTACCGCAAATTCGCCGCATGGTTATTTTCGTCGATATGTCTTACTCCATGGTCTCTGGTCCTTGCCCACAAGATGTGGATCAAAACATATTTAACTGGAACGCACCGAATTCCGTTTACGATCCAAATAAAAACATCGGCGACCCCAACGACCACAGAAATTCAGGAGTCGACTGCATCGTGGACACTCAGCTACCTCAACGATATAGTGCCATTGATATCACTCCACCCAACATTCAAAATCAGCCTGCCAGATATTACCGAACCTTCCTTGGGAGTGATTTCGATAAAAAACGCTTTCAAGTTGTACGCAAATGGCTACAAAGAGCGAGAGAAGATAGTCCTCAGCATCTCATTGAGAACACCTCGGTCATGTTACTACCTATTACTGGCGGAAAATCTCTTGGACATTTTGTGCAAGTCACTCAGGGAGTTCTCGGATCGAACATCTATCGCTTTCTAAACGTCACTGATCCCAAGCTCGATCAGTTGCTAACCGCACTCGAACAAGCCCATGATGCTGAGCTACAAAATGCCGTTAACGACGATGTTTGGCGATACGAACACCGCAAGATGGGAACGACAGTCATCAGCTCTCATCTTAACCGACTCTATGATCATCTTCAGGGAGATATGCGCAGTTTGAACAGTCAAAATCTTTTACAATTCACTGATTACCAAATTATTTATCTCACTGATGGTAACTTAACCCCCATTCATTCGCATATTTCCAAGGTCCTAAATTCCCATTCACTCTGCCGCAATTGCGCTAGCGACCCAAGACAATGTGTTAACATTGGTAACACCTGCGGAAGCCTTGCTACGCGCATGATCGACGCCTGGGGGGATCCGAAGGATAACGATTTGGATCAAACGGCCATGCGGCTCGGCATGATCACAGCCCTTCCGTTTTACTTTGGAACGGGATTTGTGCGTTATGATTTTGCTCAACTGAGTGCAGAGAAATATACCGCCATGAACCCCCCAGAGGCTCGACCATTTTTCGAAGATCTGCGCTCGCGGGTGAAGGCTCAAAATTTCAAGATGCGAGTGTGGCCTCAGAATACTTCTGAGCCTGCATTTAACTGGGTAGGTGACATCAAGAGTGCGAGTAGCTTTGAAGTCACAGACATTTTTCTCATGAATCTCAATTACCGTATGGGGCCTGATGGCCGAATGATTTTAGATAGCGATGGAGATGGCCTAAGCGATGAGTTGGAGTCTCAATTAGGTAGTAACCCGACCAAAGCGCGAACAAATGGTTTTTTCCTGGATGGTATGGCTTACAACCCAGCATTCAAACAACAGATCGAAGCTATTAGTCGCTCAAACTCCTGTGACCCTGAATTAGACTCCGACGGTGATTCCCTTAACGAGTGTGAAGAGACCTTGTTAGGTACTAACTCATTTGATTTTGATACAGATGGAGATGGAATACCTGATAGCTGGGAATGGCTGTACGGACTTAACCCGCTGATTAATGATATGCAACTGGATTCCAATGGCGATGGGGTAACAAACAAAGTGGCATTTTCATGGGCCCTACCCCCGAGTGTTACCGCGACTCAAGTCCATGCCTCCACGAAAAGTCGGTATCAAGTTAACTTCAAAGGGAAAGATACCATTTCTCATGAACGTTTCGGTACCATGATGTTTGAACTTTACGAGGTCATAGTGGAAGGAATACCGGTAAGCCCTGCCAGATCCACAGAGCCAAAAACCGCTCTCTACAACACCCGGCTTCGCTCGGACCCTCTGGTGAGACAGAAGGCCGCAATACCAGAAGAGGAACAGATTCTAACACGCACTCCCAGCGAGCACCATAATCAAGTCATCGCATTAGCAAGAATCATAGACCGCAGTAACCCAGACCGAATCTACTGGCGAATGTTTAAAACCAATATCCCCATTTCGAATGTATACAAACAACCTCAGCTAGACTTGTCATTGTTTAAACAAATTCGCGCGAGGGACTACAATGATTAATCGCAAGCCCGAACGTCTTTTGCTTGGTTTCACGCTGGGTGTTGCCGCCACTCTCATTTTGACTTTTCAGAATTGCTCCAAGGTGGAACTCGAGATGGCAGAGAAAGTAGAAATTCTAAGCGTCCCGGTCTCTCTAAAGAGCACCATTTGCTCACAAGCGCGAACAAATCAGGTGGCCAATCAGAAGTTTATTTTTATTCTCGACTTGTCCGCCTCTAATTTTGGCGAGTGGACCCGTGAAACCATTGGCGGAAGAAATTATCACTACTGGGATCCAGCCCTGGCGACCGATCGAGACGGTGATCGTTATAAAGCCATAGAATCTTTTATCGATGAATGTGGGAATCAAGCAGGTAACTCCTATGCGCTCATTGGGTTTAGTGCGGGCGCTGGAACTCTTGGCGCCTCAGGGCTGAATTGCGAAAATCCCCAATTTATGACGGGAGCTCAAATTAAAAGTCAGCTGCACGCTATCAAAACACGCGAGATGCAAGATCGAGCCTGGTATGAGCGCTGGCAAAAACCCAACTATCTCAGTGAACAACAGCCGGATTCTCTGATTTTTAGCGTTACAAGCTACACCTCTGCAACAAAATGTCTTGAAAATCTTGTTCTGAATGATTTACAGAAACCTGACAACAACACCACCAATTATCGGGTGTTTTTTATCAGCGACGGCTTGCCACAAGATAAACGGGGGTCTGGCTGCAACTTGACCAATCTGACTGATCAGCAAAAACAAAGCTGTTACTTTGAAAAAAGCATTGGCTCACTTACGATGAGCCGAACCAGTGCTTTTGCCTTGAATAAAAAACTGACCTTGCAAGGAATCTTTTACGGCGATGAAAAAATCAAACCTGAAGTATTGGATAACCTTTCAAAAGAAGGGGGCACGTCAGGCTATAAGTATTTGCGCAGCTTTAAAGACAACAACAAGGTTCTGTGTGATTTTTTTGTCTCCGAACTTGCCCTTGAATATAAGCCGGATCTTTACGCACTACTCAACTTAAATGTCCAACGTCACCATGATCGTTTCTTTATTGATAGCGACTTAGATGGCCTTTCGGATGATGAGGAACAGTCTCTTGGTCTGGACCCTGGTAACCCCCGCTCGCTGGTCAGCGGAGTTTTGGACGGAGTTTGTCAGCGTCTGGGAGGAGCCTCTCAGTGTTTAGCGGCAAGAAACAGAATGATATGTAACGCGGATCAATTTGATCAACTTGGGCTTACAGACTGCGATCGCGGGCTATTACAACTCGCACGTGGTGAGGCCATTGAGGAAACCGCTGAAGATGAGGACGGCGACGGAATCCTAGATTTCATTGAAATCATTTTTGGCTCCAACCCCAAAGTTCATGACAGTCTGATTGATCCAGATCATGACGGAGTTTCTCACTTTGAAGAGTTAATTCGAGGAACTAAGGGCCAAGTTAACGATGCTACTTTTACTGATAAAAGAAAAATGAATCAATTTTACCTTCATTTAAATCCACGCCCGGAATCAGAAATATGTCCCTCGGGGGCGGCCTGGGAAATCCACTCAGATAATCTCATTGTGGCTGATACTCGAGGGATATCACCCGCCCTACATCAAGCTTTACCAACTCACCTACGTCTTTCATCGGGCGAACAACTCATGTTGGGCATTTATCGCTTGATCCCCATGAATAGCCCAAGCCCAAAATATGAGTATCATTTTACTTGGTTTAAATGGAATCAAAATGATGGTCCTCTCTCTACTTGGATTCGTCCCACCGATTATCAAAAACTTGGGGAGAGACGTCCATGAGGTACCTATCTATGCAAAACATTCGTTACTTTACTCTTATAGTAACAATTCTTATCATCGTTTTGACCTATCAGAACTGTGCTAGGGTTGAGCTCGTGGAAAGCTACTCGGTAGAAAGCCTCAGTGCCGGAGGACAAATTGAGCTCTGTTTACAACCTGAAGAAACATTAAAATCCGTAGTCGTTTCTAATTTATCCGTTGCCTTCGACCAAAGCGGGATTGGTCTAGACAGCGATCAGGACGGAATCAGTGATCGTCGAGAGATTCAACTTGGTCTTAGCCCTTCCAACCCAAGAACTTATGGAATGCTAGATCGCCTCTGTCTTAGCTTCTCACCAAATGGTAACTGTGAAAATATGTGCAACTCTACAGAGGATGTTTGGTCCGAGAATGAATTGGGGCTTAATTCTTGCGACATGAATCGCATTTTAGGAAGCTCCTCTGCAGATGCCCAATGGAAAGGAGTGGATAGTGATCTCGATGGGATACCTGATGTTCTTGAGGTACTACGTAGCACTCAGCCCCTGACACCCGATACCTTAGCAGACTACGACAACGATCAGATTCTAAATTCACGAGAGTACGAACAAGGTACAAACCCGCGATGGGCTAACAGCGCGATTAGTTATTCACCCCTTTACTCGCTATCAAGTACGAAAGTTACGAGGAGCACTACCTGTTCTGGAGAACTGTGGAACATTAAAATAAATCATATAACTCTTGTGACCCCGAGAGAGACTCTGAGTATTCCAGAAACTTCTTTTTTCTATCGTGCTCCCACCCAAAATAAAATTCTTATCACTATCCAAACACATTTGGGAAATAATCCAAGACTCTACGTGGCTGAGAGCTTATTATCATTCGAGCAGCCCACACTAGTCTTGAGGCAAGATGATTTTGTCATATATCCAAAAAACCCCTAAACTGTATTAGAATGAGAGGGCGAAAGCTATGGGATTATTTCAAAATAAAACACCAAAAAGAAACTCAGCCTGTGTCGGTTGGAGCCTGCTCATCCTGTTCCTCGCAGTAACCACTGCTAAGGCTCAATTGCCTGTAAAACAAACTGTTCCTCGCACTTTCCAACAGTGCTCCTCAGGCGATGCTCCGCGCAGTGAGTTGGATCATTTTTGCCCACGCTTAGAAGGAGTCCATCTAGAAGGCTGCTGCCCTCCTTTATTCAAGGAGCCTCCTCTACAATGTCGATATGCAGTTTACCTTGATCGTGGTCAGATTTATCTTGGTCAAACCGCCTATCAATCTTGTGAAAATGGACAAACGGTTTCTAAACCTTGTTGCCGTATTATGCAAAGAGGTTGCTACGATCAAGAGGTCATTCTTCCTTTCAAGCCTCGCCTTTTGCATCGAAACAATCGGTGTTGTTTCGAAAACTGCCCATCCGCTGATTATTGGCGAGCTGCACCGGCTCATCCTGCCATTACGCCTGCTCATGAGCTAGTTAATACAGGGCCAACATGCACACGCACTGTCTTACAAGAATGCTCAGTGGGCGGTGAGGAAAACTGCCAGCCCGATAACCCTTGCCCCCCTCCTCCTTCACCGCCTGAACCCACCCCCACTCCAAGTATGCCGGCACCACCGATGCCTACACCTATGCCTGCTCCCCCCATGCCGGCCCCTCCGGCTCCTGCGCCAACACCGGCTCCTAATCCAGCTCCTGAACCAGCTCCCGCGGCGCCAGAACCGGCACCCAGTCCACCCCCCAGCGTCGATCCTGTTGGTGCTTAGGCCAGGGGGCGAAACGACCAGTTAAAGTACCTTTGGCCGACTTGGTAGCAAGCAAGTCGCGACATCCAACTTAAGAAATGAGTGGTCAATGGCCAGTAGTTACGGCATATTCGACTCATGCCAAAAAGCACCAACCTACCACCAGCTTTATCGCCAGATGAAATCAAGAAAATGCGCAAGGTGTGCCAGTTGGCAGCACGCCTTCTAGAACACCTGGCCCCATATGTTACTGTGGGGCGTTCGCTAAATGAGTTAGATGCAATAGCGCATGATTTTACCTTGTCTCACGGTGCTGAATCTGCCCCGTTAGGTTACCACGGATATCCCAAGGCCATTTGCACTTCTGTTAACGATGTGGTTTGCCACGGAGTACCTGATGACTATCGCTTGAAAGAGGGGGACATTGTCAACCTGGATGTTACCCCAAAGTTAGATGGATTTTATGGTGACACTTCTGCTACCTTCATCGTTGGGAATGCCGATCCCGAGACACACAGATTACTTGAAGTGGCCAAACAAGCGTGTGATATCGGTATTGAGGCGATTCGTCCTGGTGGTACCACCGGAGATATTGGATTTGAAATTAATAAATTCGTTACTCGTCATGGTTATTCCACAGTGAAAGAAATCGGCGGCCACGGGATAGGTCGCAACTTTCACGAATCACCCTTTGTGCCGAGCTTTGGCAAAAAAGGCCGTGGAGAGCTGTTGTTACCTTGGCGTTGCATCACGGTTGAACCCATGATCAATCAAGGCACTGATGCCATCATTGAGGTTCCTATTCCTAACTCCTCCATTCTTTGGTACAAAACCAAAGATGGAAAGCTATCAGCGCAGTTTGAGCACACAGTGCTCATTACTGATAGTGGCTATGAAATTTTAACGTTACCGTGATTTAGTTGGCCCTGATTAATTCTTTGACGCCTTGAAATGCTCTCCAGTGTTGCATTTTATTCTCTCTGGCAACAGGATAATCCCTGAGATTTTGAGGAGAATCGTTCAAAAACCGGGGGAAATGATGCGTCTGTAGTGGTTAGCTCCCCGGGCTTTTTCTTTCGCCCGGAGGCCTCTGCACCATGGATGGCCAAGGGCGGAAGCCCTTTGCTGCAGAGCCATGGAGGGCGTGCCCCGGGTCGAAAGGAAAAAGCCCAAGAAAGAGGGAAAAACCGCAAAAAATGGATTATTCAGGGACGAGGAAAAAGCCCTGGGAGGAAAGCCGTAAAAAAAGAATTTTTCAAGGACGAGTATCTCTTGAGCTGATGTTAGTCGTGAGTAGGCTCGGAACAATTGTTAATGTTTTCAAGCTCAATAGTAACATCCACCAGTGACCACCTCTGCTTTAAACTGGATTTTATTTCGTTTTTAATGCGATTGGCCTCCACAAAGGAAACCCCATCTTTAAGCTCAAGGTGGAAGCTTAAAACATGCTTTTCACCATCCAAAGTCCAAGCGTGAATGTGATGCACGCTGTGAACCGAAGGAAAGGCAAGGATGAACTTCTCAATATCAGGCAAAAGCAGGCTTTCTGGCCACGCCTGTAAAAAAATTCCAACGGAAGATTTCAGATAGGTCCACATATTCTTAATCATCCACAAAGCAATCAGAATCGCCAGCAATGGATCCACCCAAAACCAACCACCCCACTTCATCGCCAAAGCGCCAAGAAGCACCAAAACCCAACCCAAAATATCTTCTAAAAGATGGTATTTAATTACCTTTTCATTTAAAGATCCCCCTTTAGACAATCGCCAAAACCCAAAACTATTCACAGCAATACCCAACAAAGAAAATATGAGCACCAAATCAGAATCGACCACTTGAGGATTCAAAAGCCTCTGCCAGGCTGAAAAAATAATAAAAATTGCACTCGTGATGATAACAACACTCGAGATCAGTGCGCTCAACACAGAAAACCGCCTAAATCCGTAAGTGAATCGTTCGTTGGATTTTTTATTCGAAACTCTTTCCAACCACCAGGCCAAAGCTAAACTCAGAGAGTCTCCCAGATCATGAACGGCATCTGAAACAAGCGCAACACTAGAGGCCAAATAGCCACCTACAAACTCTAATAAACAAAAGCCAAAATTTAAAAATAAGGCCCAACCAATCCTTTGCGTCGCCGTGGTTCTGCCCCCTCCCGGTACGGGATCATGGGAGTGTGCACAGGGACCATGCGCACCCAAATGACCTCTGCAAGCGATACGGTAGTTTTTATTCCGTTTATTCGGTAACAATTTCTACCACCTTTTGATCGTCCTCTTCTTTTTCCACAATAGTCTTAATTTTACTACCAATTCCACGCACTCTCACCACGTCAGCATTAATACTCAATTCCGCAAGTTGCAATTTTAAGCTGTTTTGAAACTCTCTGCTACCTTGTAAATCATCCGCATATTGAGCCGTCGATACGCCTTGAGCCGATGCTCCCTGAGTAAATTCGGTAGCCCCTATTCCTTCCTTCAAACGACGATTAAGAGCCAGATCCAAGGCGCGTGGGTCATCGGGAGGGATAGGATATTTTCTTAAAACATAACCCATCAAAGAAGAAAATAAGGGCGCGGCCGTATCGGCTGCATAATAGGACTCTTGTGGCTCATCAATAGCTACCAGTAACAAAAAGCGAGGTTGCTGGAGTGGCAAAAATCCAATGAAACTGGACAGGTAGCTTCCTTTTTTGTAACCCTTGCCTGCAGGATCTGGCTTCTGAGCAGTACCTGTTTTTCCTCCAACCCTGTATCCTTCCACTTGAGCACGCAGGCCGGTCCCCTGAGCAGACACCACTTGTGCTAAAGCTTGTCTTACACGTGTGACCGTCTCGGTGGTAAATATTTTGTCTCCCACTCCTTCTTCTTTCTCTTTGGTAAAGGACTGTTCTCCATTTCGAATGTCTTTAAGAAGCCGTGGCTTCAACAACTGACCATCTGTAGCCAAAGCCGTCCAAGCTTGTAACATTTGAATGGGAGTAGCACTCCAGCTTTGACCAAAGCTTGAAGTTGCAATTTGATGTAGCCGCCATGGCGGAGCCGGTAACACACCCACACTCTCGGCACTTAACTGCACACCCACTCGCTGACCAAACCCAAGGGAGCGAAAGGCCTGCCATAAAGCAGTGTCACCCATCCTTAAACCGATTTTCGCCATACCAATATTGGAACTTTTGGCGACGATTTGGTCTAAGTTCATGCTTGGCCACCGCGGGTCGTAGTGTGACTCCCGGATGAAACGATCTTGCAATGCCCAGCGCCCTCCCTCAAGAGAGGCAGTAAATTCCGGAGAGATATGTTTTTTATCTAAAGCCCAAGCAACAACCAAGGGCTTTACAACAGAACCAAACTCAAAGCTATCCATGAACAAGGGGCTACGTAAAAAGTTACTTTCCTGTCGCGAGACAAAAGATGCCGCTAGCAATTCCGACTGGGTCAAATCCATGAGAAGCGCCATACCGGCTTTTGCTTGATTTTTTTCGACGTCTTATCGCAATTGTCCCGCGATCTGTACTGGCAGATCTAAATCCATGGTACGCCCTACAT
>CAZZMS010000103.1:0-10136 GCA_964655485.1 uncultured Pseudobdellovibrionaceae bacterium | reverse complement strand
TTCTTGGTTTGAAACCTACCACTTGATTGGGTTTTCCCCTACATAATTTTTAGTAAGAAGTGGACTCAGAGCAATTCCATGGTCCTTAGTCGTTTTCCTCCGTGGGCTTTTACTTTGGCTTTGGGGTGTGGCCTTGAGCTACAAAGGGCTTAACGCCCTTGAGCACTCAATTGCTCTTGCGCGATCAGCCAGTTCAACCAGCGCATGAGCCATTTCATCTCTGGTGATTTTTTATTGGCGTAATCAGGGCTAGTCCAGCCGAACCAATCCCAACACCCTGAAGGATTCCAGGGGTAATGCGTATCGCTGCGGAGACTGGTTTGGGGGAACAAAATGATAAGAGCTTTGTTTCTAACGGCCTGCGGCCATTGTCCCATCCCAATCCATTGCCATAAGCCCATGTTTGGTTTTCGCCGGGGTAACATTTCTTGCGGGTAACGTTCTTCAAGCCAAAGATTTAAAAACGAGGACCATTTTTTTTCAAACTCATGGTGCAACTCTAAATCAAACTCATCATTCATTTGGCAACCATGCAAGGCTACGTGGATATCACATCGTTTGGGATTGGACCAACACCACTTGGGTCCCAGGGCATAGCCATAATCAGATATATTAAGTGGCTTTTCGTCTATGTTTTGTGAGACTTTTTTAAGTTGAATCTCTCGGTATGGGGCTAACACATGATGAGGCAGAGGAGGAGCTCCGATAAACTCTAAAAGGCGCATACTCATGTCATACTGACAATAGCCAACATAAGGTGGAGCCTCTGTGAGGCAGGAGGCAGCTTGGGGATTATTCGAGGGAAAGGTGTGAGCCCCTTCAGCCAGAATCAGCTGAGCCTCCTGGCTTCCCGCCCTCTTTCGCCATTGGAGCCAGTGTCGCGCCATGAGAGGATTAACGACTTGATCTTGTCGACCGTGATAGATTAGAACCTTTTGTGATCCGAGATTTTTCGTTGGATCAATCAATTGCTGATTCTCTAATACTCGTAAATGCTCCTGGATCCTTTTCCACATGATATCCTTATCCTCAAGACGATGACCTCCTTGTCGCAAACAAAGTTGAACGGCACGGTAGAAGGGGTTTTGGTAGGCGGGAGCCCAAAAGCTTTTGTTGTCGATAAAAAAACGATGGAGTTGTCCTTGGGTCAGGGAGCTAAGCAGTCTCTCCTGATCAGGCTCAACGTATAAAAGCCCTCGCTCTCCCCATTTGCTTTTTTGTCGATGAAAGTGCTCTCCAGCACAGCCGTAGTACCCCCCGGCAATTCCTACGACATGGGAAAAAATAGAAGAGTAAGTGACCGCCAGTTGCTCCGCCATAAAAGCCCCTGAAGAGATTCCGGAAACACTCCATACGGAAGCCTGTTGGTGTGGCCGAGAGGATAGAGGCTTGGCAAAAGTGCTTGGCGCGAACTTTAAAAAAAAGAGGAGTAAGATCTGGCTTACTGGGGGCCGGGGGATCTGATGGGTTACACCCTGGAGTTTTTCTATGAAGTCACAGACACTTCGATACCTAGGAAATAAACAGGTAACACGCATGCGGGGATTTTTAGGGGGAATAATGCCCCGGGTCCAGTTCTTTTTTAGTCAAGAACCTTGCCTGGGTTCATGACTCCATCGGGATCAAAAAAACTTTTGAGGGTGCGTAGAGCCTCGATTTCTTCACGACTTTTACTGAGATGAAGAAAAGGCTTTTTGATAAGGCCGATGCCATGCTCGGCCGACACTGAACCACCATAACGATGCACTAACTGCATGATTTGCCCATCAATAGCTTGGGCTTTTTGATAGAACTCCTCTGGGGATAAGAGGTCGGGCTTCACAATGTTACTGTGCAGATTCCCGTCTCCGATATGCCCGAACCAGACGACATCGAAGCCCTGGTAGTGTTGCTTTATGATGGTATCTAAATCTTTGAGAAAATCGGGAACCTGCGAAATGCGAACCGAAATGTCATTTTTGTAGGGTTTGTATGGGGCTAAACTTTCGGAAATGCGCTCTCTATAGGCCCATAGTTGCTTAGCCTGCTCGCTGGATTGCGCTAGAGTAACATCTTGAACCAAGCCCTGTTCCATCAGTCTTTCAAGCTCTTGCAAAAAAGATTCTTCATCGGATTCTAAATTTTTCTCCACATCTAACACCACATACCAGGGATAGTGAGCTTGGAAAGGTGAGCTGTAGTGGTGCATTTTTTTTACGTAGGCCAGGGCCAAATCGGAGAAAAACTCAAAGGCTGAGAGGGTAAAAACCTTTCGGATGTGCTGAAAAACTTGAGTCACATTTTTTAACTCACTGATACCGAGCAAAGTTGTAATCCATGCAGGCGGTGGACTCGTAAGCTCCAGCTCGGCTTCAACGATGATACCAAATATTCCCTCGCTGCCGATGAAGGTATCCATTAATCGCGGACCGCTGGAGTCTTTGATAAGTCCACGCCCCAGATGCATAAGCTCACCTTTTCCGGTAACAACTTTAAGCGAGCGCACCCAGGAGCGCGTCGATCCGTAGCGGAGGACTCGAATACCTCCTGCGTTGGTAGCAATGTTACCTGCGACGTGACTAGATTCTTTGGCGGCAAAGTCGACGGGATAAAACAGACCTTGCGAGCGAGCGAACTCTTGTACCGCTGCGGTGGTGACCCCGCCTTGCACGCGCAAGGTGCGTTCAACAGGGTTAAACTCCAAGATCTTATTCATTTTTTCCAAAGAGAGCACAACTTCACCGCGATGGGCCACGGCTCCTCCACTAAGCCCCGTCCGTCCTCCCGAGGGCACCAAAGGAATGCGATGTTCACGAGCCCATGTCACGATCTCCACCACTTCATCGCGGCTTTGCGGGAAAACGACCAGGCGCGCTTGCGGTTGGAAAAACTTTGTCCAGTCGGTCGCATAAAAGCTCAAGTCTTTTTTATCGAGACTGTATTTCAACTGGGGCAGTTTGTTATTTAAAGCGGCCAGGGCCTCAGTCCATTGGGGCAACTCTATCCATGTGGGTTGAGACATATGAGACTCCGAAGATAAGGATACACTCGTCTAGGGCGGGTCAATGCCGATTAGAGTTTAGATTAAGGGAGTTTTTGTGGCTGAGACAAGGAATCCTTACTAAGGGAGTAGGTTTTGATTCCTAATAACACATAGAAAGGGCACCATCCCCAAGCACTGGTGGCTAGCAGGAGTAAACCCATGAGGTAGGCCCAACTCGCCCCCCCAGCAAAGGCCCACACCAAGAGAAAAACAGACACAAGCCAACGTACTATGCGGTCCCAAAGGGCCAAATTCACCTTCATGATGAAAATCTCCAAAGTGCTGCTTAAGCCTTCAGCAAGCCTTTTTCCATGAGTAAGCCTTTAAGCTCTCCACTTTGGTACATTTCCATCATGATATCACTGCCACCAATCAGTTCTTTGTGCACATAAAGTTGGGGAATGGTGGGCCAATTGCCATAGACTTTAATCCCTTCTCGGATTTCTTGATCCTCTAGGACGTTGACGGAGTGGAAGGGAACACCTAACTGTTGCAGGATGGCTACAGCCCGTGCGGAAAACCCACACATGGGAAATTGCGGAGTTCCTTTCATGAATAACACAATTGGTTGTTCGGATAATAAGTGATCGATGCGTTGATGTACGGGATTCATAAAACCTCCGTTTTAATAGACAAAGCGTGCAAGCTACCATCTTTTAATTCGTTGGCGAAAGCTTCCATCACTAACTGGTGTTGGCGGATCCGGGTTAATCCTTTGAAGCGTGAGGAGGCTATTTTCACTTCCCAATGATCGCCACCACCTGTGAGATCAAAGACCTGAATATGCGCATCGGGAAAGTGTTGCTTCAATCGTTCTTCCAAAAAAGCTGCCGAATACATGAACCTAACTCACCACAAGCGCATAAGAAATTCAATAGCTCCCCCAAAGCTTTGACAGTGCGCAAACAAAAAAGGAGTATGACCGCGAAAGTTATTAACCCATGGCGAGGACTCGCAGAATTTTAACCGCTAGACGTCCCGCATTCTCCGCTCCCCCTATGGCGACTGTGGCTACAGGTACCCCACGTGGCATTTGAACAATAGACAGGAGAGAATCTAATCCTTTGAGATGACGACTGGGAACTGGCACACCGATGACAGGTAACTCGGTCAAAGAAGCGACCATCCCGGGAAGGTGGGCCGCTCCGCCGGCTCCTGCGATAATGAGCTTTAACCCACGATCAGCAGCAGATGCGGCATATTCGTACATTTTGTGGGGGGTGCGATGGGCAGAGACAATATCGACTTCGAAAGGGATGCTAGCTTCTTCCAAAGGTGAGAGAGCTTCTTGCATAACAGGCCAGTCGGAAAGACTTCCCATGATGATGCCGACGAGGGGCTTGGGATGGTTCTGTTTTTGGGTTGCTGCAAAGTCGCGTGCAGCCTTATTTTCAGAGTTCATATTGTCCTTTCCACTCTAGGATTTTTTTTAGAATGTGTTGTTTATTGTGACCCACCAATGTCACATGGCCCATTTTTCGTCCGGGCTTAGATTGGAGTTTTCCATAAAGATGTAGGTAGCTTCGCAGGTCTGGGCTAGACTGAGCAAAATCCTTGAGCGAACTTTTAAGATGCGCTGGACCACTTTGCGTTCCGAATAAATTCAACATACCGATAGCAGGAAAAAAAGAGGTGGGAGAGGGGAGTTGTATGCCCAGGGCCAAGTACAGGCAGGCATCGTACTGTGAGAGCTGACAGGCCTCAAGAGTCCAATGTCCTGTGTTGTGCGGTCGTGGGGCGATTTCATTAAAAAGAACTCTGTCATCTTGGGTGATAAAAAACTCAAAAGCAAAAAGTCCATGGGCATCGAGGTGACTTAAGGTTTTGGCTGCATACTGGGTGATCTGAGCTTGTTGTTTCGGGGGAAGTTCACTGGGTAACATGACATACTGACATACGGAATTTTCCTGCCAGGTATCCACCACAGGCCACTCTAAGATTTGTCCTGTTCCAGCGTGCCGAGCTACCAAAATGGCACACTCTTTTTTGAGTTCTAATACCTCTTCGGCCAGGAAGGCACCACCTGTCCTTAAAGCTGCACGTGCCGATTCTACATCACGTAACAAGATGTTACCCTTGCCATCGTAACCACCGCGAATAAATTTGCCAAAAACGGGGTAAGTGAGGGATGCAAGTTCTTTTTCGTGCTCAATGAGTTGGTAACGTGGGACCGGGATTCCCAAGGATTCCATCAGTTGTTTTTGCTTCCATTTATTGTCGACAGCGGCGTAGCTTGCCAGGTCGGGGATCGTTTGCACATGGGGATAAATCTTAACTAATTCTTGAAGCTCAGAAGATTGCGCAAACTCATTTTCCAAAATAATAATATCGTTATTTTCGAAAAAGACCCGCAAAGAGCCGGCGAGATAATCATGAATGGGAAACAGTCTCACAAGTCCGCGCAAGGGGGAGTGAGTGGGATCTAAGCTGACCGCACTCATGTCCAAAGCCAGAGTGTGTCCGCGCAGGGCAAGAAATCGGGCCAGTTGGCCATCGCCGAGAAATCCGATGCGTGGTTTGCTGGAAGAGGAAAAAAAACTTTTGTCGGCTGCTCTCATAGTAAGTGTTTTTGTGATTAGGCCGCTAAGCGGAAAATGTCAACCGATGAGGACTTGGGATGAGGGATGGCGAGACTGTTGTGTTACCCAAGCCGAAGGGATCTTTTAACTCTGCTTGCGGCAGGGTAACACTCATAGACCTTTTTGGAGAGAGGTTTTAGATGGTGACAAAGAGTGAAGCTACCGGGGACTAGGCTTTGGAGGGTGTTCATTTATGTGTGGTGTTTTAGGACTTATGGGATCCGATATGGTACCGCAAATTGCGGATGCTTTATTCTTCTTGCAGCATCGGGGGCAAGAAGGAAGTGGAGTGCTTACCTGGGATCCTGGGGAGGCTAAGTTTCAACTCCTGCGCGCGAAAGGCTTGGTGCATTCGCTTATCAAAAAAATCAATGACAAGGACCTCACGCTGACAGGCCAAGCTGCTATAGCCCATGTGCGCTACAGCACAGTGGCACGCAAAGAGCAAGCTGGATCCTCCTTGGGGCAGTTGCAGCCTTTTTTTACTCATGCTTTATCGGGGTTTGGTTTGGCCTATAACGGGAATATCACGAATCATCTCGCTCTCAGAGAGGTTTTACGAAAAAAATGGAAAAAAGTGTTTCTTTCTGACAACGACGCGGAAACACTGTTGTATTGGCTGAGTTGTCATCTGGAGGAAGCGGTTCAAAAAAATTCCGCTCTATTGGGCGAGCCTAAGCAGGCCTTGGAGCTTATGGGTCACATTCTCCATCCCGCCGTGCAGGGGGCTTATTCGGGTGTAGCTATTGTGGGGGAGTTGGGCTTACTAGCATTTCGCGATCCTTTGGGGATTCGTCCTTTACTCATGGGGCGAGGACAAAGTCAGCATGGTGAGTGGGTCACCGCATTTGCGTCGGAATCTTATGTGTTGCAATGGTTGGGGCTTACAGAAATTCGTCCCTTGGCTCCGGGGGAGATGGTTTTGGTGAGCCGCGATCATCAGATCCTTACCTATAGCAAATCGTCTTCGATGGGCCAGTTTCCTTGTTCTTTTGAGTGGGCTTATTTTGCTTCAGCCGAAGGACGTTTAGAGGGGCGTTCTGTTTATCAGGTGCGCCAGCGGCTAGGTCAGCTGTTAGCTGAAAGTGTCAGGTCCAAGTTGGGCGCGGGGCTTTCCCATCTCGATCTTGTCGCCAGTGTGCCGGAAACGAGCCGCATAGCGGCTTTAGCTCTCAGTGAGAGTTTGTCCGTCCCGTATCGTGAAGTCATTTTGAAAAATCGCTACATTCAAAGAAGCTTCATTCTGCCTTCGCAAAAAATGCGTGAGGCGGCCTTGGAAATGAAATTGTTACCTGTTCAGGAGGAAATTGCGGGTCGCACGATTTTGCTCGTGGATGACTCCATTGTCAGGGGAACGACAGCTAAAAAGATTGTTAGAATGCTAAAAAAAGCGGGAGCCAAGGCGGTGTATTTAGCGAGTGCTACTCCGCCGGTGCGTTATCCCTGTTACTTAGGTGTAGATTTTCCTCTGGCGGATGAGTTGTTACTTAATCAGGTGCGGGAATCTGACTTGGCTAAGACTCTGGGGGTTGAAGGAGTGTTTTATCTTGAGCAGCATCGTCTCAAGGAGGCCATTGGTCGTGGGGATCAGATTTGTCATGCTTGTTTTGACGGTCGGTATCCCTTGCCTTTACAGGAGCTTGAGATTCAAAGGTTTGAGCAACAAAGGAGAGAGAGTTGTTAAAACCCAAGCTGTTTTATCCGGGAAGTAGTAAAAATATTTGGGACCTCGGTGAATATTTTGCTTTTGAGTTTCTCGATCAATATTCCATCTTTGATTGGGGGAAAATGCCAGATCTTATCCCTGATAAGGGAAAGTATTCCTGCCGTCTGACTTCGGTTGTGTATCAATACTTGGAGTCCCATGGAGTGCTCACGCATCGGCTTGCAGCAAAAAGTGATGAAGGCGTTACTATGAGTCTTGGCGAGGCTTGGCTTCCCGTTAAAAAAGTGGAAGTCCTAAGGCCTATTTGGGTAACCTCCGAGAGTCGTTATGATTATTCTGCCTATCAACATCGTCCAGCCCGAGCTTTAATCCCCATGGAGTGGGTTTTTCGTTTTGGAGTTACTGCGGGAAGTTCTTACTTAAAACGTTATCCGCATACACCTGTGGGGCAGGTATGGTCTCAACCGATCCTCGAGTGTTTCACCAAACTTGAGGCGGGGGATCGCTACCTGAGTGATAGGGAAGCTTGTGAGATCAGTCACATGGGGTTTTACGATTTCCAAAAGTGGCAAAAGCAAATCACAGAGGTAGCGATGTTACTACAAAAGCTTTTTCAGCATGCGGGCTTTACTTTGTGGGATGGAAAACTGGAGTGGGCTTGGTACGACGCGGATCAGATGCTCGTGGATGCTGTGACTCTGGATGAGCTACGAATCGAAGATCAAATCAGTGGAGAGATCTGGGGCAAAGAGTGTTTGCGGGAGTTCTACAGAGGCACTGATTGGTATCAGCGCTGGCAAGAGTTGAAGCATGTCTGCCTGGGTCAAGAGGCATGGCAACAAGCGGAGAGTCTCGGGCTTAGGCCGCCCTCGGCTCCTGCCGATCTAATAAGACAGGTGTCTAGGCAATATCGAGGGGCCTATGAAAGAGTGGCTGCTGCCGTACAGGAGGTCTCATGAGAGTGCTTATCTTGGGTGCGGGAGGGCGAGAGTCTGCGCTCGCTTGGTTACTTAGCCAAAGCGATAAAGTACTGAGTGTTGACGTCTGGCCGGCGAGCTCGGCTGTAAGTTTAGTGCACCCAAGTAAGGTGCGGGCATGGCCCTCATCAGAGCTCAATGGACCTTGGGACTTGGTGATCGTAGGAAGTGAGGCTTACCTGATTAATGGAGTGGCCCAAGGATTAAGGGACAAAGCTTATCGGGTTTTGGGCCCCTCTCCGGAAGCGGCTCAGATGGAGTGTTCCAAGCAGTTTGCTAAAAATGTGATGAAAGAGGCTCAGGTCTTATTTGCTAAAAGTGAAAGTTTCACCAAACAGGACCAAGCGCGCTTTGAAGAGTATCTGAAAAAAACTCCACCCCCTTGGGTTTTGAAAAAAAACGGACTGGCGGGAGGCAAAGGGGTGGTTATCACCTCCGATGCGAAACAAGCGCTTAGCACGGCTTATGAGTTCTGGTCAGATCCGTCTGATAGCTTTTTTTTGGTGGAAGAGTTCTTATCAGGGGTTGAGGTTTCAGCCTTTGCTCTATGTCAAGACGAAGATTTTATTTTTTTAGGGACCGACACGGATTACAAACGGCGCTATGATGCCGATCAAGGACCTAATACGGGTGGTATGGGTGCTTTATCGCCTTCTCCTTTTGTTACCCGAGATGAGGAAGTCGAGATCGGAGAAAAAATTTTCCGTCCTGTGCTTAAAACCCTTAAACAAAAAGGAGTGCCTTACGAGGGATTTCTCTATGCCGGCTTAATGAAAACAGCTGAGGGTTTTCGGGTTTTAGAGTTTAACGCTCGACTCGGGGATCCAGAAACTCAGGCCTTGGTGAGTTTGTGGAATCCTGATGTCTTCGTAGAGTTACTTCAGGCTTTTTTGCGCAGGGAGCTACGGCAAGCGCAAACTTGGGAAAGCTCACTTAGAAAATCGAGGCAAAAATCCGTTCATGTGGTGTTATGTCAGGGGCCTTACCCCGAGGCGGTGGGAGCAGGAGAGGCGATTTCATGGACGAGCTGGGAGTCAGGTTTTTTCCCCGCGGGGGTCTCGGTGGATTCAGGTCGCTATGTAGCTAAAGGCGGGCGAGTTTTTGGTGTTACCGGCACGGCGACCTCATGGCAGGAAGCACGCGCCTTAGCTTACGAAAAGGTGCCATCCATTCATTTTGCGGCAAAAGACTATCGGCGGGACATAGGTCTTACTCCCGCTCAGGCGGTACGGGTTGTGGTTTTTGCCTCTGGCCGAGGAAGTAATGCAGAAAGCTTGGTTCGCTCTTTTGGGGTCACCCAGAAACGTTTTTCTGTGGTGGCCTTGCTGACCGATAATCCGCAGGCTGAGGTCGTTCAAAAAGCTCAATCCTGGGGGCTGCCGTGTTATGTGATCCCGTGGGAGGGGGATCGCCAAGCTCATGAGTGTAGCGTGATCGAGTGCTTAAACCAGCTTTCTTTTGATCTGATCGTTCTAGCAGGTTACCGTCGGTTACTTAGCTCTTTTTTCTTAGGACATTTTCCACCTTATTCCGTGGTGAATATTCATCCCTCTTTGTTACCGCAGTTTCCGGGCTTACATGCATATGAGAGAGCTTGGGCAGAGGGGATTCAGGAGCATGGTTTTTCCGTACATTTTGTGGATGAAGAAATGGATCATGGCCCGATGATTGAGCAGTTCAAGTGGGAAGTGCGCGACATCCCCACCCTTGAGGAGTTCATGCGCGAGGGCTTGCGGCGAGAAAACCTAGAGTTTCCTCGGATTTTGCAGCACCTTTTAGAAAAAACTTGGTGTTACCGGATAGAAATTTATCCCAGAGAGCTTAAGTCTCAGCAGCCTCCGCATTTGGTTCGGGTCATCGAGCTTAAGAGCTCCCATCCAATGGCTCAATTA
>CAZZMS010000102.1:0-6134 GCA_964655485.1 uncultured Pseudobdellovibrionaceae bacterium | reverse complement strand
GATTATTATTGCCGTTGCTGCGATTTTTCGAGAGCCAATCAAAAAAGCGATTGGGCAAAAAATGGATTCGGTTAGTGGCCAAATTCAAGGCTTCAGTGGTGAATAGCTTTAGCCGGCCCTGGAAGTCTCGCCGGATAAGGGTGACTAAGCTAAAACTGATTCGTGAAGGTGGGGGGAGCCTTTGTTGAGCTCCTCTCACTAAGTCAGCGCAGCAATGAATGCGCTAACCACAAGATGGGATTATCAAATCAAGACGAACAGAAGATTAAATCATGATCTTAGAGTACGTCCTTCTTATCACGGTTTTTGTAACCTTAATGATGAAAGTGGTGTTCTATGCACCCGGAAGAGCGTTTCACGAGGCTGGGCCCAGACTGGGGGCCCGTGTTGAAAAACATTTGGTTACAGGTAAGGGCTTTTCTGAGACCAGCCACTTCCCGCAGCAGTGGAAAGAAAAGCCGTTTTAGCAAGGAGAAAGGCCCGCATGGTCTCCACTTAACTTTGGATGGCCAATTATGAAGACAGTAGCATCATGGGTACGAAATAAACGAAAAAATGTGAAGTATGGTAGTGGCCATCGACATTTACAATCGGGTCAGGCGATCGTGGAGTATATTCTCCTAACCGTAATTATCGTGGCGATCTCGACTTTGGTCCGTAATCTTTTGATCAAAAATCGAGCTATAGAGAGCCTCACCTACAAACCGTGGTCAAAGATTGATGGCATGATACAATGTGGAGCATGGCGCGAATGTGGTTACCAAGTAGGAACGGGACAGTTGCATCCAGAGAGTGCAGAGAGAGTCATCTCGGTACGTGTACCTTGATGATGGCACGGTCATTAAAGAAAAAATCCCCCCCTCAATCGAGGGGAGGTGTCATCACCGAATTTATATTTGCCTTCATGATCGCCGGAGCGGTGGGAATTGTCCTGTTTGCTCTTAGTTACTCTCTGATGGTAACCGAGGTTGTACAGTATATCGCCTTCGCTACTTCCAGGGCCCATATGGCGGGAGCTATAAGTCCAGCAAAGCAAAAAGAGAATGCAGAGAGGAAATATAAGTCTTTAACTGAGGGTGATGGAGCCATAGCTCGCACTTTTAAGAACTCATGGTTTGAGCTCGGAAAGGTTGATCAACTCCAGATTCGTCAAGGAGAAGGGGCATCGACAGGTGAGCCAGATTTCACAGCCCAGTTTGGTGGAGGAGGAATTGCCTTTCAGCGTGGACGATTTATAGGTATCATCGTGCCGCTTACGTTAAAGATCCTCAATATGCGGTTTAAGTTTTTAGGGAGCACGAATCCGGATCAGTCTGATGATACCTTTAAAACTTATATTAATGCCTTCTTAATTCGTGAGCCTTCACAATTAGAGTGCAGAAAATTTTTTCAGGAAAAACGTAACTTGTCGAACTGGCAGAACATTCTAGCGGGCCAATTGCCGCAAAATTTAACCACTGAAAATCAATGGTCCTTGGGTGAGGATAATGGGTGTTAAATACCCAGCGTAGCAATCCATTGGGTAACATATGCAAGATGATTTGAATTGGCAATGCCATGGGGGCTTTCTCAAAATTACCAAAATAAAGAGAATGAAAAATACTTATAGAAGGTATTCAAGAAAAAACCAATATGGTATTGGAATGGTTGAGCTCATTCCCGTCTTGCTGAGTTTTGCTTTGATTCTCAACTTCACCTTGGGCTTTTGGGGCGTCATTCATGCCGGTATCCTAAACTCCATTGCTGCTCGGAATTATGCCTTCGAAACATTTCGGTGGAGGTCTCAACTTAATCGATTGAGGGACGACCCAAGCTCCGAGCGAAATGTGACTTATTTTCTAAAAGGACTGCGTTACCATGCGATAGTAGCCGAGGGTTCACCTGCCGATCAGTGGTTTGTGACCACTCGTCCTATTAAGTTTTCTAATCTCGGCTTAAGTCTGGAGAGCAACGATTCTGTAGATGACCATAGTCGAGTTTTTCAAGTGAGAGATCCTGGGAGTGCAAAAGACGTGTATGATAGTGGTGAGGGCATTGGTAATGTTTGGCTGCGCACGGTGTATGGGCTTTGTTTGAACGCCCAATGCCGGCAGTAGGCCAATGGAGTGCGCCCACGATGACGGCCTAGGCTAGTGCTTTCATGGAACAGATGATTCTTTGGGAACAAAAAGCGGGGGCAAAGGAGTGCCTATGAATCAGGACGGAAAGAATTTCCTCGTGGCGATTATTGCAGGCTTAGTTGCAGCCTTCTTGATGTTTAGTTACTCACAAGAAAAAAAAGCCGAGTTAGATAAAGAGTTGGGTGCGAAAAAAATTGTTCTTGTGGCAAAAAAAAATATTCAAGAGTTTCAAACCATCGATGACGAAATGGTAGAGGCCATAGAGATCCCTGCACAGTTTATTCAGCCGGGAGCGGCCAATAGTCCTGAGTCTGTTATAGGCCAGATTTCTGCAGCACCCATCGCCAAGGGAGAACAAATTCTTTTTAACAAATTACTGCAATCCGGAGCAGAGACAGGAATTTCTTTGCAGGTCTCTCCTAGTAAACGTGCTGTGGCTATTCCGGTGGATGACACCCGAGCTGTTTCTAAATTGATTCGTCCTGGTGATCGCGTCGATATCGTTGTAGCCATCGACGTGGGCAAGGGGCTACAAGCAAAACGTGAGGTGGTAACATTACTCTCGGATGTGCCGGTGTTGGCTACGGGGCTTAATGTGGTGGGCGGGATTCCGCGTATGCTTGAATACGATGCGGCTTCCAAAAGCTTAATTCAAACGAATCTTACAGGCGATACCAAATATAGCACCATCACCGTCGAGGTAAACCCCAAAGAAGCACAGGACCTGATCTATATTCTGTCCACAAGCCCGAGTAACATTTTCTTCACTTTACGTAACCCTGCAGACAAAGCCCCTTTGGGTCGGTTACCGAGCTCCTCCTCTGAAGTTCTGAGCGTGGGTTTCGGTGCTGTGACTCCCAATTCGGGCTCTACCCCTATTAACATTCCTCCTCAGTATCAAGGTGGAAGCGGAAGGTAGAGCCTTTGTGTTAGGGAGAGGTTTGGGCAAACTATTTAGAATTTAGATAATGTCATCGACTGATATGAAGAAGAACGAAGGTTTGGGCTAAGGCACTATGAAAAAAACTGGGGCGAGATTTATGACAAGGAATATCGATGGCGCTCGCATGTGGGCACATCTATTCACACTCGCCTTGCTGTGTCTAGTATTCATTAACTTGATCATTATCCCTGCATATGCTCAGCAAGAGGGCAATTCAGCAAATCAAGGAATGATAAAAAATCCGGATGAAAAACTTCCCGAATCCATGGTTGTGCGCTCAAAAAGTGCAGAGGTGATAAAGGAAGAAGAGGTAAGAGAAGGCAAAAGGCCAAAGTATAAACGTATTTGGATCAGGCTTACTACAGCTGTTCAACACGAAGAAGAACTGCCTCTGACCATGCCCGAAGAGATTAATTTCGAAGGGGATTATGAGGGGGTAACCGGAGCGGTTTATTTAAAAAAAGGAAATCTCATTCGTTTCAAGCCAACGAAAGAGGGTGAAGGAGTCTTGTTGATTGTTAACAAAGATAAAGAGCCACTGATCGAATATCGCATTGAAGTGAGGAAGAACAAATTAGAGCATCTTTATCGCGAAGTCTTATCTCTCTTGTCGGATATTGACGGCATCGAAGTAAAAATCTTGGGTAACAAGGTAGTTGTCGATGGGCAGGTTATGTTGGTGCGGGATTTGGCGCGCATTCAGTCGGTGATCGCTCCTTATGGGGAAAGTGTTTACTCCTTAGTGAGTGTTGCTCCTCATTCTCTTAAGAAAATCGCTGAGGTCATCGCCCGGGAAATCAATAATCCAGACGTTGAGGTCAAGGCTTTTGATAATGCGATTATTTTGGAAGGAACAGTAGCAAGTGAGGACGAAAAACAAAGAGCGGAAACCATTGCAAAGTTGTTTTTGCCAGAGATTGCCTCAGGGAAGCCAGATGATGCTAGTGCCAAAAAAGTGAAGCTGGCCAGTATGATTACAGTGAAGCAACAGCCCCCATCGCCTCCTCCGCCGCCCAAAATGATTCAGGTAGTTTTGCATTTTGTGGAATTAACCAAGGATTACAAAAAAGGATTTTTATTTGCCTTTATGCCGGAATTAACGGATGGTTCTCAAATCCAGTTCCAGACAGGGACGGGAGCGCAACAGGGTTCGCAAACCACCCTAACGGGGGTAATCAATAACCTATTTCCGAAGCTGAATTGGGGAAAACAGCATGGTTATGCAAGAGTGTTGAAATCTGGGACCTTGATGGTCCAAGACACAAAGACGGGCACCATGCGCTCCACGGTGCGTGTGCCAGATAACTCGATAGTCCAACCCAACGGCGCCGTCCAGAACACTCAGCGCGATGTTGGATTTATATTCACAGTGAGCCCTGTCATTTTCGGAGAAAGATCTGATTTAATTAACCTGACTTTAAAAGTTGACATTGCGTCGAGTCTTGGGTCACAAGGCGTTACCAATAACGTAGTAGAAACCGACGTGGCCATTCGAAGTGGCCAGAGCGCTGCCATTGCTGGACTTATCAATAATCAATCAGGTACCGGATATAATAAAAAACTAAACCCAACGGCCAGGCCCATCATAAGCTTGCACGCTGATCGTGAGTTTACAAGGGATCAAAGCCAGTATGTTTTATTTGTCACTCCCGTAATCAAAGCCAGTGCCAGTCAGGGAGTGGAGAAAATTAAAAAGCGATTTAGTATTGGAGAATAATTGAGGTTACCGAGAAGGGAAGGAGTTGAGTAAAAGTCTAGGAATTAAATAACAACCTTTCCGCGGCAATCTATTAGGTGTGGATAGGTAGGATTAAGCATTAGAGGAAGCGCTATGTCTATATCGCCACAATGTTACTTAGTTGTTGTGCTAGGAGCCAAGGGGGGCGTGGGGAAAACCCACGTGGCAGCAAATCTAGCGGCAAGCCTTGCGGGAGAGTTAAAAAAGCCTGTGCTACTCATCGATGGGGACCAACACACCGCAGGTGACTTGAATGTGATTTTAGGTTTAAAGCCGGTTAAAACCTTAACTGAGCTGGCGCAATTTCAAGGCTCTTTAACTTCGACCCCCTTGCAGCAGTTAGTAACTCCGCATAAAACAGGTATCCACTATGTAGGGGCGGTGAGAAGTTTAGATGAGAGTCTTCAGGCTCCCTCGTCCTCGGTGAGTAAAGTCATCGAATACTTTTCTTCTCACTATCCAGTTATCATTGTGGATATTGGTAACGAGTTATCCGATTTACAGTCTTATTTCCTATCGGAAGCTACCCTAGGTTTAATTGTGACAAGTAATGATCTCTTAGTGCTGAATCAGACCCAAAAACTTTTAGCCCGACTGCTAAAAATGACCCTGCCCTTGGATATGTTCCGTTTAGTCATGAATAAGACGATCAACGCCGGTGTACAGCCCGCTGTGGTGGCAAAAAATATGAAAGTTGAGTTATTATCGGTGCTTGGTAACGATGAAGAAGGTCATTTGCAGGCTGTGCAGAGTGGCCTGCCTTATGTAGCGGTTAAATCACAAAGTCCCATCGCTCAGGCCTATGTGGAGCTTGCGCGCAAATTAAGCTCGGGTCTGCTTGCCAAGCTCAAATCTCAAGCTCGTCCCAAAGTTCAACTTGTTCAAGCCTCAGCTGCTGGGGCTACGCCAGGGACGGGGACAAGTGGCGGAGCTCCTAGTGTCACTCCGGGGCAGCCCACGGAGGCGCGTAACATTTTAAAAATGAGGATTCATAATGAGCTTATCAAGGCTATGGATCTTAAGAAGGGAGTGACCGATACCAACGGAGATCCCGAAAAAGAGCGGCAATTGCGGGAAAAAACTTTAGCCCAAATTACCCAAATTGTGGATCGTGAAGCCCCTTCTGTGGCGCGCGATGAGCGAAGTAAGTTGATCAAAGAGGTCCTTGAGGAGGCCCTTGGTCTGGGACAGCTCGAAGACTTATTAGCCGATCCTACCGTCACCGAAATTATGGTGAATTGTTACAACAAGATCTTTATAGAAAAAGGTGGGCAAATTCATCTAAGTCCGGTGACTTTCACCTCAACGCTGCATTTGCTTAACGTCATCGAAC